>JBNAWB010000053.1:16659-18619 GCA_049699975.1 Thermodesulfobacteriota bacterium
TCGCGGATATTCATGGTCATCGCCTTAACCTCCTTAAGTGTTAAAGATATTCGGATTGGTGGCTAAATAGAGGCATTGTTCTTTATCCACAATACCCCGGGTTACTAAATCTTTCAAAGATTGGTCCATGCTAATCATCCCGAACTTTTGGCTCGTTTGGATGGCGGAGGGGAGCTGGGCAATTTTCCCTTCGCGAATAAGGTTGCGCACGGCAGGCGTGCCGATCATTATCTCTACAGCCGGAACAAGACCGCGCCCATCCCGCCTCTTCAAAAGTACCTGAGAAATAATAGCTTGGATGGATTCGGCAAATTGGGCCCGTACCTGTTCTTGTTGGTGAGCGGGAAAAACATCGATAATTCGATCTATGGTCTTTGCTGCGCCGCTGGTATGGACCGTGGAGAGGACCAGGTGGCCGGTTTCGGCGGCCGTGAGGGCCAAAGAAATGGTTTCCAAGTCCCGCATTTCACCGACCAGGATTATATCAGGGTCTTCACGCAGAGCACTGCGCAGCGCATTGGCAAAACTATGGGTGTGAGCTCCAACCTCCCTTTGGCTGATCAAACATTTTTTAGATTCATGCACAAATTCAATCGGATCTTCAATGGTGATGATGTGTCCTCGCCAAGTATTATTGATGATGTCAATCATGGCTGCCAGGGTGGTGGATTTACCGCTCCCAGTAGGACCGGTTACTAAAATTAGACCTTTTTCATTTTTTACCACTTCCCGTAATTGGCGCGGCAAACCAAGTTGCTCCAAGGTCATAATCTTAGAGGGAATCACGCGGAAGACAATGCTATCCCCCCGTGCCTGACGAAAGGCGTTGACCCGGTAACGGGCCACACCTTTTAATTCCAGAGAGAAATCTAATTCATGCATTTCTTCAAATTTCTTGCGTTGCTGGTCGTTGAGGACGTCGTAGAGCATCTTGTGAATTTCTTCTCGGCTAAGAGGGGGCATCTCGATCCTTTTCATCTCCCCATGAATGCGCACCATGGGCGATTCGCCAGCGCTTAGATGAAGATCAGAAGCATTCTCCTTTTGGACAAAAATTAAAAGTTCAGAAATATCCATTTTTCACCTTTCTTTCCCAATTCTTTGTTAATTACAGGCCTTAAAATTTATATTTCAAGAGTTTATTCCGGACTCAATAGATTTATCGGCAAAGGAATAAAGAAACTTCACTTAATATCTATATTTGCTCCTCCTCAACCTGTCTCTTTCCCAGGAGACAGGGTCATAGTTAATAAATTGCTATCTTTTAGGGAAGGGACTAAAGGCAGGCCAGAGGCAGGCATGAATGAAGAAGCATCGGCGGGAGAAGAAGATGTTCAAAATATACCAGCAATTTTCCGCAAAGGGGGGGCTTAAATATTCTTATCAATTTGTAAGGCAAGCCTTTATGGCTTGCCAAATGCGGCAAGGGTCAAGCCATTGGCCTACTGCTGCCGCCTCGTTCCATAGGAGAATCACTGCCTCATGATTCTGAATGAATGCCTGCCTCTGGCTTGCCTCTGGCTTGCTTCTGGCCTGCCTCTGGCCCTTTCTCGCCATCGCGACACAGCCTCTATTTTTAAAAATGCCAGGAGGCCAGAACATAAAAAAATTGCAAAAAGAATTTGGTGTGTTAGAATAAATTTTTGATGACGGAGGAGATTAAAAAAAGCTTGGACTATTGGCTCGACAGCTATATGCATTATTTGGCTGTGGAAAAAGGATTAAGCCCCAACACCCTGGAGGCCTATGCTCATGACTTGCAGGGGTATGCTCTTTTTCTAAGTAGCCAAGGAGAAGAATTATGGAGAATTAACTCCTTGGAGGGAATGAGAAAATATTTCCAAGAGTTACGTTCCCGGGGCATTTCCCCCCGGAGTCAAGCACGGATTCTTTCTGCCTTGAGGGGGTTTTATAAATTTTTAGTCCGCGAGCAGGCCTTGGCTGAGAACCCGCTCCAACA
>JBNAWB010000054.1:0-12218 GCA_049699975.1 Thermodesulfobacteriota bacterium
CTTTTGCCGGAGGCAGGTCGGAGGCGGGCCGGAGCCCCGCAAGGATTTATCGATCGCAGCGTGGGTTAAAATTTAAAAGTGATCGACGGTCAGCTTTTCCGCCTAGCCATCACCATTCTTCTTGACTTTCTCGCCCCTCCTTCATAGTATTAAATTAAGTCGGGGCGTAGCGCAGCCTGGTAGCGCACCTGGTTCGGGACCAGGGTGTCGGAGGTTCAAATCCTCTCGCCCCGACCAATTTTTATAAATGAACGCAAAAATAGCCTTAAATTTGATCAAACCTGATTTTGTCCATCCTCCTTAATTCTTATTATCGATTTTTTTGAACCAAACTTTGCAAACTATGATCCTGATCATGATGAAAAAATTTATTCCATGGTATTAATAATTAATAATTTATAGATCAAGCCTTTAATCAAAAATTTACAGGTAAATAATGTTCCTGATCTTTTTTACTTATACATGCTTTATTATTTTTTTGATTGGAGTGGCTGGACGCATTTATCGCCAAAAAAAGCTTCCTTTACATTTGCGCTGGGAACTTTATCCGGTGAAAAATGAGCCCGGAGCTAAAGCACAGTACGGTGGCTCCTATATGGAGGAACCTAATTGGTGGGAAAAAGAAAGGACAAGTTCTCTCGGGAATGAAATTAAATATATGATTCCCGAAATTCTCTTTTTACGAGGGTTGTGGGAAAAAAATAGGCAGCTTTGGTGTCTATCTTTCCCTTTCCATTTCGGTCTCTATTTAATATTAGCCACACTTCTCCTTCTTCTTTTAAGCGCTTTAGCCATGATCCGGGGAATAAGAATTTCACCGAATTATGGGGGGTTGTCTCTTTTGCTCTATTATTTAACTATTTTTTCGGGCTTCTTGGGTTTAACATTGGGGGCGATTGGTGCCGTGGGGCTTTTGATTCGCCGCTGGCGTGATCCGGAATTAAGAGCTTACTCCAACATAGCAGATTATTTTAACCTGCTTATCCTTCTTGGATTTTTGGTTGTGGCTTTTCTTAGCGGGCTTTTTTACGATCCAACCTTTGATCGTGCTCGTGCTTATGTTCATGCGCTATTAACTTTAAGAACTATGCCATTATCTTCTGCCCATGATGAATCGAGTTTCTTGGGCTCGCTAACTATCTTCTGGGGATCAATTATCCTTGCTTATATTCCCTTTACCCACATGGCCCATATGTTTATGAAATTTTTTAGCTACCATGAAATCCGCTGGGAGCATACTCCCAATCTTAAAGGAGGCAAAATCGAGGCCGCCGTCCAGACTAACTTAAAATTTAAGCCTACTTGGTCTGCTCCGCACATCAAAGCAGATGGCCAAAAGACTTGGAATGACCTCGCTGGCCTTTTACCAAAGGAGAAAAATGGAAAAGATAATCTCTCCGGCTGATATTTCCAAAAAGGTTAAAAAATTAACCCATATTGAACCCGAACAACTACCGCCTCTTCCTCCCCCCTACGAAGATTTTAATAAAATTCCCATTCCGGAACTACCTGAACAAAAAATAGCAAGAATAGAAGCTTCCCTCGATGATACTGTGGCCTTGGGCCTTCCCAAACCGATGACTAAGGAAGAAGAGGAAAGATACCTCCGGGCTTTTCTTTCTGGACTGCAAAAGCTTTTTGAAGAGAAGAACAATTGGACTTTTCTGCAACCACTTCTCCTTTCTCTCGAACATTGCGCCAAATGCCAGACGTGTGCTCAAGCCTGCCCCATTTTTGAAATGAGTGGTCGCCAAGAAATTTACCGTCCTTCCTTCCGCGCCGAAGTATTGCGACGGATATATAATAAATACCTGCGCCGCGGGGGAAAGATCCGGGCCAAGTTCACGGGAGATATAGAACTTAATTGGCCAACCATTGCCCGCTTAGCTGAACTGGCTTACCGCTGCACCATGTGCCGTCGTTGTGCCAGCGCCTGCCCTAAAGGAGTAGACAATGGTTTAATCACTCATGAAATCCGCAAGCTATTCTCCCAAGAGTTGGGCCTGGCCCCTAAAGAGCTCCATGAGAAAGGAACTTTACAACATCTGCAGATTGGATCATCTACGGGAATGACCCCTGAAGCTATCAAAGATTGCGTGGCCTTCATTCAAGAAGAGATGGCCGAAATAACTGGCTACGAAGTTGAGTTTCCGTGGGATAAAGAAGGAGCAGACTTTCTATTTTTGCACAATGCGGGAGAAATTCTGGCCTGGCCAGAGAATATAGGCGCTTTGGCGATAATTTTTCAAGCCGCCGGCATTTCCTGGACACTCTCTTCCGAAAGAATAGGTTACGATGGCGTAAATTATGGAGTCTGGTATGATGATATCCAAATGGCCCGGATCGCTCTGCATCATGCTGAAGTTGCCAAGAAGCTAAAAGTTAAAAAGATTGTCTTGGGGGAATGTGGCCATACCCATAAAGCTCTTACGGTAATTGCTGACCGGGTATTACCTCCTGATTTAAATATCCCTCGGGAATCATCCTTCGTAGTTTTGGATGAAATCGTGAACTCGGGAAGGCTAAACTTAGATCCTTCCCGCAACAACTTTCCGATTACTCTGCATGATCCCTGTAATATAGTGCGCCTCATGGGCATTGTTGAACCCCAGCGGCGCATCCTGCGCAGAATTGCCCCTAAATTCAGAGAGATGGAACCTCATGGAGTCGATAACTACTGCTGTGGAGGCGGTTCCGGATTTGCCTTAATGTCCAGTTACAATTTTTTACAATGGCGCAATTTAGTTAGCAGTCGCCGGAAATTTTTACAAATCCTGGAAGCATTTAAGAATGAACCCCTGGAAACCCCTAAATATGTATGTGCCCCATGCTCCAATTGCAAGGCAGCCATTCGCGATATCTTAGAATTCTATAAAGCTAAAGAGCGCAGCCACATTTACTATGGCGGCTTGGCCGAATTAATTGTTAATGCCATGGCCGATATGCAAAAACCCCTAATTAAGTTTGATTAAAAAAAGAAATCTTGGCCGCCAGCCGCTGATGATCTGGTTTTGCCGAGCAACAAACATCTTCCTAAATCTTCTTGCAAAAAAATTATTAGCGATTTATCTTAAAGACCTTGGTTAGTTTAGAATTTAGTTAGGGAGGATTTATATGCCTGGACCTTTGCAGGACATACGTGTTTTGGATATGACTTGGGCTTTAGCCGGCCCGTTTTGCACCATGCTTTTGGCTGATTTAGGGGCCGAAGTAATCAAAGTAGAAAACCCCGAAGGAGGTGATCCCTCGCGCAAAAACTTCCCGTTTATAGACGGAATAAGTTCTTATTTTTTAAGCATCAACCGCGGGAAGAAAAGTATAACGGTGAATCTCCAACATGCAAAAGGTAAGGAGATTATCCTTTCTTTGGCCCAAAAATGTGATGTCTTGGTGGAAAACTTTCGCCCAGGCGTTATGGACCGCTTGGGGCTGGGATATGCGGCTATAGCTTCAGCTAATCCTAAAATTATATATGCTTCTTGTTCTGGTTTTGGCCAGACCAGCCCCTATGCTCATCGGCCCGCATATGATGTCATTGTTCAAGGAATGGGGGGCACTCTTTCTATAACTGGTGAAGAAGGAGGACCGCCGGTCCGCGTCGGCTTTTCTATCGGAGATTTAGGGGGTGGCATATTTACAGCTATAGGAATTCTTTCTGCTTTGCATGAACGGGAGAAAAGCGGCCAAGGTCAAAGAATTGACGTCTCCATGTTAGATTGCCAAATGGCTTTCTTAGAAAATGCTTTTGCGCGCTTCTTTGCTACCGGAGAAGTTCCCCAAAGGATTGGTACCCGCCACCCGGTGCTTACCCCTTTTCAGGCTTTTCCCACCAAAGACGGATATGTGGTGGTTGCCGTCGCCCGCCAGGATTGGTGGGAAAAATTTTGCCATCTCTTAAATTTGCCCGAACTAATTACTGATGAGCGTTTCCAAAACAACATAGCCCGCACAAAGAACCACAAAGCCTTAGAAAAAATTTTAATCCCTGTTATGCAAACCCGCACCACTGCTGAATGGGTAGCGGAGATGGAAAAACTGGACATAGCCTGCGGCCCGGTTAACACGATCGCGCAAATAGCTAATGATCCGCATACCGCGGCCCGCGAAATGATTACGCAGGTACACCACCCTAAAGCCGGCCTGCTCAAAGTTGTGAACAGCCCCATCAAACTCTCCCGGACACCCGTAAAACTGGAAAAGGCCTCTCCGGAACTGGGAGAACATACGGAAGAAATATTATCTAATTTGCTGGGGCTGAGTAGAGAGCAGATAAGGGAATTAAAGGCCGCGAAGGCTATCTGATTAAAAAAGGAGCTAAGGCTGTTAAAGGGATAGCGCCCTCCCGGATGATCTGGGGGGAAGGCCCAGAAATATCCAGAACTGTGCTTCCCAGGCCGCCAGCTGTTTTACCGCCATCTAAGATGGCCTCCACCTTATTTCCCAAAGTTTCCACTACCTCTTGAGCTGTGGAGAGGCTTGGTTCTCCGGATAAATTAGCGCTGGTACCCGTGATAGGTTTGCCCACAGTTTGCACCAATTTTTGCGTCAAAGAGTTGCTGGAGATACGCAAACCTACTTTTCCTGTATTTCCAGTAAGCAGAGGAGAAAGATGCGGCCGGGCGGCAAAGACTAAAGTCAAAGGACCCGGCCAAAAATTATCCATTAACTTCTGAGCTAAAAGGGGGATTCTTTTTACTAAAGGCGCGACCCAACTTTTTTCTGCCAAAAGCAGGAGGAGCGGCTTGCCCTCATCTCTTCCTTTTATTTCAAAAATTCGCCGCAACGCCTGCTCATTAAAAGCTTCCGCCCCCAGACCATAAAAAGTCTCTGTTGGGAAAGCAATGACGCCTCCCTTTAAGATGATGGCGCTGGCTTGCTTAATTCCTTCAGGGTCGGCCTTCAAAATAAGGCAGCTCATTTTTGGTTTTTTTCTAAAGCTTCTTGGCGCAATATTCGCCGCAGAATTTTTCCAGAAGTGGTCTTGGGCAAGTGCGTCCGAAATTCCACTTGCGTTGGAACTTTATACTTCGCCAAGTTTTGGCGACAAAAATTAAGAATTTCTTCTGCTGAGGCTGTTTGCCCTGGCTTTAAAACTACGTAAGCTTTTACGGTTTGCCCGCGATAGCGATCAGGAATGCCTACGGCTACCGCTTCCGCAATTTTGGGGTGCTCCAAAAGAACTTGATCAATATCTTTGGGATAAATATTGAAACCACCGGCAATAATCATATCTTTTTTGAGATCAAGAATATAAAAATATCCTTCTTCGTCCATGCGGGCAATATCACCCGTATAAAGCCATCCATCGCGGATGGTCATAGCCGTCTCTTCGGGATGCTTCCAGTATCCTTTCATCACTTGTGGGCCTTTAAGGCAAAGTTCCCCAACTTCCCCAGGCGCTAAAACTTTCTCTCCTGTCTCCAAATCGACTATTTTAGCTAAAGTATCTGGATAGGGTAGGCCTACGCTCCCTAATTTGCGTTTACCAAAGATGGGGTTGCAGTGCGTAGCTGGAGAAGCCTCGGCTAAACCATAACCTTCTGTTATCCTGGCACCGGTCAATTTCTCAAACTCTTCTAAGACTTCTACAGCCAAAGGAGCTCCTCCACTATAACAGACGCGTAAACAAGATAAATTGAACTTTTCTGCGTCCTTTTCTTGCGCTAAGGCCACGAACATCGGCGGAACTCCCGGGAAAAAGGTAGGCTGGTAACGCCGAATAGCAAGGAGAGCTTGGCGGACTTCAAAGCGGGGCAAGATTACTAAAGTTGCCGCTAAACTTAAAGGCATATTCATAGCCACGGCCATACCGTAAACATGGAAAAAGGGCAAAACAGATAAGAAAACTTCTTTGCCTTTCCGCGCCCGCACGGCCCAACTTATGAGCTGACACGTGTTGGCTACCAAGTTCCCATGGGTAAGGACCACCGCTCTGGTTCCCTCAGCAATGGCTCCGCTGTATTGCAGCACCGCCTCATCTTCAGGACCTATTTCTACCTGGGACAATGAGCTATGCATGTATTTGGCTATCAAAGATTCCAGAGCAAAAATCCCTTGCGCCGGTAAATCCAAAATGCGGATTTTCTTCTCAGAGGAAAGCTCCGGGGGCGCTCCCCAATCCTTTAAGCAGGCCACTAAAATATGCTCTAAAGAGCTTTCTTGTCTTATAGAAGCCAAACGGGGAAAAAGATAGTCAGCCACAATAATCGTACTCATCTGGGCATCTTTTAAGAAGAAAAGGAGTTCCCTTTCTACGACCAAGGGATTGAGATTAACTACCATCGCCCCGGCTTGGAGAATGGCCTGATAGGCAATGACATAAGGAGGGCAGTTAGGCATAAGGAGGCCCACCCGATCTCCTTTTTTGACCCCTAAAGCAAGCAGAGCGTTAGTCAAGGCATCAATATTCTTTTTTAGGTCATGATAAGTAAATTTTTTTTCGCCAAATATGAGGGCCACGTTTTCCCGAAAAGAGGCCGCAGTTTCTTGCCACAAGTTAGGCAAGGATATTTGGGGATACTCCAAATGGGGAGGCACCCCTTCTTCATAATTTTTAAGCCAAGGGGTGGCCAATTCTATATGCTGCTCCCTTTTTTCAAGTTTTTCCACCAGCTAAATCCTTAGAAATTTTATTAGCCTGCTCGGCGACTTTAGCTTTTAATGATTGCTTATAGTTAACTAATTTCTCTCGCAACCACTCATGTTTTCTGGCCAAAATTTGCACGGCTAAAAGGCCGGCGTTGCGCGCCCCTGCTTTCCCTATAGCCATGGTGGCTACTGGAACTCCGGCTGGCATCTGCACTATAGAAAGCAGAGAATCAATGCCAAGTAAAATCGATTCCATGGGCACTCCAATTACGGGAAGAATCGTATGCGCCGCTATTACTCCAGGCAAATGGGCAGCCCCACCTGCTCCTGCAATAATTACCTCGATCCCCTTTTCCGTTGCCTCCCGGACATACTCTACCGTCCGTTCTGGTGAGCGATGAGCTGATGAAATAGTAATTTCATAGGTGACGTTGAATTCTTTGAGAATCTGCGCCGCTTCCTCCATCACCGCCAGATCTGATTCGCTACCCATAATAATAGCTACCAAAGATTTATCGCTCAATTGCGCTCCTTTCTAAGGGCCTTTTGCCCGATATCTCTGCGGTAATAGACTCCATCCCAGGAAATTTTCTCTACAGCCTTATAGGCCTGAGTTATTGCCTCCGCGATATTATCCCCCAAGGCGGTTACTCCTAAGACTCTGCCTCCATTAGTCACTATTTTACCTTCTTTTAAAGCTGTCCCCGCATGAAATATGTAAGTATTAGGAATCCTTGCCGCCTCCTCTAAGCCAGAAATTATCTTTCCTTTTTCATAAGCTCCTGGATAACCCCGGGAGGCCATGACTACGCAAACTGCTGCCCTTCTATCCCATTCTACCTCTACCCGGTGCAGATGACCATCAATTACTGCCTCAAATATAGGAATTAGGTCGCTTTTCAGTCGCAAAAGAAGAGGCTGGGTCTCTGGGTCACCAAATCGAGCGTTGAATTCCAGGACTTTAGCCCGCCCATCCTTGATCATCAGACCAGCATAAAGGACTCCCTGATATTTTCTACCCTCGGCGGCCAGGCCACGAATGGCCCGGACCATTATCTCTTCCATTACCTGTTTATGCACCCTATCGGTGACTACTGGAGCGGGAGAATAGGCACCCATTCCTCCCGTGTTGGGCCCCCGATCCCCATCATAGATGGGCTTATGATCTTGAGCGGAAGGCAGGGGTAAAATTCTCTCTCCGTCGGTAAAGGCCAAAAAGGAAGCTTCTTCTCCAGAAAGGTATTCTTCCACCACAACTTTTTCACCTGCCGCCCCGAAGGCTTTTTCTACCATGATCTGCGTTAAGGCCGCCTTAGCTTCTTCTCTATTCGTACAAATAATTACTCCTTTGCCCGCGGCCAGACCATCGGCCTTAATTACCAGCGGGTAGCTTTTTTCTTGGGCATACTTCCAGGCGGCAGAAAAATCATCGAAGACCTGAAAATTTGCCGCCGGAATGCCGTATTTGTTCATTAAAAATTTGGCAAAAGCTTTACTCCCCTCAATTTCCGCGGCCCTTTGCTCGGGGCCAAAAATACGCAACCCCTTGGCTTTAAATTTATCCACTATCCCCAAAGTGAGCGGCACTTCTGGACCGACCACCGTAAGATCAATTTTTTCTTTTTGGGCCAGTTCTAATAATGAATTTACATCTTCCGCGGAAATAGGTCGGCATTCAGCAAGTGCGGCTATGCCGGCATTTCCAGGGGCGCAATAAACCTTCTTTACTCTGGGGCTTTGGGCTATCTTCCATACTAACGCATGTTCTCTTCCCCCACTACCAACTACTAACACCTTCATTTACTTCTCCTACTCCACTTCTCTCTTTTTTGCCAATTTAATATTCGGTTAGTAATCTCTTACTGAATCATAAGCCAGTGTTTCTTTCATAGAACAAGACGGATTTATAATTTTAATAATTTCGCCAAAGGCAGTAGAGCAAGAGGTCGTCCCTGGCCGTATTCGCCTTTCCATAAAAATTAATCTGAATGCTTAATCCGCCTTCCATTTGACCGCCTCTGACCTACTCCGGCCAGCTTCTGCCCTTTTTTAGCCTGCTTACAGAATTACGACCTGGTCTAAATTGGCCTGGGTAAGGTTTGGTCATCTTATTTTATCTTGCAAATAATCCGCGATAGCTCGGTCATAGCGGGCCGTAAGTTGAAAAACTTTCTGAGCTAAACGGAAGTTTGTCTGGCGGCTTACCACTCCCCCATTTTTCTTCATTTCTTCCAATATAGGTTTATAATCTGCCGGATCGACTAAAACCGTAACATAAGGGTAATTTTTAGCTCCGGCCCGCAACATAGCCGGCCCGCCAATGTCGATATTCTCTATCGCTTCCTCTAAGGTACATCCTGGCTTAGCAATGGTTGCTTCAAAAGGATAGAGGTTAATGACCACCATATCAATAGGTTTTATGCCATGCTCTACCATCTTTTGTTTATGTTCGGGATTATCACGGATGCCCAAGAGGCCGCCATGGACTTTAGGGTGGAGAGTTTTCACCCGCCCATCCAGCATCTCCGGAAATCCTGTATAAGCAGAGATATCAATAACCTCTATACCCTTTTCCCGCAAAGTGCGGGCCGTACCTCCGGTGGAGAGGATCTCCACTTTCATGGCCCGCAATTCATCTGCTAATTCTTGAATACCAGTTTTATCGGATACGCTTATTATAGCTCGCTCAATCTTCGGCATAAATTCTCCTTTCTTTTTGTCTACATCTTTTATTCGATAATTATAGTGTATTTCTCCCGGGGTACAACCTCGCCAATTAAAGTGGCCTCTTTCACTCCTTTTCTTAACAATAGCTCTAAGAGTTTAGGGCCTTGCTCTTTTGGTAAGGCAATCAATAAACCACCGGAAGTCTGCGGATCGAAGAGAATAATTTTTTCTAAGGGGGGAACTATTTCTCCCCAAAAAATTTCTGAGCCAAAATGCCCTTCATTACAATATGCCCCTCCAGGCACCAAACCCGAAGCCGCATATTTTTTCACCTTCGGTAAAAAAGGAATTTGCGCATAAAAAAGGCGCAGGGAAAATCCACATCCGCGGGCCATTTCCATCGCGTGTCCTAAAAGACCGAACCCGGTTATGTCCGTGCAGGCATGCGCTTGACATTCCCTCATCGCCTGGGCAGCCGGGTTATTCAAAGCCACCATTTGCGCAGCCGCCGCTTCCAAGGCCTCTGTTTCAGCTAAACCCGCCTTTTGGGCCGTGGAGATTATGCCGGTGCCTAAAGGCTTAGTCAAAATCAGAACATCCCCTAATTGCGCCCCTTTGTTAGTTATTATTTTTTGGGGATGAACTGTTCCCGTGACAGCCAACCCATATTTCAATTCTGCATCTTCTACTGTATGCCCGCCCATGAGCACGGCACCGGCTTCATGAATTTTTTCCAAGCCCCCCTGAAGAATTTCCGTGAGGATAGAGATGTCCAGAGAAAGACGCGGGAAGCAGATGATATTCATGGCGGTCAGCGGTCTGCCGCCCATGGCGTAAATATCACTCAAAGAATTAGCCGCCGCAATTTGCCCGAAGAGAAAAGGGTCATCCACTATCGGAGTAATTAGATCTATGGTCTGCACTAAAGCAATATCTTCGGCAATTTTATAAACCCCCGCATCATCAGCCGTTTCTGTCCCCACTAATAATTGCGGGTGCTTTTCTAAAGGCAAAGGGGCTAAGGCTTTAGCCAAGTCCGCCGGACTCAGCTTCGCCGCTCAGCCTGCGGCCTTTACCATAGTGGTTAAGCGAATTTTGGTGTTCAATCTTCTTCCTCTTCGCCTAAGGATCTTCCTTAATATTTACTTCCCATTCCATCGGCCAGGGAGCATAAAGGAAACGAAAAGCGCGCTGTCTCCCGGCCGCCCTATATTCTACCAAGCCCCGGAGAAGAGAAAAATAGAAAAGATTCTCGGCCCTATAAAGAGTGAAAAGAAAACTCAATTCATAGAGTTCCCTTTGGGCACTCTGCCGATGCACATAAAAGCCCCATAAGAATCGCGACTCAATCTCACCTTGGGGATTACGGTAATATTCATAGAGCCGAAGGAGCGGTCCCCAATTGCGTTCAAACCCTTCATCATCTATAGGCAATAGTGCCGGAAAATAAAAATGAACCGAACCTTCCTTACGTAGTCCATAATAAAATAAAGGCCAGATGCGCAAAGTATGCCCCCGTTTCCCCTCTTTACTCCAGATTTCCACCTGATCTTTGGAGAAAAGGAGATAACGCCGGCGGGAAATACTATAATCAGCCTCTTCCTGTCGATCATACCAATACAAAGGCCAAAGGATATAGCCACTTTCTCTTTCTTCCCAATGCTTATGCCCATAAAGAGGGAAGATACGGAAGATTGACTTATCGTCTCCTTTGGCCCATTGCAGAAAAGGCCAGGGGAAATCTATCTGTTTATAATGATCATCTTCGTCATAAGTATAATTAAAGAAAGGCCAGAGGATAGTGCGTGTTGCTCTACGGGAAGAAGCCTGCGATACATAGAAGGGAAAAAACATGGAAATTTCTGTAGGGTCATCCGTATATAAATACCTTTTTTCAAAGTGGAAAAAAGGCCAAAGGAAAAAAGACTTTTCGTATGACTTCTCTTTGCTTTCATAGCCTAATAAAGGCCAAATTTTAAATCCTTCTTTACCTCCCCCTGAAGTATGCGTAAAAATAGGCCAAAGGAAAGTATAAGTTTTATTTTCTCCTTCGCGAGAATCTGAATAAATGGGCCAGAGGACAAAATTCATTTCATCCTTGCCAAAACGATTCTTTAAAGATCCGCCCAGAGGGAAAAAACCACCATAAGGTTCCCCTTTATCGGTTTCTCCCCAAAAGGCCAGAAAAAAATTCCTTTCCTTCTTTTCTCCTTTGGTTAAATCCTGCCGCGTTAAATAAAAAGGCATAAGATAAGACTGTATTTCTTGCGGCGTGCTTTTATATTTGCCTAAAGGATAAAGATATTCTAACTGGCTATATCTATCTTCTTCTTTTTGCCAATAAAAAAAGGGACGGAATCCCACCTGGCTTCCCGCCTGGTCCCGCCGGTAAATAAAGAAGGGGCCGCCCACTTCCGCGCTTACCCCTTCCTTTGGTTCATCCTCGCTATAAAGAAAGAAAGGCGCAAAATTTTCGCGGCGCGGACCGGGTTGTAAAGTGGCGCAAGCAGAAACACCTATGAGTAAAAGGAGAATAATTAAACTCTTTAAAAATTTCCGCCCATCTCTTTCTGGCTTAATATCTCCTCCTTAAATTTATCTGATGACGTTGCCTAAGATGACTCCTAAAACGGTAACCGGCGTTACTTCTTGGATCCCTTCGGCAGCTTTGTTTATAGATTTGATTGCTTTTTTGGTATCGTCATAAAGGGTCTCATCTTTCACTAATTTCCCTAAAGTACCTTCTCCACTCTCTATCTGCTTAGAAACCTTATTCAAATTGGCTAAAGTCTCCTTAGCCTCCACTATCGTCTCCTTCGTCTGCACATAAAGAGAATCATCCTTCACCAACTTGCCCAACGTCCCCTCCCCACTCTCTATCTGCTTCGAAACCTTATTCAAACTGGCCAAAGTCTCCTTAGCCTCCACTATCGTCTCCTTCGTCTGCACATAAAGAGAATCAT
>JBNAWB010000054.1:12318-18468 GCA_049699975.1 Thermodesulfobacteriota bacterium
CACTCTCTATCTGCTTCGAAACCTTATTCAAACTGGCCAAAGTCTCCTTAGCCTCAGAAATGGTCTCCTTAGTCTTCTGGTATAAGGAGTCATCTTTAATGAATTTTCCTAAAGTTCCTTCCCCCCTTTCAATGGTCTGCGCAATGTTTTGAAAAGAGACCAAAGTCTTTTTCGCCGAAGAGACGAGCTCTTTTACGGAACGTTCCCCTTCCTCTCCCCCCAAGGCCTGGCTCAAGGATTGGGTTACCGATTTGACATCTGTGCCGATGGCGCTAAGCTGGGCTAAGACGCGATCAACATCTATTGCCGGAGCTCCCTCCGCAATTTTCTCTCCTGGTTTAACAAATTCCGGTCCAGGACCTGGTGCAATCTCTATATATTTTTCTCCGAGCAAGCCAGATGATTTAACAAAGACCTTCGATCCGGCTGGAATTTTAACATTGATGGGTAAGTGCATGGTCACCCGCGCTTTGGTACCATCAAGGATAATTTCTTCCACCTTACCAACTTCCACGCCGGCAATGCGTACTTGGGAGTTTTTATCCAGTCCGGCTGCTGATTCCACGTGGGTATAGACGCGATACCCAACTTCGCGTACGGCAATCCTCCCTACCCGGACGGTAAAGTAAGTGAGGATGATAATTCCTAACACCACGAAAATACCCACTTTAGTTTCCGTCGCTAAACTTCTCATTTTCTTCCTCCTTAAAAATTATATGGCCTGCCGGATAAACTCTGCTCCTTGGGTTATAGGGCCGACTACTTCGCCCCGAATAAATTGTTGGACGATTTCGTTAGGCGAAGATTTTATTTCTTCTGGTGTACCCACTTCGATGATCTTTCCCTGATAAAGCATAGCAATGCGGTCTGCGATGCGGTAGGCACTCACCATGTCATGAGTTATGGCGATAGAAGTAACCTGCAGCTTTTCTCGCATAGTCACAATTAGTTCGTTAATTACATTGGCCATGATCGGGTCCAACCCCGTAGTGGGCTCATCATAAAGAAGAATGGCTGGTTCCATGGCAATGGCTCGCGCTAAGGAGACTCTTTTCCGCATCCCTCCCGAGAGTTCAGCCGGCATTAGATTTTCTACATTTTGTAAGCCAACTAATTTTAATTTTTCTATGGCTATGTTTTTAATCTCTTCATCCGAGAGGTTGGTATGACGGCGCAAAGCAAAACCCACATTTTCCCAAACGGTTAAAGAATCAAAGAGCGCATCTCGCTGAAAAAGCATACCAAATTTTTTGCGCAGCTCATTCCATTCTTCTTCAGAGAGACGAGAAATCTCCTGACCATCTATATAAATCTCCCCTCGATCATGGTGCAAAAGCCCAATAACGCATTTAATGAGCACGCTCTTGCCCGTGCCGCTGCCGCCGATCACTACCATTGATTCTCCCCGCTTTACTTCCAGATTAACTCCGCGGAGGACATGGTTCGATCCAAAAGATTTATGAACCTCCCGCAGGAGAATCATCGTGTCGGCAGGAATTCTCGTTGAATCTACTAATTTTTTATCTTCCACTTGTGGTTTGGGCTCATTGACAATCTGCTTGTTCTTGGAAAAAATTTTAGCTAATCTGGACCACATTTAAAAAATATAATAATTTTTTGTGCTCAATATTTTTTATCTTTTTTTCGCTAAGGACAAAAGATTAAATTTTTATCCTCAAAACCTAAAAGAAAAAAGCGGTAATGAAATAATTAGCAATGAGGATCAATAAGGAAGAAAGCACCACAGCGCGGGTAGTGGACTTGCCCACTCCTTCTGCTCCTCCCTGGGTATTGAATCCCTGATAACAGCCAATAATAGCGATGATCATGCCAAAAACACAGGCTTTTAATAAACCTATATAAATGTCTTCCAAATCCAAATAATCATAAGTGCGCCGGATATAGATGGTCGGATTGCTTCCCAAAAGCTCCACGCTAATAAGATAGCCCCCTAAAATGCCGATCACATCAGCAAAAACAGTTAGAATAGGCATGACGATCAGGGCAGCTAAAAAACGGGGAACAATTAAATATTTGATGGGGTTCGTAGCTAAAGTATAAAGAGCATCAATTTGTTCCGTAACTTGCATTGTTCCTAATTCAGCCGCCATAGCCGAACCAACTCGACCAGAAACCATCAGTCCCGAAAGGACCGGCCCTAACTCCCGCGTCATAGATAAGGCTACAACTGTACCCACAAATGCTTCGGCATTGAACCTTTTAAACCCCGTGTAACTCTGCAAGGCTAAAACCATACCTGTAAAAGCCCCGGTGATTAAGACTACTGGAATAGATTTAACACCCACTTCCTCAATTTGTTTAAACAAATTGCGCAAATCGAAAGGAGGACGAAAAGTTAAAGTCAAGGTCTTATAAAAAAGAATCATGACTCTTCCCGATTCGTCTAAAAACCTTAGGACTTGCAGACCTATATAGTTTACTAAGCTAAGCATTCTTATTTCGTGGTTACGGAATATACTCCATCCCAATCAGGGGGTGGTGGGTTCTTCATTAGCATTTGGCATCTTTCCATATAAAGTTTACTCGGTTCATCTCCAGGAAACTTTTGCCAAATATTTTTCCAGATTGCTTCGGCTTCTGACCATTGCCGATTGTGGTAGGCGGTCAGGGCCGCCTGAAATTCCTGGACTAACTCCCTTTGTTCAGCAGTGGCGGCGGAGGAACGAGCAAGCAGCTCATAGATCCGCACTGGCTGATCTTTTCCCTTCACCCGCACTAAATCCAATTCTCGCCCCAAGATTTCTCCCTGGACCAAAGAATAAGTAAATTCACTAATAATAATACTCGTGCCGTATAATTTATTCAAACCTTCTAAGCGGGAGGCCAAGTTGACGCTATCCCCCATTACTGTATAATCAAAACGCTTCTCTGATCCCATGTTGCCCACTACCATAGGGCCAGTATTAATGCCTATCCCAATATTTAAAATGGGCATTCCTTGGTCCCGCCATTTTTCGCGCCAGGTACGCAATTCGGCCACCATATCTAAAGCTGTATAGCAGGCGAGTAGAGGATGATTTGGTTTTTCTAAAGGTGCTCCCCAAATAGCCATGATGGCATCTCCTATATATTTATCTAAAAGACCATCATATTTAAAAATAATATCGGTCATCTTGTTCAAATATTCATTTAAAAACTTAACTAAATTTTCGGGAGACAATTGCTCAGAAAAGCTGGTAAATCCGCGAATATCGCTGAAAAGTACAGTTAGCTCTTTTTTCTCCCCTCCTAACTTTAACTTTTCTGGGTTCTTTAGCATCTGCTCCACGACTGCCGGACTAAGGTAATACTGAAAAGCACCTCGGATTTTCTTCTTTTCTTTTTCTTCCGTTAGGTAACGATAGACAGTTAAGGCTAAGTTGGTCAAAAGTATGTTGGCTAAAGGATAGACCATGTTTATCCAGAGGCCTTTATATTTAAACAAATAGTAAGCAATTAAAGGGAAAAGAATAAAAAGGAGGCCAGCGTTAATCGTCCCCCAAATGGCTTTAGTTTTGGGCAAAATTAAGCCCAATATAACGCCTACGCTAATAATAATGATGATATCAAAAATAGTCACCCAATTAGGTCGATAAAGGAATTGCTGTTTGAGGATCGTATCAATGATATTCGCATGGATTTCTAAGCCCGGAAAAACCTGACTAAAAGGGGTGACGCGCATATCATAAATGCCCATAGCTGTAGCGCCAATGAGCACAATTTTATCTTGAAAAATTTCTTTGGGAATCCGACCATGGAGAATATCAGTTATGGAATAATGGGGGAAAGTTTTAGGTGGGCCACAATAATTAATCAATAATCTTCCTTCTTCATTAACAGGAATAGAGATTTCTCCCAGCCTAACTTTCTCCACTCCGAACTCTGCTAACTGCAGTAACAAAGGTGGCCCATCTAAAAATTTTTGCAGAACAGCTAAGCTTATTGGACAAAAATATTTCCCTTCATATTTAATCACTAAAGGAGCCCAGCGCACTGTCCCATCCCGATCAGGAAAAATATTAAAAAAACCTGCTCCTTGGGCAGCCGCGGAGATGACCGGTATATTCATCTGGATATCTTCGGCCTCAAATACATAAGCCCCTTGGGCTTGGGTGGATGAATATCTTACTAAATTATAGGCCGACAGAGTGCTCAGACCTTCGGCATGTTTTTCTTGGGCAGCAGACTCGCCCGAAGAAAAAAGAAAGAAATATCCTAAAATGGCCCGCTGTGAATTGGCTACCGATTGAGCAAGCATTTGGTCATGATCAGCCATGGCCAAAGCTTGGGCAAGGTACTTTTCTAATTCGGAGTTCTTGATATGGGCTTCTTTTATTTTTTGGGCAATATCCAGCAAAATTTTCAATTCTGAATTTTGATCAGGTTCTGCCCACACTAAATCGAGACCTATGACCTTCGGTTTATATTGGGTCAGGATATCTAGCAGGCGCGCCATAACAGTCCTTGGCCAGGGCCAGCGGCCGAGCTCATCCAGAGACTTTTCATCGATGGTCACCAAGACTATTTTTTCACTAGTAGATATTTTCCCCCGCGTGAGGAAGCGTAAATCTAAGGTCTTCAATTCTAAGAGGTACAAGAAATCCGGATCAATATAAAAAATAATTAATACCGCTAAGGTAGTAAAAAGCGCTATTTTAATTCCTGAAATTCGCCAAATCTTCAGCTTTTCACCTTCTGCAAAAATTTTAAAAAAGTTTAACAAATTAAACCTATAAAAGCAACGAATAACTGCTCCAGGTCTTGGGTAGGGTCCCTTTATTCTCCTCTTCTTTATTCCCCTCTCCCGTTGAGACTGGGTCCCAATGGTGAAAAAGAGGCAGAGGCAGGCCAGAGGCAGGCATGAAGGAAGAAGCATCGGCGGGAGAAGAAGGTATCCAAAATTCATCAGCGATTTTCCGCAAAGGGAGGGCGGATCATTAAACTAAGCAATATGATTAAGCTACTAAATCCGCCCGCAGCTATGGAAGATTCACTGCCTCATGATTCTGAATGAATGCCTGCCTCCGGCCTGCCTCTGGCCCTTTAACCAAAAGTTAGCTATTTATTAATTATGACACAGTCCCGTTGGGGAGAGGGTGCAGCGAGAGGTTCATTTAAAAATTCTTATAATAATCCCACCGTTCAGTGATGGATTAAATTAAGAAAAACAAATAAGTTGAAATGGCTCAGGATCTATGGCAAAATTAATATATTAAAACTAATTTCGAGAAAAATTTTAGAGAGATTAATTATGGAAAGTGATCCTTTAGAGGAAAAGAAAAGGCCCATATGCTTCGGTGATGAGGCTAAATTCGTAAATTATTTGGAAAACAGTGCGCCGGATTGCGAATGCGCTAAATGTCCGAGTGAAAATGAATGTGGAGAGTATATCTTATTAAAATGTTCTCGCGAATTAATATTCTAAATAAAATTTTTGTTTACCTCTTTCTCTATTTTTTCTTAGCAGGGTTTAGTTGCCCTTTTCTCGCTTCTGCTCAGAATCTGGAATCCCCTATTTTAGGGGACAAAAAGCCTATTTATGCCGTGCTTAAAGATGAAAGAGGGGAAATAATAGAAGGCTTCTTAAAATCTGGCCTTGAAGAACTCTTGGTGCAAACAAAAGACAACCAGGAAAAGCTCATCCCCATTAAATATATTAAATCTATCACCTTGGAAAAAACAAAAAGCTTGCTTCCTGAAGAGGCTTCTAAAAAAGAAGCAACCTACACAGTCCGCTTAGAAAATAGCCAGGAAATTTACACCTTAAAAAAGAAATATACTTTTAGCCTTAATACCAACGTGGGCCTGGTGACTAAGACCATCGATCCAGAAATGGTCAATAGAATTTTGAATAAAGACCAATCCGCTCTCAAATCCGAAGACGACAAGCCTTTTCTGCAGGAGAAAAGCATCGTCTTCAGCCTGGAGTTCAAATTTTGAGCCGACGTAGCTCAGTGGTAGAGCAGCCGATTCGTAATCGGCTGGTCGCGAGTTCAAATCTCGCCGTCGGCTCCAAAGATTTCAATAACTTATCCTTCTTAAGCATTTGCTAAGACCTCCAAATTGTGCACTTTTTGTGCACTCGACTCGCCATTCATTTCTGATTTAACCCATATTTCAGGAATAACTTGCGGGTCAAGCCTCGAATCC
>JBNAWB010000055.1:0-18307 GCA_049699975.1 Thermodesulfobacteriota bacterium
TCTCCCCCTCCCGCCTGAAGTAGGTACGAATTTCAAAAGTGATCGACGGTCAGTGTTTAATCCGGTTGCCTTTTTTTCGTCTTTTATTTATACTTCTATTCCTGAATTTATCATTTAGGGAGAAGAGATGAAAAATAAATGTCGCGCCATGGTACTTACAGGACCCCGGACAATGAGCCTGCAATTATTCGATCTGCCCCAAATAGGTGCAGAAGATGGCCTCTTGAAAGTGGAATTGGTGGGCGTGTGTGGCTCAGATCCAGGAATTTTCGCCGGTAAAACCACGCGCGGCCCCAGACCTTATCCGCTAATATTGGGCCATGAAATAGTGGGGCGAATAGTAGCCGTCGGGGAACAGGCCAAAAAAAGATGGGGAGTTGAGGAAGGAGATCGGGCTGTAATCGAGTATTCTTTTGGTTGCGGAAAGTGTCTATATTGTCTTTCCGGTAATTATAATCTCTGCGATGAAAGTTATGCTTATGGCTCAATGATTTCTTGTAAGTATCCGCCGCACCTCTTTGGGGGATACAGTGAATATGTATATCTCCATCCGCGGGCCATGGTCCACAAAATTGGGGATGATATATCTCCCGAAGTAGGCGTGCTTATCTGCGCCGTTTTAGGAAATGCTGTGCGCTGGCTAAGGCAGGTTGGCGGGGTCTCTTTAGCAGATCCGGTAGTAATAATTGGTCCAGGACAACAAGGAATCGCCGGTGTAGCTATAGCCAAAGAAGCAGGAGCTTATCCGATCATTCTCTTGGGCCTTTCCCGCGATAAAAATCGACTCCAAATTGCCCAGCGCTTTGGAGCTGATCGAGTCATAAATATTGACCAAGAAGATCCCCAAAAAGTAGTTCAAGAACTCACTAATGGCAGAATGGCCAAAGTAGTAATGGATGTTTCGGGTAATCCTGCCGGCGCGGATTTGGCAATTTCCCTGGCCGGCAAAAAAGGGATTGTGGTCATGCCCGGTCTTTATAAAGGACAAAAAGCGGCCCTAAATTTGGATCAAATAGTTATGCGTGAAATAAGCATCTACGGAGTGCTCTCGCACGACTTTCGCGCGGTAATACCAGCTATTCAGTTAGCGCGCCAAAGAACTTATCCCTTTGCTGATCTAATTACCCACCGTCTTCCGCTTAGCGAAGCTGAGAAAGCTATTGCCTTAGTGGCCGGAGAAATTAAAAGGGAAGACCCCATTAAAGTTGTCTTGGATCCCAATTTAAAATAAATTTTAACCAAGGAGGAAATCTTGAAGAAGACCTTCCTCATCAATGATCTATTCTGGATAGCCTTGGCCATTTCTGTTTGTGCCGGAAGTATAAAACTTGGCTTAGGCTCATGGCAGCAACCTCATGCTGGCTTTATGCCTTTCCTCAGCGGGTTAGTTTTAGGAACCTTAGCGCTAATAGACCTTCTCTTAGGCCTAATTAAACAATGGCAAGATGAGCGCTTAGACCGCGAGATCTGGGCCAATATAAATTGGCCTAAGCTATGGTTAACGATCACCATTCTTTTTATCTATGTAATCTTATTTTCAACTTTAGGTTTTATTTTGGCTACTATTCTTCTCCTGCTTTTCCTTTTCCGCTTAATGGAACCCAGACCCTTAGGCCAAGTTATTTTCGCATCCTTGATCACCACTGGTTTATTCTATTTAGTATTTAAAATAGGTCTGGAGAGCCAGCTCCCCCGTGGAGTTTTGGGATTTTAAAGGAGGGAAATAGCTTTGGACATTTTTCATCACCTTTTTATAGGTTTTGAAGTGGCCTTTCAGCCTCTTAATCTCTTTTATTGCTTCTTTGGTGTGCTCATCGGTACCTTAGTCGGAGTCCTTCCTGGTCTGGGGCCAGTAGCGGCTATGTCCCTTCTCCTGCCGGCTACCTTTCATACCACCCCTGTGGCTTCGATTATCATGTTAGCCGGAATTTATTACGGCGCTCAATATGGTGGGTCCACAACTTCTATTTTAGTAAACATCCCTGGAGAAGCTTCTTCAGTAATGACCTGTCTTGACGGTTACCAGATGGCCCGTAAGGGAAGAGCTGGACCGGCTTTGGGAATTAGCGCCTTTGGCTCATTTATTGCTGGAACTTTAGGCATATTAGGCCTTATCTTAGTAGCTCCTCCCTTAGTTGATTTTGCGCTAAAATTTGGACCGCCCGAATATTTCTCTTTAATGGTCTTGGGCTTAACTGTGCTTACCTTTTTAACCTCTGCCTCTATGATTCGGGCTTTGATGATGGCGGCCTTCGGCTTAGTTATTGGCACGGTGGGGTTGGATAATATTTCTGGTTTGGCCCGTTTTTCTTTTAACATTCCGGAGCTTCTCGATGGGGTCGGACTCGTTCCTTTGGTCATGGGGCTTTTTGGCATTTCTGAGGTCCTCCTCAATATTGAATTAAAAATAAAGCGAGAAATTTTTACGACCAAAGTAACGGGCCTTCTGCCCACTTGGAATGATTGGGCCAAATCTATCTGGTCTATCTTAAGAGGAACGGTTGTCGGCTTCTTTTTAGGAACTCTTCCTGGAGGAGGAGCTGTAATTGCCTCTTTTGTTTCTTATGCTATTGAAAAGAAAGTCTCCCCCTACCCTGAAAAATTTGGCCAAGGAACAATTGAAGGGGTTGCCGCCCCGGAATCGGCAAATAACTCTGCGGCCCAAGCTGCCTTCATTCCTCTACTCACTTTGGGAATTCCCTCTAATGTAGTTATGGCTATGCTCTTAGGAGCTCTAATTATTCACGGTGTCACTCCGGGGCCGCTTTTATTGTCCCAGCACCCTGATTTATTCTGGGGTGTGGTAGCCAGTATGTATATTGGGAATGCTATGCTTCTGGCCCTAAATTTGCCGTTGATCGGCATTTGGGTAAAACTTTTAAAAGTACCTTATTCTATTCTTTTTCCCATTATCATCCTTTTTTGCTTAATTGGTTCATATTCGATAAACAATAGTAGCATCGATGTGGTAATCATGCTCATATTTGGGCTAATTGGCTATTTCATGCGCAAGCTTTCTTTAGAACCTGCTCCTTTAGTCTTAGCTTTTGTGCTCGGTCCCATGTTGGAAACAGCCCTTAGGCTATCTTTGATTAAATCGAAAGGCAGCTTCGCTATCTTTTTCACTAGGCCGATTTCCGCCACCTGCCTTATTATTGCCCTTATTCTCCTTATCATCCCTATCTTACCCTGGCTTCGTCGCCGCAGACCAGGGACCGTACTTGAACAGGAAGATGCCACTTAAACCACGCTTAGATCCCCAAGCTGACCTCCAAATCTGACCGTTGATTAGTTTTTATTTTCTATTTAATTTCGCCCCCCTTGCCTCTGCCTGATCCATATGAAGCTATTTGCTAAAAAACTAATCGACGGTCCAGCTTCCAAATCTGACCGTCTAACAGTTTTTGTGAAATAGCTTGATATGCCTCTGGCCTGCCTCCGGCAAAAGCCAGCGGGGCTCATTAAAATGAGGCGCTGGTCAACTCTTAAGTACAGGCGGGGAAAATTATTCTTTTCGGCCCAGAGGTGTTGAGCTATTTTTTGACTTTGTTAGCCAAGGCAGGCAAGTCCCCGCCGCCCTCTGCGGAAAGAAGGTGGATAAGTATAAAGAAGTTAATTCCCAGCCGATTTTAATTTCGCCCCGCTTGCCCCAGCCCGAGGCAGGCCAGAGGCGGGCCAGAGTAAGGCAAGGATGTATCAATCTCAGTTCAGGTTAAAAATTAAAAGTGATCGACGGTGCAGCTTCCAAATTTATTGACATAGAAAAAGGATACTGCTATCTTAGGCAAGAAAAATTTAAAAAGGGAGGAGAAAATAGATGAAAAAATGGTTTCTATTCCTTTGGGGAACAATAATTTTTGCTCTTGCCTTAGGAGGAATTATCTGGGCTGCAGATTATCCCACTAAATCCATCACTTTAATTATCCAATACCCCCCGGGTGGATCAACTGATTTAACTGCTCGGGCTTTGGCCAATGCCGCCAAAAAATATTTGGGCCAACCTATTGTGTGCGAAAATAAATCAGGCGGCGGAGGCACAGTCGGCCCCAGCTTAGTAAGGACTAAAGCCCCTGACGGTTATACTTTGGGCATAATAACGAGTAGCCCGATCATGGCCTTCCATATGGGGAAACTTGATTTTCATCCGGTTAATGACTTAACCCATATCATGCGCTGGGGCAATTATCTTTTCGGCATTGTGGTCCGGGCTGACTCGCCATGGAAAACTATGGCGGAATTAATCCAATATGCTAAACAAAATCCCAAGAAACTAACCTATGGATCTCCTGGAGTTGGTACTCCTCCCCATTTGGCCATGGAGGAATTAAGCATGGCCGCTGGCATGCAGCTGACGCACATGCCTTACAAGGGCATTGCCGAAAATAATGCTGCTCTTTTAGGCGGACATATTGATGTAGTTTCGGATTCCTCCGGATGGGCTCCTTTAGTAGATGCCGGTAAATTTAGACTCTTAGCCATTTATAGTGATCAACGCTGCCAACGTTATCCCCAAGTACCGACCATTAAAGAAGTTGGGTATGACGTGGTGGCCAGAAGTCATTTGGGCTTAATTGGTCCTAAAGGAATTCCCCAACCGATAGTTGCCAAAATCCATGATGCTTTTAAGAAATCTATGGATGATCCGGAGTTTCTTAATGTTATGAAAAAATTTGATATGAATAATTATTATCTGGGGCCGGCAGATTACGAAAAATATATTCGGCAAGAATTTGAACGTATAGAAAAATTAGTCAAAAAGCTTGGCCTGGAAAAACAATGATCGCCAAAACCCATTGTTTTTATTAATGAGAGCAAATTATGTTTTACATCATAACCTAAGGGTTACTAATAGAAGTTCAGCCACGAGGCAATCTTAAAGCGAGATGGCCACGCCCTTCGGGCTCGCCATGACAAAGCATGTAAAATGTTTAATGCTCTCATTAATAAGTATTTAAAGCCGGAGAAGCATTTTCTCCGGCTTTTTTATTTTGCGCTTATTTGATCTAATAGGGAGAAAAAGTAATTTGTAAAAAGTTAGTTTTTCCCATATAATTTAAAATTGAGATATGAGATTCTTTATCACTTTCGAGGGCATAGAAGGGTGCGGCAAAACCACCCAAATCAATCACTTAGCCTCTTTTTTAGAAAAAAAAGGGCAGCTCTTTCTCCTAACCCGCGAACCCGGAGGGACAAAATTAGGAGAAAAGATTCGGGAAATTCTTCTTTTAGCCCATAATGACCAAATTGCCCCCTGGGCAGAACTTTTCCTCTATTTGGCCGACCGGGTGCAGCATTACCACCAGATTATTTTACCGGCTCTGCAAGAAGATAAAATTGTTTTATGCGACCGCTTTATTGATGCCACTTTGGCCTATCAAGGATTCGGTCGGCAACTTGATCTTAACTGGTTAGAAGAAATTCATCTGCGCAGCATGGGGAAAATAAAACCCAATTTAACCTTTCTCCTCGACCTCCCTCCCGAAGAAGGGTTAAAGCGGGCTTGGCTCAGAATAGCCAAACAAAAAATTAAAGAAGATCGCTTTGAAAAAGAAGGTTTGGATTTTCATAAACGGGTGCGAGAAGGTTATCTCTTCTTAGCTCAACGCGAACCTGAAAGATTCGTCATTCTCAATGGCTTGCAGGACGAAAATAGTTTGCATCAAGAAATTTTGCGACATCTTCCTCAAGAATTATATAGCTGATTATGTCTTTTAAAGAAATTTGGGGGCAGGAAAAAGCCCTAAACATTTTAAAGAATGCTTTACAGAGCGGGCGCTTGGCTCATGCTTATCTCTTCGTCGGTCCAGACGGGGTGGGCAAAAGGTTAACCGCCTTTAATTTAGGCAAAGCCTTGAACTGTCTTACTCCACCCCATATTGGAGATTGTTGTGATCAATGTGCTTCCTGTCAGAAATTCAACGCCGGTACTCACCCCGATTTAATTTTTACCGAGCCTGCCGGCGAGGTGATTAAAATCGGTCAACTACGTGATTTACAAACTCGCCTCCGTTTCCGCCCTTGGGAAGGAAAAGCGCGAATTTGTATCTTAGAGGCTGCAGAAAGTATGAATGAAGAAGCGGCTAACGCTTTCCTCAAAACTTTGGAAGAGCCGCCGGCAGATACTTACTTTTTTCTGATCACTTCCCGACCGCACATGCTTCTCCCCACAATTCTGTCTCGCTGTCAATGGGTAAAATTTCAATCCCTCTCCCAAGAAATAATCGCCCGCATCCTCATAGAAAAACACTCTTTGCCTCAAGATAGAGCATTTTTCTTGTCCGCCTTGGGGGAAGGAAGCGTAAGCCGAGCTCTTATTTTTAGCCAAAGTCTAGAATTCTCTAAGCGTTTAGAATGGCTAAAGATGCTGGATACTTTACCCATAAAATCTTTTAGGGAAATCTCAGCCTTTAGTGAAGAATTAGCGCGGAATGAACAAATTAATGATCTCCTCGAACTTTGGAAAATTTGGGTGCGCGATCTGGCGCTTTGTAAGATTAGAGCTGAAAAAACAGAAAATTTTAAGCTGGCCTTAATTAATCATGACCTGGAAGAGCAAATTAACGGGGAGGCTCAGCAATACTCCTGGTCCGACCTTGATTTTCTTTTTAAGCGATTAGTTCAAGGCCAAAAAACTATCCAATATAAAGTCAATCCCCAACTGGTCTTAGAAAATTTAATGTTGCACATCCAAAAAAATCTTAAGGGAAGAAGGCCCGCTAATCATTCTGTTAGTTGGCCCAAAGAAACAGAAAGAAAATGAAAGTAGTGGGCATTAAGTTCCGGGATCACGGCCGTATTTACGATTATGATGCCACCGGCTTTTCTTTGAAAGAAAGAGATATAGTAATGGTGGAGACTGAGCGTGGCCCCGAATTAGGCTATGTAGCCCGGGCACCCTTGGAAAGAAACCCTGCTCATTTTCCCAAACCTTTAAAAAAAGTTATTCGCTTCGCTGATGAGGTGGACATGGAGCGAGGTCGAGAAAACCTGCTCCGGGAACGAGAGGCCAAAAAGCTCTGTTTAGCGAAAATTCAGGAATATAATCTCCCCATGAAGCTTATTGGGGTTGACTCTTTCTTTGATGGGAGTAAAATAATTTTTTATTTTGTTTCTGATGGACGAGTTGATTTTCGCACCTTAGTGAAAGATTTGGCCAGTGCTTTTAAAACCCGGATAGAGATGCGCCAAGTAGGAGTCCGTAACGAAACAAAGATGATCGGCGGAGTGGGTACCTGCGGCCGCGAATTCTGTTGCGGAATGATGCTTAAAGAATTTGCCCCGGTTTCTATTAAAATGGCTAAGGAGCAGAATTTGGCGCTGAACCCGCAAAAGATCTCCGGAGCTTGCGGCCGTCTAATGTGCTGCTTGGCTTATGAGTATGAGACTTATCTCGAACTTAAGAAAGATTTTCCCAAGATCGGGAAAAGAGTGGTAACTCCCCAGGGTTCAGGGAAAGTGGTAAATCAAAATATATTTAATCAGAAAGTCCGGGTGGCCCTGGATGATGGTCAAGAAATCGAATTTCCTTTAACGGAAATCCGTGAAGAAACATTTTTAGACAAATACAGGAAGGGAAAATGAAAAGAATTTATTTTACTACCCCTATCTACTATGTAAATGCTGAACCCCATCTCGGTCATGCTTATACTACTATTGTTGCTGATGTCCTTAATCGCTTCTACAAGCTGGCCGGCTACGAAACTTTTTTCCTAACGGGAACGGATGAGCATGGCGATAAAGTAGCCCAAGCGGCGCGAGCTGCTGGAGAATCTCCTCAAGCTTATGCTGACCGTATTAGTGCTCTATTTCGCCACCTTTGGCCTAAGCTCCAGATCACAAATGACCGCTTTATCCGCACTACCGAAGAAGCTCACAAACGGGTAGTGCAACTTATTTTACAAAAGGTTTATGAAGCTGGGGACATATATTTCGGGGAATACGGCGGCCATTATTGCCGAGGCTGCGAACGTTTTCTGACCGCCAAAGAACTGGTGGAAGGCAAGTGCCCCGACCATGGTACAGAGCCCGAATTCATAAAAGAGAAGAATTACTTCTTCCACATGAGTAAATACCAGTCTTGGCTGATCGATCATATTCAAAATAATCCGGACTTCATTCGCCCCCCACGTTATCGTAATGAAGTACTGGGTTTCCTCCGGGATCCTTTGGAAGATCTTTGTATCTCCCGCCCTAAAACTCGCTTAGAGTGGGGAATTCCTCTTCCCTTTGATCCAAACTATGTAACTTATGTTTGGTTTGATGCGCTGATCAATTACCTTACCGGCATTGGCTACCCCGCTGGAGAACTCTTCCCCAAGTTTTGGCCTGTCTGCCAACATCTTATTGCCAAAGATATTCTTAAGCCCCATGCTATTTATTGGCCTACTATGTTGAAGTCGGCTGGCATACCTCTTTTCCAACATTTAAATGTCCACGGCTATTGGATCATTTCGGAATCAAAAATGTCCAAAAGTCGCGGCAACATAGTTAAACCCTTAGATTTGGCCGAGAAATATGGGTTGGATGCTTTCCGTTACTTTCTTTTGCGGGAGATGACTTTTGGCCTGGATGCCAATTTCAGTGAGAGCGCCTTAGTAACCCGCTTAAACGCCGATTTGGCGAATGATTTGGGTAATTTGGTTAGCCGGACCTTAACTATGGTGGAAAAATTTTCTCAAGGCGCAGTTCCTCCGCGCGGGGAAGAAGAAGAAATAGATCGAGCATTATCTTTTGCCTGCTTAAAACTCGCCCAAGAAGCCGAAAAATTATTCGCTGATTTGGCTTTCCATCGCTTCTTGGCCAATACCTGGGAAATAATTAATATGGCCAATAAATATATCGATACCCGCGCCCCCTGGGCTTTGGCTAAAGATATTAATAAAAAAGGCATTTTAGGCACGGTTCTCTATCAACTTCTCGAAACCCTCCGCTTTATAAGCGTCTTCATCTCTCCCGTTATGCCCCAAACAGGAGAGAAGATTTTTCACCAACTTGGCATCTCTAATCCCAATTTAAAGACCTTGGCCAGTTTACAGAAATGGGGCGCGCTGCAGCCGGGAGGAAAAATTTGCAAAGGTGAAGCTCTTTTCCCCCGGATAGATGACCAGGGGATAAGAAAGGAAAATGAAAAAATGACTACTGCCCATTTAGTTACCATGGAAGATTTTCAAAAGTTGGACTTAAGAGTAGGCAAAATTTTAGCTGCCGAAAACATCAAAAAATCAGAAAAACTTTTAAAACTCACTGTTGATTTAGGAGAAACGCGCACCGTCGTAGCCGGTATTGCCCGAGATTATCGACCCGAGGAAATTGTAGGCAAGACTGTTATTTTAATAGCCAATCTGCAACCAACCAAAATCATGGGCATTGAATCTCAAGGAATGGTCTTGGCTGCTGAAAGCAAGGCCGGAATCAGCCTGCTCACTTTGGATAAGGAGGCCGAGGTCGGGGCGAAGGTGCGCTGACCTTTACCCTCCTTCATCTGCCCCAAGGATTTCGCCGTATAGGTCATAAGCTGTAGCCTTAGTAATCAATACTTGCTTTATTTCTCCCAGAGCTGCCTTTCCTCTATTTAGGAAGGTAACTCCGTCAACTTCTGGGGCTTGCCCAGGAGTCCTCCCCTGCCATAAAATACCTTTCTTCTGGATTGGTTTCTCAATTAATACTTCCATGACCCGCCCCACTTTTGCTTTCTGCTTGCGCCAAGAAATTTTCCTCTGGGCCAGCATGATCTGCCGAAACCGTTCTTCTTTAATTCTTTCTGGAATATGTCCCTTTAGCTTCGCTGCTTTAGTGCCTTCTTCTCGAGAATAAATAAAAACTCCTAAATGATCAAATTGTGCTTCTTTTACAAAATCAAGCAATTTTTGAAATTTCTTTTCAGTCTCCCCTGGAAAACCTACGATCAAAGAAGTGCGCAGCACAATTTCGGGCATTTCTTTTCTAATCTGTTCTAAAAGTTGCCATACCTTATTACTAGTATAAGGCCTATTCATGGCGGTTAAAATTTGGTCATCAATATGTTGGAGAGGTAAATCGAGATATTTACAAATCTTTTCTTCCTCTTTGATCACGGAAATTAGCTTGTTATCGATATGGGCTGGGTGAGCATAAAGGAGACGAATCCATTTAAGGCCAGGGACCTTCGCCAATCCTCTTAACAATTTTGTTAAATCACCGCCTCGCCGCAAATCGCGGCCATAGTTAGTTATATCTTGGGCAATAAGATTTATTTCTTTTACGCCCTGGCCAACGAGCCATTCCGCCTCCTTAATCACCGAGCTAATTTTACGGCTGCGCAATTTTCCCCGAATTTGCGGAATCGCGCAATAAGCACAGCAATTGGCGCATCCTTCAGCAATCTTAATATAAGCGCTTCCCGGGGCAGTAGATAAGAGGCGGGGCGTTTGGTGGTCATATAAAAAATTAGGGCGACTTACGAATTCTCGCCGCAGAAGTTTTCTCTGCCCGAGTTTATTAAGAAATTTTGCCACGTGCGGGATATTTTCTAAACCTAAGAATAGATCAACCTCAGGGAGCTCTTGAGTCAGAGTAGATTTATAGCGCTGCGGAAGACATCCAGTTACTACTAAATATTTATATTGACCCCTTTCTTTAGCTTGGGCGGCCTCCAGAATGGCCGTCAAGGATTCCATCTTGGCTTCTTTGATAAAAGCACAGGTATTTATAATAGCAACGGTAGCTCGGCTATGGGGCGAGGGCTCCCATCCCTCCTCTCTTAAAAGGCCAAGCATAACTTCGCTATCCACTAAATTTTTGGCACACCCCAAGCTCAATAAACGGAAGGTTTTGGAATAATTTTTCATAAACCGAAAATTAGCGCGTGCTCCCGGGCATTTTAAAGACTTCTACTCCCGCAGGAGGCGTGAAATGGAAGAGCGCATCGGCAAGATTATTATTGAATTTGACCTTAGAAAAGTTAATGGTGGTTATATTCCCCATGGCATCTTGGATTTGAGCCTGGACAATTTTAAAACTTTTCTTCTCCACCAGCAAAAAAAGCTTTTCCAAACTTCCCTGGTTTTCTACGGGAATGAACTCCAGGGAGTAGTTAGCCCCTGCAGAAGGATCTTTAAGGAAGCGGGCCCGAAAATCTTTTTGCAAATTTCCTAACCCGGCCAGAAAAGTTTGGGGGGCTTTAGACTGAAAGGCCTGGCTCATGGGCGAAACAACAACCTGTTTTTCTTCTGGGCGGTAGTTCCACAGATTCTGCCCATCAGAAATAATTTCTTGCTTGGTGGGCTTTTGATAAATCCAGCGCATCTTCCCGGGTTTTTTGAAATATACCACCCCTTCTGCTTCCTGTTTCCGCCCTAAACTTTTTAAAAAAGACTCCTGCTGAAAGTTAGCTTGGAAGTCTTGATTATTTTCGTACTGTTCTTGAATTTTGGCTACTACTTCTGCCAAAGATTGAACTTGCCCTTGGACCAAACAGGGCCCAAAAAGTACGGAAAGCAGGCAAATTAATAAATTTATTTTCCTGAACATGTAAACGCTCTCTTTTGACGATTTCTTACAATTTTTTAATATATACTTCGCGGGGCTTGCTTCCATCGGCCGGTCCCACAATTCCTTCCTTTTCCATTCTTTCAATCATCCGGGCGGCCCTATTGTAGCCAACCCTCAGCCTCCTTTGCAACATAGAAATGGAAGCTTGCCTGGACTCGGCCACCAGGGCTACGGCCTGGTCATACATTTCATCATAGCCGTCAGTTTCGGTTTCCACTGTTTCTTCTTTGGGCTTCAAAATAGTGTGATCATAAACTGGTTTGCCCTGTTTCTTCCAGAATTCCACCACTCTTAAAATTTCCACTTCCGAAACATAGGCGCCATGTACCCGCACCAAACGCGATGTGCCCGGCGGAAGAAAAAGCATATCGCCAGAACCCAAAAGATGTTCCGCCCCGTTGGCGTCTAAGATGGTGCGCGAATCAGTCTTCGAGGAAACCTGGAAAGAGATGCGGGTGGGAAAATTCGCTTTGATCACGCCCGTGAGTACATCTACGGATGGCCTTTGGGTAGCGATCAGCAAATGAATCCCTGCCGCCCGGGCCATCTGGGCTAAACGAGTTAAAGAAGCTTCCACATCACGGGCCGAGACCATCATCAAATCAGCTAATTCATCGATGACTATTACAATATAAGGCAGAAGGGTCAAATTTTCTCCGGTTCGTTCTTCCAGCCCTTCGGTCTCTGGCAAAAGAACTCCTCCTTTTTTGCGAGCCTCTTTTAGCTCTTTATCAACTTTTTGATTATACCGCTCAATGTTCCGTACCCCCTTTTCGGCCATCAAGCGATAGCGAATCTCCATCTCTTCGGTTGCCCACCGAAGGACTTGGGCAGCTGCTTTAGGGTCATAAACCACTGGATGAAGTAAATGGGGAATTCCATCATAAACCGAGAGTTCCAGGCGCTTGGGATCAATCATTAAAAATTTTACTTCTTCGGGATCAGCTTTATAAAGAATACTGCAGACCATGGAATTGAGAGAAACGCTTTTCCCTGTGCCCGTCGCTCCAGCTACTAAAAGGTGGGGCATCTTGGCTAAGTTAGTAACAAAAGGCGTGCCGAAGATATCTTTCCCTAAAGCCAAAGTGAGTTTTGATTCTGAGTTGGTGAACTCCTCACTGGCCAGGATGTCTTTTAAATAAACGGGCTCGCGGATGGAATTGGGAATTTCAATACCTACGGCTGCTTTACCCGGAATAGGGGCCACAATGCGTACGCTAATGGCGCGCAGAGCTAAAGCCAAATCATCACTCAAGCTGACGATTTTATTAATTTTAACTCCCGGCGCAGGTTCATATTCGTACATGGTTATGACCGGACCGGGACGAACCTCAACCACTTTTCCTTCTACGCCAAACTCGGCTAAGCGTTTTTCTAAAATCTTGGCATTAGCCAAAAGACTATCTTTATCAATTTTTATTTCTTTTTGTTCTGGATCTTCCAATAAAGATAAAGGGGGGAGGACATAGAATCCGCGCGAATCGAGAAAAGTGAAGTGTTCTTGCTTTTCTGGGATCGGCGGCGGCTGCTCTGCGGGTTCTTTCTTTACAATCAAAGGAAACTCTTTTGGGGCCTCTTGATCCGCTGCTTTAGGCTTTTTATCTTTCTTTCGGCGCCAATTTTTACTTAAATTGGTCATTCTTTTAAAGATGGATTGGCTTAAAAACACTAAGGCCCGCCCAATTTCGATCCAAGAGAGGTTAGTTAAAACCATAAGCGAGATTATCAGCACCACGGCAAACAAGAGATAGGCACCACTGGTATTTAAATATCTTGTGGCTATTCTCCCCAAAAAATATCCGCCAGCCCCACCACTCTCTAATAGGATGCCCTGGAAACTAACTTTACCCACCACTAAAGAAAGTATACCCATCCCTGCTAAAAGAAGGCCCCCAAAAGCAGCAAGTTTAATTCTTGGAAATGGTTTGCCTTCTTGCCGAAAAGATCGAAAAGCCAAAAAAATGAGTAGGAGAGGCCAAATAAAGGCAGGCCAGCCAAAAATTTGGAAGCAAATATCCGCAATATATGACCCTGCTAAACCAACTAAGTTAGTTGGTTGGCGTGGTTCAGAAGGTTGATTATTGAAGGATGGGTCATCAGGATTATAAGATATGAGACTAAGAGCTAAAAGAATACCTAAGGCGGCGAGGAGAATTCCCAGGATTTCTCTTTTTAAATTACCTTCTCCTAAGGTTTTCTTAGCCATTTGTTTAGATAATACCACAGGGGACGCTCCGTGGCAACTAACAAAGCCAATCTACCCCCTGCCCTTTGTCCATCAGAATTTTTACCAGAGGAGGCGCGGAGGTTCATTCGGGAGCATAAGGCAAATTTTTTATTATGGTCTCGCGAACTTTATCCATTAATGTTTTCGCCTCAGAAGGTGTGAGGTTTTTAGTGGGGATAGGTTGATCCATAAAGATAGAGATTGTCCCGGGCCAAAAACACCAGCCATGTCGAGGAAGCATCCGAAAACTGCCGCTGATGGAAATGGGCACTATGGGAAATTTAGAATGCTGGGCCAAAAGAAATGCCCCTCTTTTAAATTCTTTAACCTGGCCATCAGGGGTGCGGGTCCCTTCTGGAAAAACAATTATGGATATTCCTTTTTTCAAAATGCTGGCTGCTTTCTTCAGACTTTTTAGAGCCGATTGGGCACTTTCTCGATCAATTAATATATGCTCCGCCAAATAAAGAAACCAACCGAATATGGGAAACCAAATGAGCGACTTCTTGGCCAAAAAGCGCACCGGAAAAGGACAGGCCGAAATTATGGCTGGAATATCTAAAATACTGGCATGATTAGAGACTAAAATATAAGCTTCATCGGGGGACAAATTTTTTAATCCGGAAACTTGCAAATGAATGCCATTGGTCCAAAGTAACCAATTCACCCAAAGTTTCTGGAAAAAAGAAGGCCATTTCCCTGATCTATCTATAAAACAACTGGCAAATGCCGGGAGGAAGAGAAGGGCGGTGAAAATAACGGCCGAGAGGATTAAAAATAAAGCCCTAAGAAAAGCTACCCACTCGAATTTGCACTGACCATTCATTAATCATTTACAAAGAGATCCAGGGGTGGCGCTTAGGGCCACCCCTGAAATTATTCCCTATTTTTTAAAGGACATGTCAAAACCAACCAAACGCTCATCTGTACGCGCTTTCCAATTCAACCTCTCGCTAACTCCGTAAATATCGATCTGCTGGTACGTCCATGCCCAAGGGACTTCTTCTTTGATAATTTTTAGGGCTTCGGAATAAATTTTAAGGCGCTTTTTCTGATCCATGGTCGTAATCCCTTGGTCGATAAGCTCATCTAATTTAGGGAAGGAGACGTTAGAAAGTAATTTTCCGGTGCGCATTAAGGGAGAAATAGTAAAATCAGCATCAAAGCTAGTATTTCCCCAGCCTAAAAGGTAGGCCGGGGCGGCATTATGGGAATACATCATGTTCATGTACGTCCCCCACTCGTGAGTTCTTACTGTAGCATTGATCCCGATCTTTCTTAAATCTCCTGCTACCGCTTCGGCCATTTCTTTGTCCATTAAGTATCTTCCGCTGGGCGAATTAATCACAAAGTCAAAGCCCTTCGCGTATCCGGCCTCTGCCAAAAGCTTTTTGGCTTTTTCTGGATTGTACTCGTAAGGCTTGATTGTGGGATCATAACCGAAATGTTTGTCTGTTAAAGGTTGGCCAAGCAAAACACCATTACCTTCGAGAACTTTTTTGATATTAGTCTTCATGTCGATCCCCATGGCAATGGCCTGGCGCACTCTTTTATCAGCCACGGGGCCACCTTTTAAAGTATCAAAAGCCATGAAAATGACACGCACGCTGGGCACCTTAGAAACAAAGGAGCGTCCTTTCCAATCCATAAGCCGAGAAAGATGCGGAGGGATGTTGACGACAATATCCGCCTCCCCAGTTTGCAAAGCAGCAACTCGCGTGGTTGCTTCAGGTATAGGCCGGAAAATGATCTTCTTTATTTTTGGTGCTCCCCGGAAATATTTTTCATTGGCTTCAAGAAGAATATGATCATCTTTTACCCAGCGCACGAATTTATAGGGCCCTGTTCCTACCGGGTTTAGGGCAAAGTGCGCTGGTCCCTTTTCTTGGAAGTATTTAACAGGCAGAGGTTGTCCATAAATGCAAAGGATGGCCTCCATTACTGGATAAGGAGCTTTGGTAATGATGCGAAAAGTGTAATCGTCAATAACTTCCACCCGCTCGATCACCCCCTGAAAAACGGTCTGCCTAAGTTTCTGTTTCGGATCAGCCATCCGCTCTAAAGCTAACTTAAAGCAGGCTGCTGTCAAATCTTCCCCATTATGAAATTTTACTCCCTTTCGAATCTTGAATTCCCAAGTAGTATCATTAACTAATCTATAAGATTCTGCCAGGAGCTTCTCGGGTTTCATGTTGGGATCTCTTTGTAGCAAAGTATCAAAGAGATGCAGGTGCACATTCCAAGCCGGAGTTTCCATATGGTTATGCGGGTCCATGGTGGTTGGATCAACGCCCTGGGCAATTACCAGGGTATCTTTATCTCTACTCTCACTGATCCCCAATCCTATGCCGAAGAAAACAAACGCCAAAACCAATAATCCCCAAGATACCTTCTTCATAAATTCCTCCTTCTTTTATAGTTTTACTTCATAAAAGCCTGATTTAAATTTCTCGGTGAGTTCTGGCTCCTCTTTAGTTAAAAATTATTATAATTGGGTCAGCCGCGGATCTAAAATGTCCCGCATCCAGTTACCTAAAAGATTAATTCCTAAAACAACTAACATAATTACTAATCCAGGAAAAGTAGCCAGCCACCAGGAAGTAAAAAGATACACTCGGCCATCCGCCAACATTCCCCCCCAAGTAGGCGTAGGCGGCTGAATCCCCAACCCTAAAAAACTCAAGGCTGATTCCATAATGATCATGCGGGCCATTTCTAATGAAATAATAACTATGCAGGGTGGGACCACATTAGGAAATAAATGTTTAAAAATGATCCGGCTATTTGATCCACCCAAGGCTTTTATAGAAGTTATGAATTCTTTTTCCCGCAGAGAGAGAACTTCCGCCCGAATCACGCGGGCATAAATTACCCAGCCGGTGATCCCCATGACGATGATTATATTTTGCAAATTAGGCCCTAAAACAGCAATAATGGCAATAGCCAATAGGATGAAAGGAAAGGCTAACTGAACATCAGCCAAGCGCATAAAGATATTATCTATTTTCCCACCATAAAATCCGGATAGAAGGCCAATTATGGTGCCTAAAATAGCGGAAAAGGCCACGGCGGAAGTGCTAATGATCAAGGAAATACGGGCTCCATAAATCAGGCGGCTTAAAATATCTCGGCCCAAATGATCTGTCCCTAAAATATAGGCCGGATCAGCTCCTTCTTGCCAGAAAGGAGGTAGAAGACGCTTTTCTACATCTTGCAAAATGGGATCATGGGGAGAAATAAGAGGAGCAAAGATGCTGGCCAAAATCACTCCTAAGACCATAATCAAACCAAAGACTGCCCCTTTATTTTCCAATAATTTGCGCCATATCTTGCGCCACCGCATGGCCCGGCGTTCTTCGGTAAGAAAATCTAAGGATTTTGCCGCTTGTTCAAAAATTTGCATTACCCAATCCTCTTATCCCAGCTTCACTCGCGGATCAAGATAAGTATAAATTATATCTACCAGGAGGTTTACCAACACGAAAATAGAGGCCAACACAAAAACGGCCGCTTGCACCAGTGGATAATCACGATTATAAATAGCCTGCACAGCCAGGCGCCCCACGCCCGGCCAAGCAAAGATGGTCTCGGTTATTACTGCTCCTCCTAAAAGCGTCCCCAATTCCATACCTACGATCGTGACCACAGGAATAGAGGCATTCTTTAAAGCATGTTTTAAAATAACCATTTGGGGGCTTAAACCTTTAGCCATAGCCGTCTTCATATACTCTTGCCCTAAAACTTCCAGCATACTGGACCGCATCATACGAGCTGTCCGGGCCATGCTATACATACCTAAAGTAATGGCCGGTAGAACCAAATTCTCGATGCCCCCTCGCCCCGAAGAAGGAAACCATTGCAAGATCACGGAGAAGATTAAAATGAGCATAACTCCTAACCAGAACACCGGCGTTGATTGGCCTAAGAGCGCGCCAGTCATGCCAATATGATCCAATATGGAATTTCTTTTTATAGCTGAAATAATGCCCACGGGGATAGCGATGATGAGGGCTATGGCCAAAGCCGCTAAAGTAAGCTGAATGGTGGCGGGCATACGTTCTAACACCAAACTCAAAGCGGGCTGATTATGCCGAAAAGACTGCCCAAAATCCCCCCGCAAAGTCCCCTTAAAAAACCTCCAATATTGGACGATCAAAGGATCATTAAACCCCATTTCTTGCCGGAATTGGGCGACCTGTTCAGGCGTGGCGTCCATGGGCATAAGTAAAGCCGCTGGATCACCCGTTAAATGGAGGATAATAAAAACGACTATGGATATGCCGATGAGCACGAAAATAGAATGAAACAGCCGTTTGATAATATAAGTTTTCAAATTCCCTACCTATTTATTAAAAATTGGCCATTTATTCTTATTACCACAATTTTTATAAAAAATTAAGGATTTTATATAACATAAAATTTTTGGCCAAGCAATGGTGAAAAAACTTGACCGGTAATGCCTCACTGAAGGGTGGGATTATTAGAGGAATTTTTATTTTTGTAAGTGCCCGAGGCAGGCCGGAGGCAGGCATGAATGAAGAAGCATCGGCG
>JBNAWB010000056.1:0-2467 GCA_049699975.1 Thermodesulfobacteriota bacterium
CCGCCTGTCTCCTGCTGGTGAGAAAAATTAAAACTGATCGACGGTCAGACTTTTATCTTGTTTTTCTTTTGGCAAAAATATGATATAAAGTTTATTATTCCATCCCCCATTGGGAGTAAAAATGTATAATTCAAACCGATCAAAGCCGCTTATAATTATTTTATCTTTAATCATTTCCATAATTTTTTTCATATCTGGTTGCAGTCAGGAAGCGAAAAAGGAGCGGCACTGGGGAAGAGGAGAGAAATATTTTGCTGAAAATAAATTTCGGGAAGCAATTATCGAGTATAAAAATGTGCTCCAAATTGAGCCTAAGAATGCCCAGGCGCGTTATAAATTAGGTTTGGCTTATTTAAAAATTGGTCAATTGCGGGAAGCTTTTGCGGAATTCAATAAGAGTTTGGATTCCAATCCAGAGTTGCTCGATGCGCGCATCCAGCTTGGGCACCTTTATCTCCTTTCCAAAGATGCCAAGAAAGCCAGGGAACAAGCCGAAAAAGTTTTAGCTAAAGAACAGGATAATTCTGCTGCTCTCCTTTTGCTAAGTTCAGTATTTTTAGCTGAAAATAATTTAAATGCAGCTATTTCTACGGCCCAAAGAGCGCTTAGCCGAGACCCCCAGAAGATCGAAACGCATATGCATCTAGCCAATCTATATTTGTTAAAAAATGATTTTGCGCAAGCAGAGAAGGCCTTTAAAGACGCTATTCAGCTCGATGAAAAATCGCTGCGCCCTCGATTAGCTCTGGGGAGTTTGTATCGCCGGTTGGGTAAGATAAAAGAGGCGGAAGCAGAATTTGTTAAGATTACGCAAATAGCGCCCAAGGATGTTTTTTCCTGGATGACTTTGGGAGATTTTTACCTATCTATTAAGCGTCCTGAAGAAGCTGAGAAACAATTTCAAAAGGGCCTGGAAATAGATCCGCAAAAAATTGCTGCTTATATTCATCTTGGCGACTTTTATTTAGCTTGGGGTAAAAAAGAAAAAGCAGTGGAGACATATAAAAAAGGCGCGGAAATTGAAAAACAGAACGTGCCGGTGCGCGCCAAGTTAGCAGAATTTTATCTGCAGGAAAAAAAATATGCTGAAGCTAAGGCTGTTATCGAAGAAATTCAAAAGATTAATCCCAAGAGCCATGAAGGTATGTATCTTAACGGCCGACTGCACTTAGCTAAGAACGAGTTTAATGAGGCTATTGGCGAACTTCAACCTTACCTCAAAGAGAATCCTAAATCACCAATGGGGTATTATCTTTTAGGGATGGCTCATTTGGGGAATAAAGACCTGCAACAGGCCAAAAATGCTTTCCAAGAGGCAATTAAACTAAACCCCAAATGGAATGATCCCCGAATTCTCTTGGCAGACATTAATCTAAAGGCAGGCGCCTTCGATGCCGCCATAGATGAGGGGCAAGAAATTTTAAAGAATGATCTTCATTCAATTTCCGGCCATTTAATTTTGGGAAATGCCTATTTAGGAAAAAAAGAATTTACCAAAGCAAGCAAATCATTTAGCGAAGTAATACGTTTAGCGCCCCAGAACCCTGTGGGCTATTTCCATCAAGCCCGAGCATTCTTGGCCCAAAAAAGAACAGCCGAGGCCTTAGAACAACTTGAGAAAGCTCTTACGCTCCATGCTAATTATCTTGATGCTCTTTACTTAATGGCGGCTGTTTATTTAAGTCAGAAAGATACGCGTAAGGCTATAGCCCGGATCGAAAAGCAAATAGAAATTTCTCCGCAAAATCCATTTTTCTATAATATGCTTGGACGCCTTTATGAAATTAATAAAAAAGCTGATAAGGCCGAGAACCTTTATAAAAAAGCGATCGAAATTAATCCACAAGTCCCGGGTTTTTACATATCTTTAGGCAACTATTACGTGCGGCAGAAAAACATTGAAAAAGCTATAAGCGAATATAAAACCGCCTTACAAAAAGAGCCAAATTCTCTTTCTGCTTACATGGGGCTGGCGGTGATCTATGATTTTCAAAAGGATTATGATAGAGCCAAAGAAAATTATCAGAAGGCCTTAAAAATCAATCCTGATTTCATTCCGGCCGCCAATAACTTGGCTTACCTCTACGCTGAACGAGGAGAGAACATTGACGAAGCCCTCTCTTTAGCCCAAATGGCCAAAAGCCGGGCCCCAGATGATCCACACATCGCCGATACCCTCGGCTGGGTGTATTACAAAAAAAATATTTTTTCCCGCGCGCTGATTTATTTGCAGGAAGCCAATGAAAAGATCCCCAACAATGCGGTAATGAGGTATCACCTAGGCATGGCTTACTACAAAAATAACAACTTGCCTATGGCCAAAAAAGAGCTGACAAAAGCTTTACAGTTGGATCCTAAATTCCCTGGGGCAGCAGAAGCCCGAGCTACCTTGGAAAAGATAAAATAGGACGCAGATTTACGCAGATAAACGCAGATTTTTGTTGGATTAAATTTTGGGATATTAAAG
>JBNAWB010000056.1:2567-18210 GCA_049699975.1 Thermodesulfobacteriota bacterium
AGTAAGAAATTCTAAATTTAAATTCTCAGTGTCCTCTGGGAACTCTGTGGCAATTTTAGAATTTTGTTTTTCCCCCTCCCCTATGGGGGAGAGGGGCTGGGTGAGGGGGGGCAGCTTTTAATACTCTACGTTCTTGGCGATCTCTGCGGTAAATTCAAAATGGAACAAGAACAAAAAAAAATACTCATCGTTGATGATAATAAAGAACTTGCTCAGGTTATAGCCCAGCTCTTGAGAAAAGAAGGGTATCAGGCTTCAATTGCCGAAGATGGGACGGCCGCCCTGGCTAAAATACAAAATGGACCATTTGATGTAGTCCTTTTGGATTTGCAATTGCCAGATATAAAAGGTGAGGAAATTTTAAAGAAAATAAAAGCAATAAACGAAGACACGGCCGTCATAATTTTGACCGCTTATGGCGGGGAACAAATAGCCGTGGAGCTCATGAAAGCGGGAGCCGAAGATTTTATTTCTAAGCCATTCGATAATGCCCACTTGTTAAATTCCATAAAGGAAGTGTTGAAGATTCGCGAAGCTAAATTAGAAGATAAAAAGTTAGCCCGCCTCTCTTCTTTTGAAAAGTTCTTCCCTTTTCTGGCGCATGAAATTCGTAATCCTCTGCACGCAATTAGTGGAGCTTTGGCGATAATCCAACGCCGATCAAATTTGCAAGACGAGGTGCTGGCCAAGTCGGTTAAGATAATCCAGGAAGAAGTCCAGCATTTGAGTGAATTTGTCCAAGAATGTCTGGATTTTATTCGCCCCCCCATATGGAGTCGTTATACCTTGGTGGACATTAATGAAGTCATGGGAGTAGTCATAAATATTCTCAGTCATATTTATGAAGATTTTTCCAGGAGAATAAAGATCCGGCAAGAATGCCAGGCCGGAATACCTAAGATTTTGGTTAATTATGAAGAAATAAAACAAGCTTTCATGAATGTCCTCAAGAATAGTATCGAGGCGATGAGCGATGGGGGAGAGATTTTTATAAATACGCGATTTTATCCGGAACCAGCTCCTGGTTGGCTAAGAGTGATCGTAGCCGATAATGGACCGGGCATAAAAAAAGAGAATATGGCCTCTCTATTCCAGCCTTTTTTCACTACCAAATTGCGCGGCACTGGTTTAGGCTTAGCAATCTGCCGCCGCATTATTGCGGAGCGGCACAATGGCCGGATTTGGGTGGAAAGTGAAGAAGGAAAGGGGACCAAAGTTATTATGGAATTACCAGGGAATAGAACTTTTGAATTAGGGAGCGAGAAGCCATCATGATCCCGCGTATTTTAATTGTTGATGACGAGCCCAATTCTCTTTTTGGCCTTTGCCAAATTCTCACTGACGAAGGTTACCAAGTTATTCCCGCAGAAACGGCCGAAGAAGCTTTGCACAAATTGAAAAGCGATACTATAAATTTAGTAATCACCGATGAAAGAATGAGCGGCTTAAGCGGGATGGAGCTGTTAGCGGAAGTAAAAAAGATTGATCAAAATATACCTGTGATTCTGGTAACGGCCTTTGGTTCTGTATCCATGGCCGTAGAAGCCTTAAAGAAAGGAGCTTTTTACTTCTTCGAAAAGCCCATTTTTAATAACTTAGAAAGATTTTTGATCATTGTCCGCCAAGCTCTCAAGAATCAAGAAATGGAAAGAGAGCTTGATCACTTACGTAAGGAAGTGATCGAGAAATATTCCTTTCCCAATATCATAGGGCAACATCCCAAGATGTTGGAAATATTTGAGATCATGGGCAAAATAGCCGCCACGGATAAAACAGTTTTAATTCAAGGCGAAAGCGGAACGGGTAAGGATCTTATTGCCAAAACAATTCATTACAATAGCCAAAGAAGGGACAAACCGCTCATTACGGTTAATTGTGGAGCCCTTACAGAGTCACTCTTAACGAGCGAACTTTTTGGGCATACAAAAGGAGCCTTTACTGGCGCCATCAGAGATAAAGTGGGCCGATTCCAAATGGCCCATGGCGGCACAATTATCCTGGATGAGATTGGAGAAGTTCCTCTGCATCTGCAAAAGACCCTTTTGCGGGTCATTGAAGAGAAAGAATTTGAGCGGGTAGGGGAGAGTAGATCCATTAAGGTGGATGTGCGCATTCTCTGCACCACTAACCGTGATTTGCAAGAAGAAGTTAGAAAAGGTAATTTCCGGGAAGACCTCTATTATCGCGTGAGCATTGTGCCAATAACAATTCCCCCTTTGCGCGAACGTGTTTCTGATATCCCTTTGTTGGTCCATTATTTTTTGAAGAAGTATCAAGAAGGAGATGATTCAGTCCGGATTGAGCCAGAAGTTATCGAAGAGCTCAAAAGTTACCCCTGGCATGGTAATGTGCGCGAGCTGGCCAATGTGGTGCAGCAAATGATGATCTTTTGTTCAAACAAAGTCATAACGCTCAAAGATCTTCCCCCTCGTTTTTTAATGACTAAAAAAAAGGAAGAAGAAGATGAACAAGGAGAGATCAATTTGCCCGCTAAAGTTTCGGAGATAGAGAAAAAGTGGATTATCAAGAAATTGATGGAGGCCGAATGGAATCAAGAAAAGGCGGCGCGGTTGTTAGGAATCACCAGAAAGATGTTAATCAACCGCATAAAAAAATATCAACTGGATGAGGTTTGGAAAAAAGTTTACCAAACATAGCTTTTATTCTTTTCTTAACCCCTCACCCTAACCCTCTCTCCAAGCATGGGGAGAGGGGAAGGTGAGGGGAATAATTGTAAATATTTAATCGCCCCGAGTAATAATTTATTTCTTCATCCAGTTGAGATGGAGTCTTTAATGGAAAAGCAAGAGTGGGTTTTATTGATAGATCCCTTCAAAAACCTGGTGGATGTTTACCGCTTACTCTTGGAGACTGAAAAATATCTCGTAGAGACGGCCAGAAGTGTTGCCGAGGCATTTCAAAAAGTTAATTTAAGGAGCTATGGTATAGTAATTACCGAATATTTTCCTGAATTAAGGGATTCCGAAAGCCTTATCCTCTGGCTCAAAGATAATTCTCCGGAAACTTATCTTCTCATGGTAACTTATAGGGAAATAGATGACAAAACTTATGAGCAACTTTTTGCTTTGGGCGTAGGCGATATAATTTTTAAACCCTATTCTCCTGAAAAAATCTTGACGCATATTAAGAAAGGATTGCGCTATAGAGACTTGGTGCTGCGAAATCAGAAGCTTGAGAAACAAGTCATCTTCGATTATTTTTCTTTGGCTTTGCCCAAAGATATATTTAATCAATTTTTCTTCCATAAACGCTTACGCCAAGAGCTGAAAAGGGCAAAAAGACATCATCAACCCCTTTCCCTCTTGACTCTAAAGATACCTGCCAAAGAAAAATTAGGTGAACTTTTTGAGTTTTTTTATGAAGAATTAGCCAAAATACTTTTGAAATTTACCCGGGAAGAAGATATTGTGGGCCGGGGAAATGGTGATGTGGAAGTCCTTCTGCCAGAGACAGATAAAGATGGCTCACAGGTAGTTTTGCGCCGGCTTTCTGAGCTCATTCAAAATCATCAATTATTTCTCGAAAATGCTATTCTTGCCCCAGCGCTTAAAGAGATTTCCTTCCAAGCATTTACTTATCCAGACAATTTCGCCAAATTGGAATTTTTAAAAAATTTAGTGGAAGAAATAGAAAAAACCACCCCCCAATCGTAAACCCAGCGAAAAGTTCTTGTCATTCCTGCGCAGGCAGGAATCCATTACTCTCGCAAATTTTTAGTATAAATCATTCCAATTAGGGTTAATATTTTCAATGAGCCTTAATTTCCAGCTTCTTTTCCATTTTTTTATTTGTTTTTCTCTGCTTATGGCTGATTCTGCTGTTTCATGCACTTCAAACCATACTAAATGGTGTTCATTATATTTAGAGGTAAAACCATCCCCCAAATTATTTTTATGTTCATAAACTCGCTTGATGAGCTCAGAAGTAAGCCCCGTATATAAAGTTCCATTACGTTACGCTTACTACAGAAAATATAAACATAAAATTTTTTCGTTTTTATGAAATTTTTATGGATTCCTGCCTTCGCAGTAATGACGAATTTTTTGATTGTTAAGTATATTAAGAGTCAAAGAAAAAATAAATAAAAAATCAAATTTACCCTTTTGGCACACTCATTGAGCCAAAAGGTCAATTTTCCTTTTGCTACTTTTTTTATAAAAAACTCCTATATTTGAAATCCTTATTGAATATCGATAATTAACAACAAGTCAAAAAAATTTTTGCAGGGTATGAAACTTGCTATATCCTCTTTCCAATTTCTTTATGTTTGGGAGAGGTGAAAAATGGTCAAGGCTTTATTAATTCTTGATCCAGAAGAGCATAATCGTTGGGTTCTGAAAACTCTTTTAGAAAGTGAAGGGTACAAAGTTTTTTGTGCCTCTACGATTGATGAGGCTCTAAAGATCTTTCTGGAATATAAATTTCATGGGTTAATCTCTGAATATTGGATTGGCCCCACTTCTTCTCTTGAAGTTATAAAAAAATTCAAGGAGTTGTCTCCCGAAGGCTACGTAATGATCTTGGCTAATGATGATGTCCAGGAGAATGAATACCAAGAAATAATCAAAGCCGGGGTAGATGATTTTTTCCTAAAACCATTTCCCACGCGCCGTATTCTATTACATCTGCAGAAAGGCCTAAGGCAGCATAAAGACCAAAATCAAAATCAATTAGAATTTATAGTCCAAGAAAACCCTATGGGGGCAATTTAATAAATTAAAAACCCGTGAGGCATAAGGTTATGAGAGTGGGAGGGGTAAATTAGATAATTGAAAAAAACCAGAGAAACCAGAAAGACCAGAGAAACCAGAAAGACCAAAGAAACCAGAAAGACCAAAGAAACCAGAAAGACCAAAGAAACCAAATAGACCCCAAAAATCGTGAGGCGGAAAGCGTGAGAGCGCGAGGGGTAAACATAAAAACAAGAAAAACGAGAGAAATCGAAAAGACCGGAAAAACCGCTCTTATCAAGAAGGAGGTTAAATGGAAGCGATGAATTCCCAAGAATTAAATTATAAAGACTCAGCAAATTCCGAATATTTTGAATCTTTTCCTGCCAATAAGACCCGGGAATTTGTCCTGGTTCAGAAAATTCAAGGGGCATTGCGAAATCTTCCAGATTTTGCAGAAACTTGTAAACAAATTCTGGATGCTTTAATGGATGAAGTAAATGCGGAAAATTGCTCCATTATGCTAAAGGATCCGGTCTCTGGAGAATTAACTATTCGTGCTGCTCGAGGAAAAAATGAAAGGAAAACTGTTTTTTACCCTGGTTCTTCGCGCGTTGGCAAGAGCTTTAAGCCTGGGGAAGGAATTGCCGGCTGGGTTTGGCAAGAAGGGAAAGCCGTATTAATAAATGATGTCCATGAAGAACCTCGCTTTGTTGAGGTAGCCGGATTAGGTAATAATGTGCGTTCTTTAATTTGCCTTCCAATTATGGATAAAGGACAGGTAGTAGGCGTCTTCAACATAAGCCATTCCCAAAAAGGAGCCTTTGACGAAGGCGATAAGCTTGCTTTGGCTTATATTTCCACGCAAGTGGGCGCGGCCCTTACTTCGGCCAGATTTTTCCTGGAAATGCAGGAGATGAATCGTCTAATGAAAAAGGGCGACCGCGACCAGCCCCAAAAAACCTCGGCCACTTTTGTGGAAGTGGGCGAAATGATGGCTCGAGATCAAGGAATTTTTATTTATGCCAGTGAGAAGATGCGGCGTATCAAGGAGATAATTGACCAGGTGGCCAACACGGATGTTACCGTTTTGATCCAAGGAGAAAGTGGCGTAGGTAAAGAAGTAGTAGCCCGCTCCCTTCATCTAAATTCCTTCCGCCGCGATAAACCTTTTGTAAAAGTTAATTGTGCTGCCTTGCCTGCTGAACTTTTGGAAAGCGAGCTCTTTGGTTATGAGAAAGGAGCTTTTACGGGGGCGTACCGGCGCAAACCAGGCAAATTTGAGCTGGCCAATGGGGGAACTATCTTTTTGGATGAGATAGGAGAAATCAGTCCATATTTGCAGGCTAAACTTCTGCAAGTAATCCAAGACCATGAATTTTCCCGATTAGGAGGCAAGAATGATGTAAAGGTGGATGTGCGAATCTTAGTGGCTACTAATCGAAATATTGAACAAGCTGTGAAGGATGGACGTTTTCGGGAAGACTTATATTATCGCCTTAACGTGGTGAATATTACTGTACCTCCTCTACGGGTTAGGAAGGAAGAAATTCCCGTTTTTATCGAGTATTTTGCTAATAAATTCGCGGCCAAATTTAATAAGCAACCTAAGCCCCTAACTGAAAATTTATGGAAAGCCTTTTATGAATATCATTGGCCAGGAAATATCCGCGAGTTGGAAAACTTAATCCAGCGCTATATAGTCTTGGGGGATGAAGAAGAGATTATTAGAGAAATAAGCAATTTTTCTCGCCAAATTGCTTCTGCGGATAAAGAAATAAAGAGTGGGGTTTCTTTAAAAGAAATTAATAAGGAAAAAACTCGCCAAGTGGAAAGAGAGGCAATTTGCCGCGCCTTGGAACAAACCAATTGGAACCGAAAGAAGGCTGCCCAATTATTACGAATCAGTTATAAATCGCTTTTAAATAAAATAAAGGAATTAGGCATTTAAAAAAATGGGACGCAGATTTGCGCCGATTTCCACGGAAAATGAACTTTTTAAATTAAATAAGTTTTTAAAAATCTTCGTTAGATCTGCGTTCATCTGCGTCCAGATAGAATCTGTCCCCTGTTTTCTTTTTCCTTGGAGCCTGTGTCGCAGCCGCTTTTTCGTCATGGCGAGCGACCCCGCACTTGCTGCGGGGGAGCGTGGCCATCTCTTTATTATGAGAACGCCACGGTCGTTACGCTCCCTCGCGACGACATTATTACTCAGTCTCTTAGGCGAGAGTCGCTAAAACTCGACCAGGGGAGAAAGTCGAAATCGATTCGTACCGAGGGGAAGGGATATTTTATTACAAAAAAAGGAAATTTTTCGGAAAAGAATTTAAAGATGGAAAATTTAATTCAATTTTGAGCAAAATGGAAATTTCTTACCATTTTTTTCTAAAAAAATTCCACTTTCTCCAAACTTGGGAAGTAAATGTATCCATAGAGAATTAAAAATTTATAAAAAATTTATTTTTAATTGTACGGAGTTAGAATCCTGGGGCAGATTTTTTGTTTTGATGGCACTGAGATTGCTCCATATATAGTTTGCTTTAAAATAAACTGATCATAATCATTGGCATGCGCAATATATTCCAAGTTTTTTTCAGTAACTGCGCCAAGATGAATAGGATTAAAACTATTATAGAAGAAATAGCAGGCACAGATATTACCGTCTTAATTAAAGGGGAAACGGGAACTGGAAAAGAGCTGGTAGCCCAGGCAATTCACTTAAATTCTCCGCGAAAGGAAAAACCGTTCATTAAAGTAAATTGTGCGGCCATTCCGGCCACCCTTTTAGAAAGCGAGCTTTTTGGTTTTGAGAGAGGAGCCTTTACCGGGGCCCACATGCAAAAACCAGGAAAATTTGAGTTGGCCAATGGAGGAACTCTTCTCCTTAATGATATTGGAGAGATTGATATTACGCTCCAACCTAAACTTCTCCAAGTCTTGCAAGATGGAGAGTTTTCTCGACTCGGCGGGAAAAAAGATATTGCTGTTAATACGCGGGTTATAGCGACCACTAAAGATAATTTAGAAAGATATATGCAAGAAGGGAAGTTTAGAGAAGATCTTTTCTTCAGGATAAATGTGGTGAGCATTACTCTTCCGCCTTTGCGAGAGCGGAAAAGTCAGATTCTCCCTCTTTCCTTATTTTTCTTTAATCATTATTGCCAAAAGTTCCAGAAATCAGCTTCCTGGATTTCTGCCAAAACTATCAATTGCTTTAAGGAGTATAGTTGGCCAGGCAATATAAGGGAATTAGAGAATATGATTAAAAGGATTATTCTTTTTGGTGAAGATGCAGCCATGGCTGGATGGCGAGAAAATAAAAACAACCTTGATGATGTAAATCATGTGGGATCTGAGAATTTGCTTCAGAATGGAATAAATGGGTTGCCGAATTATAATTTAAAAAAGGTAAAAAAGGAAGCCGTAGAAACGGCCGAGAAAGGATTAATTAAAAAGACGCTGGCGGAGACGCATTGGAATAGAAAAGAAGCGGCTAAACTTTTAAACATAAGTTATAAAGCTCTGCTCTATAAAATTCAGAAGTACAACCTCAACGGTTGGAGGAGTTAAATAAATTTTCAAGGGGCGAGCAGGATGGAGAAAATGGGCGGTGGCTATGAAGGAAGAGAGTTGGGTCGTATTTTGAATCGGGAGCTTTTTCTTTACCTGCTGGATCTGGAGGTGAAAAGGGCCCGCAGGTATCAGGAGTTTTTCTGTGTTTTAGTCATGAATCTTTGTTGTTTAACTAATCAGGACAATGGCCACAACCAACAGAGTTGTTTCGAAATCTTATCAAATTTAGTGAGCGATGAATTTCGGGATAGTGACATTTTAGGGAATTTAAGTGAAGAGCGCATAGCTGCCATTCTCCCTTATGCCGATGGATCAGCAGCCGCTGTGGCACGAGCGCGATTTGAAGGAAGCTTGAAGTACTGCGATTTTGAAAAAGCCGGTTATGCAGTGAAGATCGACCAGATTTGCTTCCCGGCTGATGGGACAGATGTTAATGACTTGATCAAGAGAGTTGTAAATGCCCATCCTTAAACTTTATGGTGACTCGATGAGAAAAATAATTTTTTTCCCAATATTATTTAGCGTGGTAATTTTTCCGGCTCTGCTCATTGCTCAGCAGGAGAAAGAGATTTTCGAGAAAAAGCAAGCTCAAAGTGAGATTAAGGCTGATGTGACCAATTACGTCATCGGCCCCGAGGATGTCCTTTATATTCATGTTTGGAGAGAAGAGCTTTTGTCGCGGACTGTGCCTGTACGAATGGATGGTAATATTTCTCTCCCCCTCATAGATGAAGTTCAAGCAGCGGGCCTAACTCCTTTACAATTAAAAGAAATACTCGTTGAGAAACTAAAAAAATTTATCGACGAACCAAACGTATCCGTAATTGTCATGGAAGCCAATAGTCATAAGGTTTTTGTGTCAGGGCAGGTAAGAAATCCAGGGGTATATCGGTTGCGGAGCCAGACGTCGATTTTACAAATTATTCCTATGGCCGGTGGTTTTACCGAATGGGCTAACCAAAAGAAAATTTTAGTAATCCGCAAAGAAGGTGGGAAAGAAAAAAGGATCATCGTCAATTATAAAAAAATTATAGAAGGCCAGGAGCCCGAAGGGAACTTTCTGCTGAAACCAGGAGACACCATTATAGTGCCCTAAAGACCGTAAGGCGTCAGGCGCAAGGCGCGAGAGCGTAAAGACCCAAAAGCATGGAACGGGGAATAGGATACATAAAGGGAAAGATAATGGGCGTTAATGGAAGAGAAAATGCAAGTTATGAGTTGCGAGTTTTAAATAAAAAGGGGGAATGATGGAAAAATCAAATTATGACGCGACCATGAGTAATATTAAGCTGCATCTCTGCATCACTGCACTACTTAACCATTACTTAACTGCATCACTGCATCACTGCATCACTTCTTTTCGCTCTGCGCTCTACGCTATGCGCTATGCGTTTTTAGCCTTTTTCTCTTTGTTTTTTTACGCCTTACGCCTTGCGCCTTACGCCTTGCGCCTTACGCCTTGCCTTTTATTATTTTATTCCAGTTTGGCTTTTGCCGATGTTTCTGATTTCTTAAGTATGTTTCATCCATACATAACAGTCCAAGAAGAATATAACGATAACATTTATTTAACCCGCGACAACAAAAAAGATGATTTTATTACTACCATTTCTCCTGGCCTAAGATTTTCTACCTCGCCGGCCAGAGTAACAACCCCAGGGCAGATTATTAGCGCTCCAGAGAGACCTGCCGGGCTTGATTTAGACTATCGTTTAGGACTGGTTTATTATGCCCGGGAAAAAGAAAATGATTATGTTAGCCACGAGGGAACCCTTAATACTTGGTATACCTTTCAACGCCGGCTAACTATTAGGCTGAGGGATTATTTTATTCGGTCAGAGGAGCCGAGAGAGAGAGAATATATTGAAGGGGCTTTGCCGGAACAATATATATTAGGCACACAAAGGCAGAGATATATTTATTGGCGAAATGTTCTGGAACCTTCCTTAGAATATCGATTTGGGCCAGAAGATAGAATCTCCTTAAACTACCGTAACAATTATTACGAGACTAAAGATCCAGCTGCTGAAGATAGCCGGGAGAATTTTATAAGCCCCCGAATTATGTATTGGTTCACTATTCGGCACGGCGTGTTATTCGAATATGGATTTACCCATGGCGACTTCGAGCGTTCCGCTGATTTCGTAGGTCATAATCTTCGCGGCCGATATACTTATAGATTTAATCCACGCACTTCAGCTTTTGGGGAATATGTCTTTGTCAAAAGAGATTTTGATTTTCCAGGGATAGACTATGAAGTTAATAACCCGAGTATTGGTATTGAACATGCTTTTAGCCCAACTTTTTCAGGCAGGGCCCAGGTTGGATATTTCTGGCAGAAGCCAGAGAGAGGATCATCAACAGATGGTTTTTTCTTCGATATAGGGGCTACTCAGCGCCTGCCGAAAACAGTTTTTAACATTTCTTTGCAAGGCGGTTATCGGGAAGATTTTTTCACGGCTGAGAACCTCGGCTTTACAAAATACTATCGATTGCTGGCTTCTTTGACCCATAACTTAGAACCGAGATTTTCTTTAGGAGCTTCAGGGGCTTTAGAGAGAGCAGAATATTTGACTGACAGAAAAGACTGGTTATATAGCATTCGCGGCTTTGCCAATTACCAGATCCTTCGCTGGTTAAATTTGTCTTTCGAAGCTATGCATCGGGCAAACGATTCCAATGTGGATATTGAAGAATATAAAGAAAATAGAATCCTTTTGCGCCTCAGCGCAACTTTATGAGATGGTACGTAAATGAACAAAGATTTAGTCTCCCCGTTCCTCTTGCTTTGGAGATTGTGTCGCGGCCACTTTTTACTCATGGCGAGCGACCCCGCACTTGATGCGGGGGAGCGTGGCCATCTCTTTATTTACGAGATCGCCACGGTCGCTCCGCTCCCTCGCGATGACAATATGACACAGCTTCTTGGGGGGAGAGGAACTATTTTAATTTTTTTTCCCTGGTGGGGAGGAACAACTTACATTCTCCTTTCCCCTTGAGGGAGAGGAACCACTTACACTCGCCTCTCCCCTTGGGGGAGAGGATTAAGGTGAGGGGAATAAGAGGGGAATAAAATGAATTATTTTTTATTAAATAAAATTATATTTCATCAGCGTTTATCTGCGCTAATCTGCGTCCTATAAATCAAAGGAGATTGCCTTGGAAACTACACCAAAACCTTTAGGCCTTAATGACTATATCGCTATTGGTCTGCGTCGGAAATGGTTCATCATTATTCCTTTTATTGCGGCCGTTTTTATATCTTTTGGAGTTTATAAATACCTCCCCAAAATTTATAAAGCCACGACCTTAATTCTGGTGCAGCCTCAAAGGGTTCCAGAGACTTATGTCCGTCCGACCATTACCGCTTCGATTGGAGAGAGATTAAACACCATCAGTCAGGAGATTCTCAGTCGCACGCGTCTCGAAAAAATTATTCAGGAATTTAACCTTTATCCTGAATTAAGAAAAAAAGCTCCTATGGAAGAAGTCGTAGAAAAGATGCGTAAGGCCATAGAAGTAAATGTTCAGCAGAGGCCAAGTGGGCGGGAGAGAGAAACTCAGAATACCTTTACCATCTCCTTTGAAGGAGAAGAGCCGACTACGGTCATGATGGTGACGAATAAATTAGCTTCCCTATTCATTGAAGAGAATCTAAAGGTGCGGGAAATGCAGGCCGAAAGTACTTCTGCCTTTCTGACTAAGGAGCTAAGCAACATCGAAGAACAACTTATCAAAAAAGAGGAGGAAATTCGTAAATTCCGGCAAAAACATATGGGGCAACTTCCTCAGCAATTAGATGCCAATCTTAGAATCTTAGAACGATTGCAACAACAGTTAAAGACTACCAGCGACGGAATAAAGTCTGCCGAAGATAGGATGATTATCTTGCAGAGCCAGATTGAACAATTAAAAAGGCCTGAACCTGCTCCGGTGGTCTCGGAGGCCACTGGAGAGACTGCCTCTGGACAACAAATTGTTATCTCCAGGGGGAGAATTCCTGAGGATCCCATTGTTACCCAGTGGAATCAGCTTAAAAGAGATTTGGAGAGTGCGCGGGCCAGATATACGGAAAATCATCCTGACATTATTAGCTTGAAAAGAAGGATTGCTAATATTGAACCCAAGGCCAAAGAGATTCTGAAGAAACAAGAAGAGATGTTAGCGGCTGAGGAGCGAGAAGCTTTAGATCGGGCCCAGACTCCAACAACACCGCGCCAAACAGCGCGAGCGCCTGTTCGCCAGGTTGACCCTATGGTGGAAAGGTTAATTCTCCAATATACCGAGCAATATAATGCTACCCTTCTGGAGGCTAAACGTCTCCGGGAGGAAGAAAAAAACTTGAAAGAGCAAATTCGCCTTTACCAGTTGCGAGTAGAAGAGACGCCGAAGCGGGAACAAGAATTATTGCTCCTCACCCGGGACTATGATCTTTTAAAAGCCAATTATCAGTCGATGTTAGACAAAAAGATTCAGGCCCAAATGGCGGAAAGTTTGGAGCGCAAGCAGCAGGGTGAACAATTTAAAGTCCTTGATCCGGCACGTCTTCCGGAAAAACCAATTAAGCCGGATCGAAATAGAGTTATGCTCATCGGTGCCTTTATCGGCCTGGTCGCCGGTTTGGGCTTGGCTTGGTTCCGCGAAACCATGGATCAGTCTTTCCATACGGAAGCAGATGTGGAAGGCTATCTCAACCTCCCCGTTATCGCCGTGATCCCGAATTTGAAGGAGGAAGAAAAAATAAAAGCGTAAGGCGTGAGGGCGCAAGGGGGGAGAGCGAAAAAATAAAATGATGAAAGGAATTAAAATATGGAAAAACCTCATAAAAAACTGGACGTTTGGAAGGCATCGATGGAATTGGCAAAGAAGATTTATGAAATAACGATTATTTTCCCGGAAGAAGAAAAATTCGGTTTCGTCACGCAAATGCGCCGGGCAGCTATTAGCATCCCATGCAACATCGCGGAGGGAGCGGCAAGACAAGGGAAGGCGTAATTTAAAAATTTTCTCAGTATTGCGCAGGGTTCTGTTAGTGAGTTAGATACCCAAATAGAACTAGCTTTAAATTTGGGCTATTTGTCATCTCCAAAGCTTGAACAAATTGAAGATTTGCTTTTAAGGATAGACAAAATGCTCACTTCTTTAATACGCAAATTATCAGGGAAATAACAAAAATAAGGTTTTAAAAATGTTTATTGTAACGCTATCACGCCTTTCGTGTAATGATATCTTTATTATGTTTTTAACTCCTTGCGCCTTACGCTTTACCAGTATTTAATATGTACGAACACTTTTACGGCTTAAAAGAAAATCCATTTAGTCTCACTCCTGATCCCCATTACTTATATTTAGGGGAAAATCATCGGGAAGCTCTGGCCCAGTTGATTTATGGGGTGCGGCAGAAAAAGGGCTTTATTGTCCTAACAGGAGAAGTGGGGACGGGTAAGACAACAATTATCCGTTCTTTCATGGAAACCTTGAACGGTAGCCAAAGCAATACGCGCGTTGCTCTTTTATTTAATCCTCGACTTTCGGTAAACGAATTTTTCCAATACATTTTAAAAGATTTTGGCATAAACAGCAATGGGGCAACTAAAGGTGAATATCTACATGCCTTATACGAATATCTAATCGATGCTTACCAAAAAGATGAAAAAGTAGTTCTAATCATTGATGAAGCCCAAGGATTAAGTAAAGAATTGCTCGAAGAAATAAGGCTCTTGTCCAATCTGGAGACCTCCAAAGCTAAATTATTGCAGATCGTTTTGGTAGGACAGCCCGAACTGGGCCATACTTTGCTGCAGGACGAGCTAAGGCAATTACGGCAAAGAGTGAACTTGCAACATCACCTTCCCCCTTTAAGCGAATCAGAGACTGGTGGATATATTAGGAAAAGATTAAGGATCGCTGGATGCCGAAATCCAATATTTACTCCCCAGGCCATTAAAGAAATTTATAAATATACTGGCGGAGTTCCCCGGCTAATCAATGTTCTCTGCGATAATGCTTTGCTAACTGGTTATGCCTTGGAAAGCAAAATTATTAGTGCAAAAATCATCCGGGATGTAGCTAATGATTTAAAGCTGACGCCTAAGAAATGGCCCTGGCTAAAGTGGAGCTTAGGTTTTTTAATAATAGGAGGCGTTATCTTATTCGTCGAATCTCAGGAAACAAAAGTTCTCTCAGAATTCGGCCAATTTATAAAAGAAATTATCAACAACTTTATTCAATCAATAAGTATTTATTTTAGCTGAGGGGGAATTAATTTTTATGTCTGATAACTGCAAAATTTTATTCGCTGTGCCCTATGCGCTTGGCTCTTTGCGTCTCTTTTTAACTGCAGCCCTGCAGCACTTGTGTTACTGCAGCACTGCAGCACCGCAGCACTTTTTTTCACTCCCTGCTTCCTGCTCCTTGCGGCGAGCATTATTCGCTATGCACTTTGCCTATTACGCATTACCCCTTACGTTCTCGCGCCTTGCGCCTTACGCATATAAGAGAGGTACTTTATGAGTCGCGTCTACCGTGCTTTAGAAAAAGCTGAAAAAGAAAAAATGAAAAAAGACAAGGGTGAACCGATCTCTTCAATTCTTAAAGAAGTGATTTCGCCTAAAGAAGAGGCTGCTCCGGAAAAAATTTTGGAAATAGATATAAAAGAAATTGGGGCTCCTGAGGCAGAAGAGTTCCCTTTTCTAATGGCTGAGCCTGATTCTTTTGCGGCCGAGCAATTTCGTAAGTTGCGCACTTTTTTATTTATGCGTTCTCCACATCCGCCGCGGCTGATATTGATAACAAGTGCCTTCCCCCAAGAAGGCAAAACAACAGTGGCTCTTAATCTGGCTTTTGCTATCTCCCAAGAGATCAATAAAAAAGCCATCCTTATTGATGCCGATTTACGCATGCCCAGTATATATTTAAAAAATTTTGAAAATTCCCCGGGGCTTTCTAATTATCTTATGGATCACCTTCCGGTAGAAGCGGTGATGAAAAATTCAGGCAAAGAGAAACTATGGATCATTCCGGCAGGAAAGCCATCCTCGCAAGCTGCTGAATTAATTGGTTCAAGAAGGATGGAGGAGCTGCTCCATTTTCTGCGTAATTTTGGAGAAGATACTTATACTTTGATAGATTCTCCGCCCATCGTTTCTGCTTCTGAGCCGATTTTGTTATCGCGCATAGTTGATGGGATTATACTTGTGGTCATGGCTGATAAATCTCCCCGAGCAGCGATTCGCAAGGCGATAAATGACATTCCCAAGGATAAAATTTTAGGCGTAGTTTTTAACCAAAAAGAATTAAAGCCAACTAAGTATTACTCCGAATACTATTATAGGAAGTATAAAAAGCAAAAGGATTAATTAGATGAAAGAAATAAACTG
>JBNAWB010000057.1:0-17957 GCA_049699975.1 Thermodesulfobacteriota bacterium
TTTGGGTCATTCCGGCGAAAGCCGGAATCCAGTGTTTTCAAGGCGTTACTAACTAACTGGACTCCGGTTTTCACCGTAGTGACGGCTAAAATTCAATTTTTCATCCCTTCCCCTCTCCCCATGCGTTAGGAGAGGGTTAGGGTGAGGGGTAATATTACAAAAAAATTAATCAAAGGGATTTCGCAACAAAATTGTTTCCTCTCTTCGTTCGCCCACGGAAACTAAGATTACTTCCGTCTCTGTTAAATCTTCAATGTGTTTTATATAATCTTGAGCAGGCTTGGGCAAATCTTCGAATTTACGGAAATTCCGCAGTTCAGTTTTCCATCCCGGAAATTCTTCATAGATCGGCTCGCACTTGGCCAGCATCTCCACAGATGAAGGCACTTCCTCAATCACTTCTGTTCCATATTTATAGGCCGTGCAAATTTTTATCGTGGCAAATTCACTTAATACATCCATCTTAGTTAAAGCAATCCCTGAAAGTCCATTAAGACGAATGGCATCCTTTAACAAAGGTATATCTAACCAGCCGCATCTCCTTGGTCTTCCGGTGGTTGCTCCAAATTCTCGACCACGCTCGCGAATACGCTGCCCAATTTCATCTTTTAATTCTGTGGGAAAAGGCCCGCTGCCAACGCGCGTGGTATAAGCTTTAGATACGCCGATTACCTCCGTAATTTTTGTTGGTCCGATTCCAGCCCCGGTGCATGCCCCGCCAGCCACCGTATTGGAAGAAGTTACAAAGGGATAAGTTCCATGATCCACATCCAAATGAGTCCCTTGCGCACCCTCAAAAAGAATGTGGCGGCCATTTCTTATCTGCTGATTTATAAATATAGAGGTGTTCCTAACGTATTTTTTAAGTCGCTCAGCATAACCGGTATATTCTTTATATATCTCTTCTAAGTCGAATCCTTTTTCATTAAGGCATGAGGTAAGAAAGGAATTTTTTATGGCCAGGTTAGCGGCCAGTTTTTTCCGGAATACATCTTTATCAAATAAATCTCCTACCCTAATTCCTTCTCGGGCCACTTTATCTTCATAAGCCGGGCCGATCCCCCTGCCGGTGGTGCCGATTTTCCCTTCGCCCTTCAACCGCTCGCGGGCTACATCTAAAAGCTTGTGGTAAGGCATAATCAAATGAGCATCTTCGCTGAGCAGAAGCTGCTCATCGCTTTTAAAATGTCCTAACTTGCGGAGCTCATCAATTTCTTGCAATAGAACTTGGGGATCAACCACTACCCCGTTACCGATAACACACTTTTTATCCGCATAAAGAGCGCCTGAAGGAATAAGATGCAGAATAATTGTCTGCTCACCGACTACCACTGTATGGCCGGCATTATTGCCTCCCTGGAAGCGGACGACCACATCAGCATATTCGGTCAAAAGATCAACGACCTTACCCTTACCTTCATCACCCCACTGCATACCAACAATAACTATATTGGCCATAAACTTCCCTTTTTAATTTTGTAATCCCTCTCGCCCCGATCCCCTCCTTTCCCCAGCGGGAAAAGGCAAAGTGAGGGGGCTAAAATGATTATTCAACGCTACGCGCTCCGCGCTTTGCGTGTTACTCGCTCCTGCCTTACGCCTTTCATTTCTTTTCCCCTCACCCTCCCCTCTCCCCGTGGGGGAGAGGCGGGGTGAGGGGGTAATTATTTATTAAGCACCTCCATCGCCGCCTTTACACCCTTTCCTAATTCTACAGCATAGCCGAGGTCTTTCAAAGTCATTTCTACGGCAGCAATGGCCATGATTATGTCGGATTTATCAATATAGCCCATATGGGCAATGCGGAAAACTTTTCCTTTAGCCTGATCTTGCCCGCCAGCAATAGTCAGATTATGTTTATCACGCAATATTTTGACAATTTTCTGCCCATCAATGCCAGGAGGAGCCATTACGGCCGTAACTGCATCAGAATAAGCTTGCGGAGCGTAAAGTTTAAGACCTATGGCCAGCATGGCTTCCCGGGTGGCCTTAGCCAGCTTGGCGTGACGGGCAAAAATATTTTCCAGGCCCTCGTTCCTAATTCTGCGCAAAGATTCTGCTAAACCCATGATTAAAGATACAGCCGGAGTATAGGCGGTCTGATTACTTTTTAAGTTCTTCAACTCTTTTTTAAAATCAAAATAGAATTTGGGCAGAGTTGATTTACTTACAAACTCCCACGCTTTATCACTCAAAGCGGCAAAGGCTAAACCAGGAGGGAGCATAAGCGCTTTTTGGGAGCCAGCCACCACCACATCTATCTTCCATTCATCCATGGGAAGTTCCACTGCCCCTAAATGCGAAATAGCATCCACCACAAGTATCGTATTTGGATATTGAGAAACTATAGCTGCAATTTCTTTGATGGGGTAAAGGACACCTGTAGAAGTTTCCGTAGCTTGAGTAAAAACAGCTTTAATAGAAGGATCTTCCTTAAGAGTCTGGGCAATTAAATTGGGATCAATGCTCTGCCCCCATTCTACAGGTATAATATGAGCTTTAACTCCATAAGCTTTGCAGATATTTGCCCAGCGCTCACCGAATTTTCCTCCTTGGATAACCAGGGCTTTATCTCCGGCACAAAGAGTATTGGTAACCGCTCCTTCCATCGCCCCGGTTCCAGAAGAAGCAAAGATTAGAACTTCATTTTTTGTTTGAAAAAGATATTTTAAACCATCCCGCACTTCTTCGAGAACTTTTTCAAAAGCCGGTTCCCGATGATGGATTATTGGTTCAGACATTTTTTTTAAGACCTCTGGCGGCACAGGCGTCGGCCCTGGAGCCAGAAGATGATACTTACCAGCCAATTTTTTATCCTCCTTTCAGTTTCTTTTCTTGAAGCTCTGCACCTCGGTACGAGTCGATTCCGACCCGACCCTCTGGTCGAGTTTTAGCGACTCTCCCCCAGGGCACTGTGTCTCAATGCCTTTTTCGTCATGGCGAGCGACCTCGCACTTAATGCGCGGCAACCTGGTCATCTCTTTTTTCCATGAATTATGAGATCGCCACGGTCGCTCCGCTCCCTCGCGATGACATTATGACACATTATCGAGGAGAGGAGAATATTGAAAGCCCTCTCCTCTAAAAGAGAGGGAAAAGTCTCCCTCTCACCTAATCCTCCTCTCTCCTTAGAGAGCATCTCCTTCTTTTCTCCTCTACCCTTGGGGAGAGCATTTCCTTCTTTTCTCCTCTACCCTTGGGGAGAGCATTTCTTTGCTTTTCTCCTCTGCCCTTCGGGGAGAGTATTTCCTTCTTTTTTCCTCTCCCCTTCGGGGAGAGGATCAAGGTGAGGGGATTTTTAAAAAATCAATTCCATTTAAAGCATTTTTTTCTACCAAATTCAGAGGCTCTGTGTCAAGTTATTTCGCATCTGACCGTCGATCACTTTTAATTTTGAACCTGAACTAAGATTGATACATCCTTGCCTTCCTCGTGCTTGCCTCTGGCAGAGGCAAGCGGGGCGAAATTAAAATCGGCTGGGAATTAACGTCTTTATACTTATCCACCTTTTTTCCGCAGAGGGCGGCGGGGACTTGCCTGCCTTGGCTAACAAAGTCAAAAAATAGCTCAACACCTCTGGGCCGAAAAGAATAATTTTCCCCGCCTGTACTTAAGAGTTGACCAGCGCCTCATTTTAATGAGCCCCGCTGGCTTTTGCCAGAGGCAGGCCGGAGGTATATCAAGCTATTTCGCAAAAACTGATCGACGGTCAGAATTTTTCCCGACTGCGTCATCCATCACCGAAGGATGAAGCTTTTATAGGAATTTTTGATCTTAAGGATTTTTCCTGGTTCATCCTTAGGACAAATAAATTTATCACTTCTTTTACCTGCAGATCTAAATGTGGGCGAGGGCCAATTAATTATCTGCTCTCAGGAGGTAAAAAATTTTTAAAAAAATTGTTGACACCATATGCCACTTTGTGGTAATCAGAGCTCTATGGCTTAAAAAGTAAATTTGGTGAGGAGGTGGGGGAGTGAGCAAATACATAGTTACCATCATTTTTTCCCTGCTCATTATTTCCGCAAGCATGGCGGTAGGAAGAGTTGGCGGCGGGGATATCAAATACGAAGTAAAGCGAGTAGGCGATGTGATTTTTAGTCATGAGACCCATGTGGAATTAATTGGCTTTAATTGTACTCGATGTCATCCGCATATTTACTTGACGAAAGAACAGCATAAAACTGTAAAAATGATCCATCGGCGGCAAGCCCAATCTTGCGGGGAATGTCATGACGGCAAACAAGCCTTTGATTTAAGGTCCAACTGCTTTGTATGCCATAAAAGGGAGGGAAAATAAATGTGGGCAGGAAAAGATGAGTTAATCATTATTCAAGAAGATATAAGACGAGCCTTAAAAAAAGACAATCCATCTTGGGCTATGCTTATTGATTTAAGACGCTGCACGGCTTGCCGTGCTTGCACCGCTGGCTGTGTAGCGGAACAAAAAAGTCCGCCGGGCTTAGTCTATCGGCCGGTTTATGAGGAAGAAAAAGGGGTATTTCCAAAAGTTAAAATCCGTTATACTCCGCGACCTTGTCAGCAATGTGATGAGCCGCCTTGCGTGGAAGTTTGTCCGAACAAGGGCGAGGGCAAAGCTACCTGGAAAAGTAAGAAAGGTCTAAGCTCCGGCATTGTCATGATTAACTACGAGCAATGTATTGGTTGTGGTCGTTGCCTCTTTGCCTGCCCTTATAAAGCTCGGGGACTTGATGGCGGCGAATTTTTTACGGAAGGAACACCCCGGATAGAAGATTATGAAAAGGCCCCTTCGTGGGAATATAATCGGAAATGGCCGCGGGAGAAGTATCATCTTCCTTATGGAGTAGCGCGGAAATGCCATTTTTGTTGGCATCGGATAAAAAATGGCTTAGTACCCATATGTGTAAGCACCTGCCCCTGTCGGGCAAATTATTTTGGCGATTTAGAAGACCGGGAAAGTCTCCTTTATAAAGTAATGAAGCAGAACTCCGTAAAAGTATTAGCGGAAGTAAAGGCGAAAAGAGAGGTAAAAATTAAAGACTATAAAGCTCTCAAGGGAAAGAGTCCCCAGGAATTAGCAAAAATGAGCGGGTATCCAGGAAAGATTCCCGTATTTACTGAAAATTCGAAAACCAAACCAAGGGTATTTTATATTTTACCTTAAAGGAGAGATAAATGGGGAAAAAGGATTTTATGGCCAATAGTATGGATCGGCGGGATTTTCTTAAATGTTCGGCTTTGCTTGGTGGAGCTTTCTTGGCTACGCAGATGGGTTGGGCCACGGACCTCATGGCCAGAGCTGAAGCTGGTCTTTTATCAAAAGAAGAGGAATACGAATTAATTAAAGCAGAAAATATTTTATATACCGTATGTCTGCAATGCAACACCGGGTGCGGAATAAAAGTAAAACTTTTCCGCAAGGACAATAAGGCGCTTGCCTTGAAGATAGATGGAAATCCTTATAATCCTTTTGTAGCTGTTCCGCATCTTCCTTATGCTGTTTCGCCTTTAGAAGTTAATGGCGTAGATATGGCCATTTGCCCTAAGGGGCAATCGGGGATTCAGAGTGTATACGATCCCTACCGCATTACCAAAGTCTTGAAGAGAGCGGGCAAACGTGGTGAAGGAAAATGGGAAACCATTCCTTTTGCCCAAGCTATTGAAGAAATAGTTAATGGGGGTAAGCTATTTGGCCATGTGCCGGGTGAGGAAGATAGAGAAATTGCTGGTCTCAAAGATATTTTTGTATTGCGCGATCCGCAATTAGCCAAAGAAATGGCGGCAGATATTAAAGCTTTGGCTAAAGCCAAAGATAAAAAGAAGGCGGTGGAAGAATTTAAGAAAAAACATGCCCCCAATCTCCATTATCTTATTGATCCGGAACATCCTGACTTCGGACCAAAAAATAATCAGTTAGTATATTTTTGGGGAAGAAAGAAAGGGGGGCGCAGCGACTTTGCGGCTCGCTTTTTCGGGGATCAATTGGGAACCGTGAATACTCATGGCCATACTACTGTCTGCCAAGGGTCCCTCTATTTCACCTGCAAAGCCATGAGCGAGCAATATGCATTTAATAAGTTCTCTGGCGGAGCGAAATTTTATTGGCAGGGCGATTTTGAGAATGCAGAATATATTCTCTCCGTCGGTTCCAATCTTTTCGACGCAAATTACGGTCCGCCTAATAGAAATGTGCGGTTGATTCCCAATCTGGTCTCCGGAAAGACTAAACTGGTCGTAGTTGATCCGCGCTTCAACAAGTCTGCAGCTAAGGCCCATAAATACTTGCCAATTATTCCGGGAACTGATGGGGCGTTCTTTGCCGCCCTCATCCAGTGGATTATCAATAATCGCCGCTATGATGCTAAATATTTGGCTAATGCTAACCAAGCGGCCGCCAAAGCAGCAGGAGAACCTACCTGGACAAATGCAGTCCTCTTAGTCAAGATTGATGAAAAAGGCCGTCCTGGAAAATTTCTCCGCGCTCAAGAAATTGGTTTAGCCCCGGTAGAGAAAAGAAAAGGGAAAGATGGCCAGGAACATGATTTTGAATATCTCGTAGCCATGAAAGATGGCCAACCAGTGCCGGTTGATCCCCAAAATGAAAAGGCGCCTGTAACTGGAGATCTATTCGTTAATACTGAAATCCAAGGGATAAAAGTTAAAAGTGCCCTGCAAATCGTGGCTGAAGCAGCCAAGGCCAGAACTATGGAGGAATGGTCGAGAATCTGCGGTATCCCCGCCAAAGATATCGAAGAGATAGCTAAAGATTTAACCAGTCATGGCAAGAAAGCAGTTGTGGACGTTCACCGGGGAATTGCTCAACATACTAATGGGTTTTATAACGTAACTTCGGCCATGACCATCAATCTTTTGCTGGGTAATTTTGATTGGAAAGGCGGGATGATTGCGGCTTCTACTTACAATGCTACTGGGGGAAAACCTGGCCAGCCTTTTGATCTAGGGAAAATGAACCCCGGGAAGATCACCAAATTCGGAATTAGCATTATCCGCCATGATATTAGGTATGAGGACTCCACCCTATTTAAAGGTTATCCGGCTAAGAGAAACTGGTGGCCCTTAGCCAGCGATATTTATGAAGAGATTATTCCATCCATTGGGGATCAATACCCTTATCCAATTAAAGCTCTTTTTATGTATATGGGGTCTCCAGCTTACTCTTTACCAGCTGGGCAAACCAATATCGAGATACTAACGGATTTAAACAAAGTGCCTCTTTTTGTGGCTTGTGATATTTTGATTGGCACAACTTCTTTGTATGCTGATTACATTTTCCCTGACCTCAGCTACTTGGAGAGGTGGGAGATGCAGGGATCTCATCCCAATATGCCTGTAAAAGTTCAACCTATCCGGCAGCCAGTAATCGCACCGATTCCCGAAACGGTCAAAATTTTTGGGGAAGAGATGCCCTGTTCTTTTGAGGCTCTCCTCTTGGCCTTGGCCGAGAAGTTGGGTCTGAAAGGGTTTGGCAAAGATGGATTTGGAGCGGGCCAAGATTTCACGCGGCCAGATGATTTTTATATTCGTATGGTAGCTAATGTGGCCACTGATGGGGTGCCAGTGCCAGATGCAGATGATGCCGAACTAAAGCTTTTTATGGAATCCCGCGGGCATTTACCTAAGACGGTCTTTGATCCCGAGCGCTGGCAGAAGATTGCTGGCCCTTATTGGCGAAAGGTAGTCTATGTTCTGAACCGGGGTGGCAGATTCCAAGAATATAGGGATGTTTATAAAGGGGACCTGGTAGCTAATCAATATAAAAAATGCATTAACCTATACCAAGAAAAGACTGCCTTAACTAATAATGCTTTTACAGGCCAGCCTAATCTTGGCTATGCCACTTACGTGCCCATTGTGACAGCTCTGGGAAAATCCCCTAAGGATATGGGTTTAGAAGAAGGCTATCCCTTCCATTTAATAACCCAGCGGGATATATTGATGACCAAATCGCGAACCGTTACAAATTATTGGCTACTTTCTATCCTGCCTGAAAATTATATTATTATGAACCCGATCGACGCCAAAAAAATAGGCGTAAAAGATGGAGATCAAGTGAAAATCATTTCCGCTACGAATAAAGAAGGCATCTGGGATTTAAAAAATGGCCAAAAAAAGCCCATGATCGGAAAGGTGAAAATTACCGAGACTATTAAACCAGGAGTAATTACTTTTACTCTTGGTCATGGCCATTGGGCTACTGGAGCAGCGGACATGATTATTGATAAGAAGGTGATTAAAGGCGATCCTCGGCGGGCTACTGGAGTGCACGCTAATGCGGCCATGTGGATTGATCCCTACTTAAAAAACACGTGTATGCTGGACCCGGTCGGTGGCAGCGTTTCATTTTATGACACCAAAGTAAGCTTAATAAAAGTCTAAGAGAGGGGGTCCACAGAGGGGGCCCCAGCCATTATTTTTAAAATATCCTTATCTTCCTTCCCCATTATTTTTTGCGGCTAAGATAATTAAAAATTTTCGAAAATTAACTTTTATAAGCTTGACAAAAGATTAAAATCCCATTATTTTTAAATAGAATTTTAAAAAATTTTGCCTGCCGGGAGCAAAATTCTTGCCAAAGTTTATTAAATTAAACAAGCCCTCCTGGCAATTTCTGGTGAAGAATAATTTTAGGTAAATCGAGGAGGTTAGAAAATGCGTGGTAGAGATATGGGTTTTAGAATGGTAGCCATCTTGGCGCTTTTTTCTTTTAGCTTATTAGCGGCCATATCGTGGGCGGAGGAGAAAGAAAAAGATATTATTCCGAGACCCGAACGAGGGATAGCAATTTATACTGAATATTCAAGCGTTTCCGTTGCTCCCGGTGAGTCTGTGCGCATGGAATTGACCGCGGATAACAAAGGGAAGCGCGATGAAAACTTTTTCCTCAAGATTAGCCAAGTGCCTAAAGGTTGGAAAGCCTTCTTAAAAGCCCCCAATTACTTAGTCGAAGCCATCCCTGTTCCGGCAACAAAGACCCGAACTTTAACTTTTTTAGCTGAGCCCGACAAAACAGTAAAAACAGGAACCTATTTATTCCAGATTGATGCCCAGACTGAAGATGGCAAATTTAAATCCACCCAAAAAATTTACGTAAATGTGCGGGAGAGAGCAGTCATTGGGGAAGAGTTCCAGGTGATTACTTCTTATCCGGTACTGCAAGGGCAGACCGATGCCAAATTTGAATTTTCCTTAGAAGTTAATAACAAGAGTGAAGTAGATAAGAATTTTAACATCACAGGTCAGGTGCCTCCCAAATGGGAGCTTAATTTTAAGCCCGCTTATGAGCAGAAACAGATATCCAGTTTCCGCGTCAAAGGAGGATCAAGTCAAACCATCGCCGTCGAAGTAACGCCACCGCGGGATGCTACTGCGGGCTCCTACCCGGTTTTAGTTTGGATTACTTCCGGCGAAAAGAAAGCGGAAGTAAAACTGACCGTGGTTTTGACCGGAATATACAAATTAGATGCGGGAACGCCCACCGGTCTTCTATCCCTCGATGCTTTAGCCGGAAAACCGGCCATCATGTCCCTTTTTGTAAAGAATACAGGGTCGGCGATAAATAAGAACATTAGTTTCAGTTCTTTTAAACCCGAAAATTGGAAAGTGGAGTTTAAGCCGGAGAAGATTGATGCCCTGGAACCAGGGGCTATGAAACAAGTAGAAGTGACCATCACTCCATATGCCCAGGCTTTGGTGGGAGACTATTCAGTTGGTCTCTCCGTAGATGGGGAAAAAGGGAGCAGCAAAACAGTAGAGATGCGGGTTTCGGTGAAAACTTCGGCCGCCTGGGGTTGGATTGGGGTGATTATTATTGTGGCCGTTATTGCTGGGTTAGGAGCGCTCTTCTTCTATTTAGGGAGGCGTTAAATGAATGGGGAGTTGGTCATTGAGACCCAAGATCTTACTAAGGTCTATGGAGAACAGGTAGCTGTAGATCATCTCAACCTTAAGATTTATCAGGGAGAAGTTTTTGGTTTCTTGGGCCCCAATGGGGCAGGCAAGACGACAACTTTATTGATGCTCTTAGGGTTGAGTGAGCCAACTTCCGGAAAAGCTCGCGTATGTGGATTCGACCCCACGCGCGAACCGTTGAAAATAAAAAGGATTGTCGGCTACTTACCCGAAAACGTTGGTTTCTACGATGATCTAAATGCCCTGCAGAATCTCTTATATATAAGCCGCTTGAATGGCATTCCTGATGAAGTGGCCATAGAAAAGATAAAGGAGTTATTAAAAATAGTGGATTTAGAAGTGGACCCGCGGAAGAAATTGGGAGAATATTCCCGGGGTATGCGCCAACGTTTGGGGATCGCCGAAGTTTTATTAAAAGATCCCCAAGTGGTTTTTTTAGATGAACCAACGCTGGGGCTTGATCCGGATGGTTCCAGGCAGATGTTAGAGTTGATCCGCTCTTTGAGTCAGGAAAAGAAAATTACGGTTTTCTTTTCCTCCCATCTTTTGGACCAGGTGCAAAAAATCAGCACGCGGGTGGGGATAATGATCAAAGGGCAAATGGTCGCTATAGGGAAAATCGATGATTTGGCTAAGGAAAAATTTGGGATAGGCCAGGAAAAATATACCTTAGAAGAAGTTTATATGAAGTATTTCCAGGAGGGCGTCTCGTGAAAGGAATTCTCACTATCTGCCGCAAAGAATTAGCTGATCACTTTAGCAGTACGCGTTTTATTCTTCTGTTTTATTTAATTTTAATGGTCAGTTTAGTCACGGCTTTTATGGTCGGCTCAGGTTTGCGAGATGAGTTAAAAGATGTGGCAAAGCCTACTTTTGTCTTTTTAATGCTCTTTACTTCGCCCGGCAAACTTTTCTCCCTCATCCAATTTATCGCCATCTTTGGTCCTTTGATGGGCATAATCTTAGGTTTTGATGCCATTAACCGAGAACGAAGTGCGCGCACCTTGAGCAAACTCGTCTCGCAGCCGATTTATCGGGATGCGATTATTAACGGAAAATTCTTAGCCGGTTTAGTAACCATTATTGTGTTGCTCTTAGCCATCATTTTAATGATTTCGGGCTTAGGTTTATTGCTCATTGGGGTCGTGCCGGGGCCAGAAGAGATCATGCGCCTCTTCATCTACTTTGTGATTAGCGTATTCTATATAGCCTTCTGGTTGGGAATTTCCATTTTGTTCTCCGTGGCCTTTAGGAGTATGGCCACTTCGGCTTTAGCCGCCATTGCTTGCTGGATTTTCTTCTCCTTTTTTGTGGCCATGGGAGCGAGTGTCCTGGCTGACGTGATCAGCCCCATCGACCCGACGAGAGCGGCGAATAATCCAGAACTAATCATTGACCATGAGCAGACGCGCAAGATCATTTCCCTCTTTTCTCCCATGACCCTTTACAGTGAGGCGACTACTATTATCCTGGATCCGCTAAGAAAAACTACCCAATCCTTACTTTTGATGGGGCCTATGGAACGGTTATCTATCTCGCGCTTCCAGAACCCACTTCCTTTAAGCGAGAGTATCTATATTGTCTTCCCCCACCTCATTTGCCTTTTTGCCATTACTTTAGTGTGTTTTGCCATCTCTTATGCCAGCTTCTTGCGCCAAGAAGTAAGGTCGACCTAAAAGAAATTTAAGATTTCATGATAGGTAACCTTCTCCCTCAATTCGGCGGGCAAGCCCTTGGGGTTTGCCTATGACATGACGGGAGGCAAAAATCAATAATTGGCTTCGAGAGGGATGATCTGGAAAGTAGAAACATCTACCAGCCCTTTATCGGTGATTTTTAATTCGGGGATTACCGGCAGAGTTAGGAAAGAAAGAGCGAAGAATGGGTTTTTTAGTTTACATCCTAGTTTCTGGGCGGCCTGATTTACTTCGGCTAATTGGTCAGCTACGACTTCGGCTTTTTCCAGGGAGATAAGTCCGGCAAAAGGCAAAGGAAGCGAAGCTTTTACTCCGGCTCGCTCCATAACTATTAGTCCACCTTGCATCTTTTGCACTTCTGCAATTGCTAATTTCATATCTTCATCATTCGTCCCGATAACAATTATATTATGGGAATCATGCCCTAAGGAAGAAGCGAGGGCTCCTTTTTTAAGGCCGAACCCCTGCACCAGACCAAGGCCTATATTACCCGAGGCCTTATGCCGTTCGATAACGGCTACTTTCAGGATATCATTTTCTAAGTCAGCTTTCACTAAACCTTGGTCATCTTTTTTAACTGGTAGGCATTTTTTTTCCGTAAAGATCTGATTAGGAATGAGGCCAATAACCCAGGCGGAGGCGCCGGGCATTCTTATGGCCAGGGCGTCATTTGGTAAGGGCTTGATTTTAATTGTTTGCAGGTATTTCTGGTTTAGGGAAGGAGAAAAAAGAGGATAGGTTTTTCCTTCGCGAGCTACGACTTGGCCATCTTTTATGGTTAAGACTGCCCCAAAATTTTTTAAATCCGCTACGGCCAGCAGGTCAGCGCGCTTTCCCGGGGCAATAGCGCCCCGGTCTCCGAACTTAAACCGGAGGGCCGGATTGATGGTAGCCATCTGAATAGCGATTATGGGATCCAAACCCAGTGATACAGCCCGCCGCAACAAATGGTCCATTTCACCTTTGGCTAAGAGATCTCCTGGTTCCAGATCATCCAGAACAAAGAGACAGCGATGAGAATTCTGGGAATTAACTAAGGAAAGTAAATCATCAAGATTCCTGGCGATTGTCCCTTCCCGGATCATGATCCACATACCCAATCTTAATTTTTCTTCCGCTTCCTTCTTTGAGGTACATTCATGATCCGAATCAATTCCGGAGGCGATATAAGCATTCAAATCTTTCTTGGTGAGCAAGGGGGCGTGACCATCAATAATCTTTCCTCTTTTTTGGGCGACGGCAATTTTTTGCTTAACCTCAGGGTCATGCTGCAAAACACCGGGGAAATTCATCATTTCCCCTAAACCCAAAAAAAGTTTGTGCGCTAACATTCTCTCCAAATCCTTGGCGGGCATATTTGCTCCCGAAGTTTCCAGGGAGCTGGCCGGCACGCAGGAAGGGGCCAGGAAGAAAAAATCGAGGGGCAAGTTTTGGCTGATATCCAAAAGGGCCTGCACTCCAGCAACGCCTAACACATTGGCTATCTCGTGGGGGTCAAGAATAATGGTGGTGGTTCCATGAGCAAGGGCCAGGCGGGCGTATTCTGCTGGGGTTAAAAAAGAACTCTCCAGATGAAAATGTCCATTGATTAACCCAGGAAGGAGGAAAAGACCTGCTAAGTCCATGATTTCCTTTCCCTTAGTATATTCTTGGTCTACGCCGGCAATCCATTCTCCAGATATAGCTACATTAGTGGGGTAGATTTCTCCGCTGAGCACATTAACCAAATTAGCGTTGGTCAAAAGAAGATCAGCAGGTTCAATTCCGCGGGCAACGGCAGTTAGATGATCCATAATATGAGCAGGTTGTTTTTTTATTTTAGTTCCACCTTAATTTCCGGTTGGTGCAAAATCGTTTCGTGGACGAAACAGGATGCGGCCATGCGCAAAAGACCCCTTTTCTCAGGTTCGGAAATATTATGGGGATAATGAATTTCCGCTTTGATTGATCCAATCCGCCAGGGATCTTTGACTACTGTCCAGTCCAATAATACTTTTAGTCCTTCGGCAGGTAAATTATGCCGTTTACAAAAGCGCACAATGTAAACTCCTATACACGTGCCCAAGGAGGCGACAAAAAGTTCCGCCGGAGTGAGAGCTTTGTCTGTTCCGCCTTCCGTTTGATGTTGATCAGTTAAGACTTCATGCTCCCCACACTTGGCTTTAAAAATAAAATTTTCTTGCCAACTGACTTCCATTTTCATTTCTAACTCCTGTCTCGCACAATTTAAGCTAAATATCTTTCCTTGGCCATAAAATCAAGGGAAAATTATTTTGCGTAAAGATTTTTCAAAAATTTCGCTTATCTTATCAGAAAAGAAGAAGAAGTTAAAGAATCAATATCAAAAGTTTAATGTTCGGGAATCTCCCACTGAAAAAGGGGGAAATTTCTTAGTGAGCCCAATTTATTTTTGTCCTCACCTTGCTTTCTTTCCTCTGAAACTGGTTCGCCTCCCTCTTTCATCATGGCGAGCGACTCCGCCATTGATGCAAGGGAGCATGGGCATCTCTTTGTTTTCAATCCATTAAGAGGCAGCCATGGTTGATACGCTCCCTCGCGATGACATAACAACACAGTCTCGCTGGTTTAACAAACACACTCTTCAGGATAGAGTTACCTTGGAAAAAATAATAGACTTTTTAAAAAAATTTTGCTATTTTAATTCATATTGGTTGGCGACTTTTATATAAGGGCGGTTAGCTCAGATGGTCAGAGCGCCGGTCTCACATACCGGAGGTCGGGGGTTCAATTCCCTCACCGCCTACCAGTAAAATCAAGGAGTTACGAGCAAATCGGGACTCCTTTTAATTTTTGTATGGGCTAAATTTGTAATACATATGGACCATTTTGCCCTTCACCTCGGAACGAGTCGATTCCGAATTCATTTCTCCCCTTGGGGAGAAATGAAGGCATCACTTTAATAGCCACTTCCAAACAAGGGTGATAAAAATCTTTTTTCTGTTCATTTTTATAGATTCTTCCTTGTCATCATAGGTTAGGATATACCCATAAGATAAAGAAAGATTCTCCATGGCCGACAACAAACCATTAATCTCTCTGGTTTTGTTATCTAGTCTTATAGACCAACATACCTGGATGGCCTCAAGGTTTCCTGAATTTTTATCCCTCACGATAAAATCACATTCTTGACGATCCTTGTAATAATAGAAATTCTATCTTTGGCGTTATAATTATATGGCTATGATATTTGCTAAGATTATACCTCTGTTTTCCGAAAATCATCAGAAATTAAGGCAAAGGCATTCCCACCTCCTTTGATTTCAATAATGGATTTCCACCTACGAAGTGGAATTCGGGAATTAACTCTGGCGAAGTTCGCTAACGGCTAATTTATTCATTAAAAACCTGATCGAGGGCCAGTTAATTTTCCCCTTGCATTAAATTAGGCGATTTATTAATAATGATCATACGGATTAATTTAAATTATCTTACTTAGCTTAAAAAGATATTTTTGTGGGCTTAAGGAGCGGGTGTGGTACTCGCAGCCCAATTCAGAACTGGTGATAATAAAGGCTTTGCCTGGTTGAGGGAAAATATTATCCTAAATTACATCAATAAGAGGAGGGAAGATTATGGAAAAAAGAATTAAGGACAAAGAAGGGATAAGTCGGCGGAGGTTTTTGGAGATGGCCGGGGTCGTGGGAGCAACTGCATTAGCCCAAAAAGCCATGGCCCAGATGCCCGTATTAATTGCCGAGAATCCATTAGTAGGCACAATAGATATGCATGTGCATTCATCGCCAGATGTGTCATCGCGCTGCGTGCATGATATCGAACTGGCCCTCAAAGCCCGAGAGATGGGGATGCGCGGGATAGTAATCAAAAACCATGAATTCATCACCAATGATCGGGCTTATTTAGTGAGGCAGGTTGTACCGGGCATCGAAGTTTTTGGAGGCATCACTTTGAATTATCCGGTGGGCGGAATTAATCCCGCCGCCGTAGATACCATGCTCAAATTCACTGGCGGTTGTGCTAAAATCGTTTGGCTGTGTACCCATGATGCTGCCCACCACAAATCATTTTTTGCTAAAAAGCCAGACGCAGGAGGAATAAGGGTAATTGACAGTTCAGGGGCCGTAATTCCTGAGTTGAGAAAAATCTTAAAGTCCATTGCCAAAGCGGATATTATCTTTGCTACTGGCCATGTTTCTCCGAAAGAGGCTTTGGCGGCTGTGAAAGCGGCCAGAGAAGAAGGGGTTAGGAAAATTTTGATAACCCATGCCTTGCAGTCACCGGGAGAAATGTCCCTCGACGATATAAAACGCTGCGTGGAGATGGGTGCTTTTATTGAACATGCTTATCTTTCCTACCTGATGGGGCCTAACGCCCATTTAGGGTGGATGCGAGATTGGCGGCACGTCTCCATGGAAATGTTTGTGCAGGCGATTAAGGCGGTGGGGGCCAATCATAGCGTTTTAATTACTGATCTCGGACAATACCTCAATCCCATTCCTGCAGATGGTATGAAAGAGTTCATCTTATCTTTAAAGAAGAAAGGTATTAATGAGGAGGAGATTAATTGGATGACTAGGAAAAATCCAGCTCGCCTTTTAGGCCTTGAACCTATGTAAAAAATCAAGTAAATCTCCCAGGGCTAGTTAAAAGACTGGCTCTGGGAGATAAAAAATTGAACAGGTGAGATAGAATAAGGCAAAATCATGGATATATGCCGCGCAATTTAGTGGCTTCGGCCACCCGACCAATAGCCAACATAAGCGCGGCCGTACGCATATTCACTTTTCTTTTTTGGGAAATAGCTAAGACTTCGGCAAAAGCTCTCTTCATTATGCGCGTTAAGCGTTCTGAAACTTCATCCTCACTCCAAAGTAATTCCTGCAAGTTTTGCACCCATTCAAAATAAGAAACAGTTACCCCGCCCGCATTGGCTAAAATATCAGGGACGATAAATATTCCCCGGTCATAGAGGATTTCATCTGCTTCAGTAGTAGTGGGACCGTTAGCTCCTTCCACAATGATCTTGGCTTTTATTTGCGAAGCATTTTTTCCCGTAATTTGATTCTCTAAGGCCGCCGGGACAAGAAGGTCACATTCTAACTGCAAGAGCTCTTCGTTAGTAATTCTTTCGCCTTCCTTATAATCCTCAGAGATTAATTTTTTCTGGAAATCTAAGGCCGAAGAAATATTCAATCCTTGAGGGTTATAAATCCCCCCTCGGTAATCACTAATGGCGATCACTTTGGCCCCTGCTTTCTCAAAATACTTAGCCGCAATTCCCCCTACGTTCCCGCACCCTTGAACGACTACCTTTGCTCCAGGTAAGGGAATATTTAAAAGAGAAGCAGCCTCTTGCGCTGTAATGAAGACCCCTTTGCCAGTGGCTTCATGGCGGCCGAGAGAACCACCAAGTTCCAACGGTTTCCCCGTTACCACGCCGGGGACGGAATATCCTTTTAAGATACTATAAGTGTCCATAATCCAGGCCATGATTTGAGGGTCGGTATAAACATCAGGAGCAGGGATATCCCGTTCAGGACCTATGATCATGGCAATTTCCCAGGTAAAGCGGCGGGTCATATTTTCTAATTCCCACTTGGACATTTTCATGGGATCACATTGAATTCCGCCTTTAGCGCCGCCATAAGGGATATTCACGACCGCGCTTTTCCAGGTCATCCACATGGCCAAGGCTTTTACTTCATCAAGATCAACATCGGGATGATAACGAATTCCCCCCTTAGCCGGACCCCTGGCTAAATTGTGCTGAACTCTATATCCGGTAAAAACTTTAATGCTGCCATCCTCCATTTTTACGGGAAAATGGACAGTAAGCTCCCGCCGGGTGTGTTTCATTTTTGCACATATTCCCGGATCCAAGTTTAATTGAGCGGCGGCGATTTCCAACTGCTTCATCGCTACATCCAGAGGGTTTATTCTTTTTTTATCATCAGGCATTGCTGAGCGCTCTCCTCTTGATTATTCCGTAATTTAAAACCACTGAGATTAAGTGCTTATTCCTAATTGTGGCTTCAATTCTTAACAATTTCAATAAACCTGTCAACAGAATTATTTCCTGACCGTCGATCACTTTTGAAATTCGTACCTACTTCAGGCGGGAGGGAGAGAGGCTCATTAAAATGAGGCACTGGTTCTTTCATTGGTCCGGGCGGGGAATAAAAATCTCTATTTAAAAATACTGAGCATTATTCAGGTTTTTGTTTTCCAGACAAGTTTATCCCCGCCGTTCATGGCGGAGAAAAGGTGGGTAAGAAGGAAATAAGCAATTCCCGGCGGATTTTAATTTCGCCTCTCCCCCTCCTGCCTGTCTCCTGCTGGTGAGAAAAATTAAAACTGATCGACGGTCAG
>JBNAWB010000058.1:0-17831 GCA_049699975.1 Thermodesulfobacteriota bacterium
CCTCCCGCCTGTCTCCTGCTGGTGAGAAAAATTAAAACTGATCGACGGTCAGAGAGATAAGTTGTTGACATACCTTTCGGGCATGTTAAAATTTAGAAAATTTAGTAAAGATGGCCTAAGAAACTGATTGCGCGTTATAGCTGGGGAATTAAAAGGAAAGAAGCTATTTTCAGTCAAAGGGATGGGGCTGAGGCCTACCTCTGATCGGGTACGCGAGGCTATTTTCGACATTTTGCAAGAAAGAGTGCGCGGGAAGAAAGTTTTAGATCTTTTTGCGGGAACGGGGGCCTGGGGAATAGAAGCCTTAAGCCGCGGCGCGGAGAAAGCTACCTTCGTAGAGCATAATGCCCATGTTTTGGCAGCTCTGCGCCGAAATATAAAAGAATGTCGCCTGGAAAAGAAAAGTGAAGTTCTGCCTGGCGATGTTTTTCAAGGCCTAAGAATATTAGCCTCAAGAGGTGAAGTTTTTGATCTAATTTTTATTGATCCGCCCTATGCCCAGGGATTGGTCAAGCAAACCCTTAAAGAGCTAAGCCAAAGGGACCTAATTACGCCACAAGGGCTTATCATTGCGGAGCATTCTATAAAAGAAGATTTGTCTATACCTGTCCCCTGGGAATTAATAGACAGGCGCCAGTATGGGGCAACAAACATTTCTTTTTGGCAGCCTGCGGGCGAAAAATGATTATAAAAAATAAGAACAAGAAATTGCTGAGGTTGAATTATGAATGAAAAAATTGCGGTCTATCCGGGGTCATTTGATCCCATTACTAATGGGCATGTAAATATTGTGGAAAGAGCTTTAGCAATCTTTGATAGAGTTATTGTGGCCGTAGCTCACAACCCGAATAAAGTCCCTCTTTTTTCCGTAGAAGAAAGGGTAGAGATGATAAAAGTTGCTTTAAAGAATGATCCCCGGGTCAAAGTGGCTGCTTTTCAAGGTTTGTTAGTCAATTTTGTGGAGGAACAGGGGGCCCACGTGATTATCAGAGGACTGCGCGCCCTTTCTGATTTTGAGTACGAATTTCAAATGACTTTAATGAATAGAAAATTGAATCGCAAGGTTGATACCATATTTTTAATGACCGGCTTTAAATGGTTCTATACGAGTTCGAAGATAATTAAAGAGGCGGCTTCTTTAGGTGGGTCGGTTCGGGGTTTAGTACCAGAAATTGTTCACCAAAAGTTAAAAGAAAAATTTCCCCTTTACCGCAATGTTCCTTGAGAAATAAATTACCGCAGAGAGCGCCAAGGGTGCAGCGGATTAATAAAGAGCAAATTTAATTCTTTTTTAAAAAGATAAAATGGGAAAATATAATTGGAAAAGGAGAGCTTTATGAAATTAGCAGAAAGGGTAAATAGAATCAAGCCGTCTCCTACTTTTGCGGCGGCCGCTAAAGCAGCAGCCATGCGGGCTCAGGGAATAGAGGTAATTAGCTTTGCCCAAGGGGAGCCAGATTTTGATACGCCCGAAAATATTAAAGAAGCAGCTTATCGGGCTATAAAAGAAGGGGTTACTAAATATACGCCAGCCGCAGGGTTTCCGGAGCTGAAAGAGGCCATTATCCAAAAATTTAAAAGAGATAATGGCTTGCTATATGACCGCGCCCAAATTATAGCCTCTGCCGGGGCTAAACTCTGTATTTATAATTTAGCGCAAGCCTTATTAGGCCCGGGCGATGAGGTGATAGTCCCCGCTCCCTACTGGGTTTCATATACGGATATCGTTTTGCTCATGGATGCCCAACCGGTAATAATTCCTACCCAGGAAGAAGGGGGGTTCAAAATTACTCCTGCCCAACTCAAAGCCGCGATTACGCCGCGGACTAAAGCCATTATTCTGAATAGTCCCAATAATCCTACAGGAGCAGTGTACTCAGCCAAGGAACTAAGAGAGTTAGCGGATATACTTTTGGCCCATAAAATTTTAATTATCGCGGACGATATCTATGAAAAATTTGTTTATGATGGGACTGTTTTTACGAGCATCGCCTCTTTGGGAAAAGAGGTGCAAGATCAGACTATAGTAATTAATGGTGTTTCTAAAACTTATGCTATGACAGGTTGGCGAATAGGCTACGCCGCCGGGCCTAAAGAAATCATTGCCGCCATGGATAAAATCCAAACGCAGAATGTCTCTAATCCGGTTTCTTTTTGCCAAAAAGCAGCTATGGAAGCATTAACTGGCCCGCAAGAGTCCGTGAGGAAAATGGTAGCCGAATTTGATCGGCGGCGAAAATATATTGTGGAACGTTTAAATGCCCTTCCTGGCATCACTTGTTCCCTTCCCGCAGGAGCTTTTTATGCTTTCCCCAATATCACCGGTTTATTCGGCAGAAAGTGGAAAGGTAAAGTAATCTCTAATTCGGCAGATGTAACTGACTTTTTGTTGGAGGAAGCACGGGTAGCAGTAGTGGCGGGCAGCGGTTTTGGAGATGATAAATATATTCGTTTTTCTTATGCTACCTCTATGAAAAATATTGAAAAAGGAATGGACCAGATTCAAGAGGCTCTGGAAAAGCTAAGCTAAATTAAATAAGGCCTTGGCGGCGCGCCGCAAAATAATCTCGCAGGATAGTTTCGTGATCAAAGGCTAAAGGAGAGGGAAGCCTCCCTTCGTAAAATATTTCCGCCTGCTCGGCGTCATCGCTAGGGCGAAGAAATCCGCTATGGGCCTTAGCTATAAAAACTGTAGAAATAGTATGACGTCGCGGATCGCGAGCTGGGTCCGAATAAGTGTGAAATTGACGAATTTCAGTGACTTCGAGGCCGGTTTCTTCGCGCGCTTCTCTAAGGGCTGCTTTTTCCAACGGTTCGCCGTAATCCACGAATCCGCCGGGTAAAGCCCAAGCCCGCGGGGGATTTTTGCGAAAAATAAGCACAATCCCGCGGCCTTTCTCCGTATCTACCTCGATGATTATATCCACGGTAGGTACTGGGTTTAGGTATTGGAACACGGGTGTGCCACATTTAGGACAGAGGATCTCTTTTCCTTTCATGCTCTATGCTCCTTTTAATTCCCAGTCGTCCCAGGTTTAGGGTTTCCTTTAATTCCTTGACACCTGTCTCCTTTTTTGTTATAAATTTAGTACATTCTGGGCAGTAAATACAATGTTCAAAATCAAATATTTTAAAAATTGTAGTGGAAAACTTCCTTCAGCTTATGCTTCTCCCCATTGACTTCATAGATAACATACCAGAAGGTGTTTTTGGTGAAAGCCTGGAGGAGGAATAAGCGGACCAATTTTGATAAAATAAACGAAGCCTTCTTTAGCCAATTTTCATAAGAAAGATGAAGCTTAAAGGGAAGAATATAGTTTTAGGAGTGACCGGAGGAATAGCTGCCTATAAAGCTGCCGAGCTGGTCCGGGAATTAGTGCGGGAAGAGGCGAAGGTCCACGTGATGATGACTAAAAATGCCCAGGCTTTCATAACTCCTCTCACTTTGCAAACACTTTCAGGCAACGCCGTAATCACGGAACTTTTTAGCTTGTTCGCGGAAGCTAAAGTCGGCCACATTGCTTTAGCGGACATGGCGGAAATTGTAGTCATCGCCCCGGCCACGGCGAATATTATTGGCAAAATTGCCGCCGGTATAGCTGATGATATGCTAACTACTGTGGTTATGGCTACTAAGGCTCCAGTTTTGATCGCCCCCGCCATGAACGTCCACATGTGGGATAATCCCATCTGCCAGCAAAATGTAGCCAAGCTGCGCTCCTTAGGATACTATTTCGTTGGTCCGGCTGCGGGCGAATTGGCTTGTGGGTATGAAGGGAAAGGCCGATTGGCTGAAATTACGGATATTATAGAAGAGATTAAAAGCCTCCTCGCCCCCAAAGATTTTGCCGGAGAAAAAATACTGGTCACTGCCGGACCAACTGCCGAGCCAATAGATCCGGTGCGGTTTATTTCTAATCACTCTTCGGGCAAGATGGGTTTTGCCTTAGCGCGGGCCGCCTTAAGGAGAGGAGCCGAAGTTACGCTTATCAGCGGCCCAACTCACCTTGCCGCCCCTAAGCAAAGCAAATTCATCGCCGTGCGCACAGCTCAGGAGATGCGCCAAGCCGTTTTAGAAAATTTTCCCGACGCAACTTTCCTGCTTATGGCCGCTGCCGTGTCTGATTATCGACCTAAAGAGATGGTCGAACAGAAAATAAAAAAGATAGCTCCCCAGATTAGCTTAGAATTAGAGCAGAATCCAGATATTTTGGAGGAAGTGGGCCGAATTAAAGGTACGCGGGTAGTCGTGGGCTTTGCGGCCGAGACAGAAGATTTAATAAAGAACGCTCAAAAAAAACTAACCCAAAAAAATTTGGATTTGATTGTGGCCAATGATTTGAACATGCCGGGAGCTGGTTTTGCAGTAGACACAAATATCGTCAAAATATTAGATCGCTCCGGAAAAGTGGAAGAACTTCCCTTAATGACCAAAGAAGAATTAGCAGACTGTATTCTGGATCGTCTTAAAAGTCTTAAAAAATCATGAAACAGGGAGAAGCATTCCCGACAATAGAAGCTTATGATTATCGAGTTTGGCTCAAAGAAACTATAATAGGTTTGCGTCATTACTTGGAAGAAGAAATGGAACTCGGCTGGGAAGGTTGGGAGAATAGCCCAGCAGTTAAATTAGGCCAAGAAATTTCTTTGACCATCAATTTAGATAGCATTCGCCAGGAATTAGGTGATTGTCAGCGCTGTGGATTGCATGCTTCGCGCACCCGGATTGTTTTTGGTACGGGTAATCCCCAGGCCGAACTGGTTTTTATAGGTGAAGCTCCAGGTAGAGAAGAAGATCTGCAGGGTGAACCGTTCGTGGGCCAAGCAGGACAGCTTCTTACCCGAATTATCGAAGCTATAGGGTTAAGAAGACAGGAAGTTTATATAACCAATGTTATTAAGTGTCGGCCTCCAGAAAATCGTAATCCGGCTCCGGAAGAAATCGCGGCCTGTGAGCCTTTTTTAATTAAACAGTTGGCAGCTATTCGGCCGCGATTGATTTGTGCCTTGGGTACTTTTGCGGCCCAGACCCTGCTGAAGACCGAGGCCAAGATTTCTGCTCTCCGAGGTAGATTTCACGTATATCAGGGAATACCCCTTATGCCCACTTACCATCCGGCTTTCTTACTCCGCAATCCTCAGAAAAAGCGGGATGTATGGGAAGATATGAAGAAATTAAAAAAAGAATACGAGAAACTGCGGACAGCATCGGCTGCGCCGAGTGCAAAATAGGAGTTATTGATGTATAGAAAGTACGCCTATATTTTTATGATTCTGTTTGGTATATTTTTAACCTTTCTCCCTTGGGATAGTTCGGGACAAAGAAAACAAGTAGACGTGATCAAGATTAACGACGCCATAACTCCGGCGGTGGCCGAATTTATTAGCAAATCAATTGAGCAAGCTGTGAAAAACCGGGCCGAATGTTTGGTGATCCAGTTAGACACTCCGGGCGGGCTGGACACTTCGATGCGCGATATAATCAAAGACATTATGAACGCCGATATTCCCATTATAGTCTATGTAGCCCCCAGTGGCGCCAGGGCTGCTTCGGCAGGTGTTTTTATTACTTTGGCGGCAGATATTGCGGCGATGGCTCCGGGGACGAACATAGGGGCTGCTCACCCCGTGGCCGTTGGCGGCGGGCGGATAGACCGGACCATGAGTGAAAAAATAGTCAATGATGCGGTGGCCTACATTCAATCGATCGCTGAAAAAAAGGGGCGGAATGTAAAATGGGCTGCCCAAGCGGTGCGGGAGAGTGTTTCCATTAGAGAAACAGAAGCCCTAAGAATAAAAGTCATCGACTTAATAGCTAAAGACCTAAATGATTTGTTAGAAAAAGTTCATGGTAAAACCATCGAAAAACCTCGCGGGGAAATTAAATTAGCTACCAAAGGTCTGAAAACCAATTTATTAGAAATGGGTTTCCGCGAACGGTTTTTGGCCGTTTTGAGTAATCCTAATATTGCCTACATCCTTATGATGATCGGTTTAGTGGGCCTATACTTTGAACTTTCTAACCCCGGGGCCATCTTTCCCGGGGTGATTGGCGGAATATGTTTAATTTTGGCTTTCTTTGCCTTTCGCACCTTACCGGTCAATTATGCCGGCGTGATGCTGATCCTCTTGGGCGTTTTTCTCTTTGTGGCGGAAATAAAAATCGCCAGTTATGGTCTCCTCACCATAGGGGGCTTAGTCTCCTTAGCTCTGGGATCAATTATGCTCTTTGAATCACCCATTCCCGCCTTGCGTGCTTCCCTTTATGTAATTATTCCCACCGTTATCGTTACCGGGGCCTTTTTTGCCTTCGCGGTGACTATGGCCATTAAAGCTCAATTGGCCAAGCCAGCAACGGGTGCCGAAGGATTGGTTGGAGAAGTTGGGGTGGTCCAAACGCCTTTGCGTCCTGAGGGTAAAGTCTTCGTGCATGGTGAGATCTGGAATGCTTATGCCGAGGAAACAATAGAAGTGGGCGAGAAAGTGCGCGTCATAAAAACAGAAGGACTCAAAGTTAAAGTGGAAAAAATAAAGCAGGCTTAATTTCGCCAAATATTTTGCAAATCTTTAAAATAAAAGAAGGAGGAGATAATTATGTCGGTTATATCGCTTGCAGTTTTGTTGATTCTAATTTTGATGATCTTGGCCAGTGCGTTAAGAATTCTTAATGAATATGAAAGAGGAGTAATCTTCCGCCTGGGACGCGTGCGCACTGTTGGTGGCCAGCCAGCAGCTAAGGGACCTGGTTTAATTTTTTTGATTCCTATCGTGGATAGATTAGTCAAAGTAAGTTTGCGCACGGTGACCATGGATGTTCCGCCGCAGGATGTAATTACCCGCGACAACGTTTCCATTAAAGTAAACGCGGTTATTTATTTCCGAGTCATGGACCCCATTAAAGCCGTCATCGAGATTGAAAATTATCTTTACGGTACATCCCAGCTATCGCAAACCACCCTGCGTTCTGTTTGCGGACAAGTAGAACTGGACGAACTCCTTTACCAGCGCGATAAGATCAATATTCACTTGCAAGAGATTTTGGATAAGCATACTGACCCCTGGGGAGTAAAAGTTACCACGGTAGAAGTTAAAGCCATCGACTTGCCCGAAGAGATGCGCCGGGCCATGGCTAAACAGGCTGAAGCTGAGCGGGAGCGGAGATCGAAAATTATCCATGCTGAAGGAGAATACCAGGCTGCGGAAAGATTGCGGGATGCGGCTCAGATCATGGCTTCTACACCTATGGCCTTGCAACTGCGTTATCTACAGACCTTAACGGAAATTGCTACCGAAAAGAACTCCACTACTATCTTCCCCATACCTATTGATCTGGTCAAGCCTTTCCTGCAGATGGCCGAGAAAAGCGGTGAGAAAAGCTGAGCTATGTTCACCAAAAGCCCAGAGACCTGCTAACTTTCTTTTCTCAATGAGGAGTTATTAAGGGATGCAAATCTCATATTACACCCCAAACTATGAGTCAGGGCGAGGACGATGCACTTGATGCTCCTATTATTAAATTCAGAGAAAGGAAGCGCGCAGAATAAATAGAAGTCCTAAAATTTAAAGGTGGGAGAAGAATAAGGCCCTTGCAGGGGCCTTATTCTTTTAAGGGAGAAGAAAAAGGAGTTTATTTTGGAGAGCTGGAAAAAGAATCTATTTAGCCTGTGGACTGCCGAATTTTTAGCCGCCTTGGGACTTTCCATGATTCTGCCTTTTCTTCCTTTCTACATTCGGGAGTTAGGAATTATAGATGCGGGAGAAGTCAAACGCTGGAGCGGATTAGTATTTGGAGCTCCTTTCTTAATAGCCACCTTCGTGGGCCCTTTGTGGGGATGGATGGGAGACCGTTACGGGCGGAAGGCCATGTTAATTCGGGCTTTAGCCGGCTATGCAGGGTCTTCTTTTTTTATGGCTTTTGCCACTTCCGTGCAGCAGCTCTTGATTCTGCGTCTGATTCAGGGAGGGGTTTCCGGTTTTATTGCGGCTACGTTGGCTATCGCCGCCACCACAACCCCCCAAGATAAAATGGGATATGCTATGGGAGTCTTGCAAACTTCATTGACCACAGGAGCAGTAATCGGCCCCTTCATCGGCGGTTTGTTAGCGGACCATATTGGTTATCGCCATATCTTTTTTGTTACCTCTGCTTTTGGTTTTACGGCGGCTTTTTTAGTTATTCTTTTAGTCAGAGAAAGTATTTCATCTCCAGAAGAGAAAAAATCGCCAGGTTTAATAGCTAATTTTCGCTTAGTCTTTACTTCAGCGCCGTTGATAACCATTTTTGCGGCTGGAATGGCCGTGCAAACAGCGGTAATGGCCATTCAGCCGGTCCTCTCTCTTTTTGTGGAAAGGCTCTGGCCGGAAGGGAAAAATTTAGCGACGGTTGCGGGGGGTGTATTTGCCATCACTGGTTTAGCCAGTTTAATTTCGGCCCCTTATTGGGGAAAAAAAGGAGATCGCCTCGGATATAAAAAGATGCTCCTCATTACTTTATTGGGTACCGGCTTGACCAGTATTCCCCAGGCGCTGGTCAATCAAGTGTACCAACTTTTTTGCTTGCGTTTTATTTATGGGCTCTTCGTGGGCGGAATCCTGCCCGCTCTTTATACGCTAACTTCCCTGAATGTGGCTACCGAGAGAAGAGGAGGAATAATGGGGATAACCCGAAGTGGTTTGCTTATAGGTAACGTCATTGGACCAGTTTCGGGAGGCTTTCTTTCCGCTTCTTTTGGGATCCGGCCTTTATTTATTTTCATGGCGAGTCTTCTTTTTTTAGTTTATTTATGGGTTCGCCGGGTAATAAAAGAGCCCAAGCCTTGTGAACAAAAATAGGGGACACCTGTTTGCAAATAATCAGAAATATTAAAACTGTTAAAGGGTCAGCGCAAAAATAACTTGACACCTTTTTGAGGGTATGTTAATAAACTTTTGAATGAATAATCATTCATTTATAAAATTCAGCGTGGCCGGTGGTTAAATTTTTTGGAAGAGCTATAAATCTTAGATTTTAAAATGAAAGATATAACCAAACACAAAAAGATTTTAAAAGCAGCTGTGAAAGTATTTGCCGAAAAGGGATTCTATAATGCCCGCGTCTCAGAAATAGCCAAAGAAGCCGATGTGGCCGATGGGACGATATATCTCTATTTCAAGAATAAAGACGACATTCTCATCTCCTTGTTTGAAGAGGAGTTTGGGCAAATAGTAGAAAATATGCGCCAAGAGCTGGAGAAAGAGAAAAATCCTTTACAAAAGATTAGAAAATTTGCCCAGGTCCATCTTTCTATTTTACAGAAACAACAGCAGTTGGCTGAGGTTTTGGGAGTAGAAGTTCGCCAGAGCAGCAAATTTATGAAGGAGTATGTGAATAAACCCTTTATCGAATATTTAAACCTCATCCGGGCGATTGTTGTTGAAGGCCAGGAAAAGGGGGTTATCCGGAAGGATCTAACCCCGGGAATTATGAAGCGGGCCTTCTTTGGGGCTTTAGATGAGATGGCCCGCTATTGGGTTCTGTCCACTAAAAAGAAACACAGCATAAATGACGCAGTCTGGCAGATAAGCGATGTCTTCATCAGAGGAATGATGACTGAAGAAGCGAGAAAGAATAATCTCTGGCCAGTTTGAAAAAAATGATGAGCTTAGGCCAGGGATATTAATAAATAAAATGCTGAAAGGAGGTAGGCGGTGAACGTTATTGTTTGTCTCAAACAAGTGCCGGATACAGAAACTTTGATTAAAATCAAACCGGACGGTTCGGGCATCGTGACCGATGATATTAAATACGTAATGAATCCTTATTGCGAATTTGCCGTTGAAGAAGCCTTGCGTATCAAAGAAAAATTCGGTGGTCAAGCAATTCTAATTACGATGGGACCGGCCAGGGCCGTAGAAGCTTTGCGCACCGGGTTGGCTATGGGTGCTGATCGCTCCATACATTTAAATGACCCGGCCTTTGAGGGAGCAGACGGGTTTGCCACAGCCAAAGCCTTAGCTGAAGTAATCAAAAAAGAACCATTCGACCTAATTCTTTGTGGAAAGCAAGCTGTGGACGATGATTTGGCTCAGGTAGGACCTGCTTTAGCCGAATTCTTGGATTTGCCTCAGGTGACCCTGATTACTAAATTAGAAATCAATGCGGAGCAAAAGAAAGCGCGGGTGGAAAGAGAAGTAGAAGGGGGAAAGGAAGTAGTGGAGGTGAAACTTCCGGCGGTCTTTACTTGTCAGAAGGGTTTGAACGAGCCGAGATACGCTTCTCTCCCGGGGATTATGAAAGCAAAGAAGAAAGAGGTCAAACCAATTAATTTAGCTACCCTTGGTTTGGGTGCGGAGCAGGTAGGTGCGGCCGGGTCAAAAACAAAAATTTTAAAGTACATCCCCCCGCCTTCCCGACCTCCAGGAAAGATTATCTCGGGGGAACTGATAGATTGTGTTAAAAATTTAGTCAAGCTTTTGCGCGAAGAGGCGAAAGTTGTTTAAAGGGTGTGAGAGAAAAGATATTAGAGCGTTGAAAAAATTTAGCAATTTATCCAGCTAAAGAAGGAGATAATTTATGGGCAAAGGAATCTGGGTATTTGCCGAAGTTAAAGAAGGAAACATTCGTAAGGTTACTTTTGAGCTTCTAAGTCAAGGGAGGAAGATGGCCGAAAAACTGGGCGAAGAACTGGTGGCTGTTCTGCTTGGATCAGGTATAGAAGGACTGACCGGGCGTTTGGCAGAGTATGCGGATAAAGTGTATTTCGTGGACGACCCAGCTTTAGCGCAGTACACTACCGATCCCTATGCCACAATTCTAACTAACCTGCTCAAAGAACATCAGCCTTCTATTTTCCTCTGTGGAGCTACGATTTTGGGTAAAGACCTTTCCCCTCGAGTAGCGACCCGCTTGCAAACTGGGCTGGCCACAGACTGTACAGGTTTAAGCATCAATGAAGAGGGCTTATTATTGGCCAAAAGGCCTGTATATGCGGGCAAAGCCTACATCGAAGTGGTTTGTCCTAATTCGCGTCCGCAAATGGCTTCGGTGCGTCCTAACGTTCTGCCTATGGTTCCCCCTGAATCAGGTAAGAAAGGGGAAGTAATTAAAGTGGAAGCTAAAGTGGACTCATCGAGTTTGCGCACCGCCATTGTGGAAGTAGTTAAAACAGCAGGAGCAAAAGTTGATTTGACCGAGGCCGAGATTATCGTCTCCGGAGGCCGAGGGATGAAAGGAGCGGAGAATTTCAAGATTTTAGAAGAATTAGCTGATGTTCTCCATGCCACCGTAGGAGCTTCCCGCGCCGCCGTTGATTCTGGATGGCGTGATCACGCTGATCAGGTGGGGCAGACTGGGAAAGTGGTTACTCCTAATCTTTATATTGCCTGCGGGATTTCTGGAGCAATTCAACATCTAGCTGGTATGGGGTCTTCTAAGGTAATCGTGGCCATCAACAAAGATCCAGATGCTCCTATCTTCCAAAAAGCCGATTACGGAATTGTAGAGGATCTATTCAAAGTTGTGCCCCTTTTGACTGAAGAATTCAAAAAGCTCCTCTCCGAGAGCTAACCACAAAAAATGGCTCTCCCCAAAGAGAGCCATTTCCTTTTGGCGCAGGCAAGTTGACGGTAATTTAGAGGCAGCTCAGAAAGTAAAGGGCGTTTTAAGCTGCCCGAGGGAAAATTATAGCGCCTTTGAGTACCGAGGGAGAAAATGGCTGGTTCCTTTGATTTATTGTTGATCTTCATTACTGCGGTGGTATTCGTTTATGGATTTTACCGTCGTTATAAGCTTTGGAGAATAGGTAAGCCAGAGAAAAGGACGGATCAACCTAAAGAGCGCCTAAAACTGATTTGGGCTTATGTATTCGGGCAAAAAAGAATTTTGCGCGAAATTTATCCCGGGTTAATGCACCTCTTCATTTTCTATGCCTTTATCATTCCCTTCCTAGTAATCGTTATAACCCAAATTAATTTCACTTTACCCACTGGTATAGCCTACCCCTTGTCCTTGTTTTTTGATTTAGTCGGCTGCTTAGGGTTGTTAGGAACTTTGATGGCCCTTTATCGGCGCTATGGGCAAAAACCTGAAAACCTCACCTATGATAGTAGCTTAGGAAACTTGGTGGCCCTCCTCTTGCTTTTAGGCATCTTCGGATTGGGCTTTTGTGTGGAAGGTTTGCGTATTGCCCGGAGTGAGCCTGAATGGGCGAATTGGTCCCCCATCGGTTTAAGTCTTTCTTATTTATTCCGGAGTCTGGCCGAGAATTCGCAAATTTTCTGGCATCGTCTTTTTTGGCGGTTGCATCTCTTTTTGGTATTGGGTTTCGTGGCCTTCATTCCTTACTCGCGTCTGCTCCATATCATTACCGGCCCGGCTAATATTTACATGCGTTCCTTAAAACCCAAAGGTGCTATGCCTCCCATCCTTGATTTTGAGACCGCCGAAACTTTCGGAGTCTCACGTATCGAAGAATTAACCTGGAAACAACTTTTTGATATGGATGCTTGCACGAGATGCGGCAGGTGTTTAGATCATTGCCCAGCGGCCTTAAGCGGCAAACCATTAGCGCCCAAGAAAAATTGGGATTCTCTTAGGGCCCACATGGAAGAAAAAGGGCGAATTAAGAAAGCTGGCCAGGGAACTGGTTCGGAAGAGAAAAAACTCATCGGCGATGTCCTTGCTGAAGATGTGATCTGGTCCTGTACTAATTGTTTAGCTTGTGCTATGGTCTGCCCGGTTTTCATTCCCTGTATAGATAAATTTTTAGAAATGCGCCGCTATCTCGTCCTCATGGAAAGTCGCTTCCCTCCTGAAGTCCAGCTTGTTTTTCGCAATATGGAAAATAATAGCAATCCCTGGGGAGTTGGCTTGGGTTTAAGAGCGGAGTGGGCCAAAGGACTGGATATAACAACCATGGCTGAGGATAAAGAAGTTGAACTTTTATTCTGGGTAGGCTGCGCTGGGAGTTTTGATGATCGGAATAAGAAAGTGGCTACTGCTTTGGTTAAGATTTTAAAAGCCATGGGCGTCAAATTTTCTATCTTGGGTACAGAAGAAGGTTGTTGTGGGGACTCGGCGCGACGTTTGGGCAATGAATATCTCTACCAAACATTGGTCCAAGCCAATATTGAAGTATTAAACGGATATGCAGTTAAAAAAATATTGACCATGTGCCCCCATTGTTTCAATACTTTAAAAAATGAATATCCTCAATTCGGGGGCAACTATGAAGTAATGCACTACACGCAATTTTTAGCTGAAGCTCTGCGTCAGGGCCGCTTAAAGCTAAATAAGCCCATCAAAAAAATTTTGACTTATCATGATTCCTGCTATTTAGGGCGGGCCAATGAAGTTTACGAAGAACCCCGGCAAATTTTAAAGGCTATTCCTGGTCTGCGACTAGTAGAAATGGAGCGAAATCATTTCTTAAGTTTTTGTTGTGGAGCCGGTGGCGGGCGGATGTGGATGGAGGAGAAACTGGGAACGCGGATCAACCAGATGCGTACTGACCAAGCTTTGCGCACGGGAGCTGCACTGGTAGCTACAGCTTGCCCTTATTGCCTAACCATGATCGGCGATGGCATAAAAGAGAAAGAATTGGAAGAGAAAATGGCGGCGTATGACATAGCAGAATTAATTGTCCAGGCATTAGAAGAGCAAAAAGACTAGCCATAGGTGCAATTGGATAAAAAAGGGTTGGAAATAAAATGAGCAAAGGTCAGGAAAGGAAGGGCTACGGAAAATATTTTGTTCTGCTGATCTGGGGAGTTTTGCTCTTATTCTGGGGAGGACCGGCTCAGGGAGTAGATAATGCAGCTTGTCTAAAGTGTCACCAAAATCCGCGGCTCAGCAAAGGCAAGAAAGATGGTTCTCTCCTTTCTTTATATGTCAATGCCGAATCCTTCCAAGCTTCAGTGCATGGAGCAGGCGGCTTGGGTTGTACAGATTGCCATCAGGAAGCAACTCCAGATGTTCATCCAGCAGAGGGATTTGCGAAAGTTGATTGTGCAAATTGCCACCAGGAGGCGGTGGAAGCTTATAAAAAAACCACGCATGGCATGATGTGGGCCAGTGGCCTGGAAAACGCTCCGCAATGTGCCGATTGCCATACGGCTCATTATATGCGCAAGATTAAAGACCCGGCCTCTCCCGTAGCCACCCAAAATCTTCCCCAAGCTTGCGCCAAATGTCATGAAGAAGCGAAACCTGTGGCGGGTTTTCTGGCCACTTTAGCTTCCTACCGCTTAAAAGGGCATCCTAAGGTCAACTTGAATTATCGTTACGATACTCAGATTTGTGCCAACTGTCATCCAGAGAATACTGGCCATCCCCAAAAAGAAATAAAGAAGAGTACATGTGTGAAATGTCACGACAAATCATACGCCACGCCTTCCCTCTTAGGTCCCATTCATTTTAAAGTTTCTTGGGAGAGCCAGCCAGTTTTCTATATCATGCGTTTTTTTTACGCGATCGGTATATTAATAGCAGTTATTGTGGCCGCCGGCAGCTATGCTTATCATTTTTACCGCCGGCGAAAGAAAGAGGCAGAGAAAACCCCGGATTAAATGCTGCTCAACAAATTTTTCCTTTCCGCCACCAAAAAGCTTGTCAGTAAATAAACAAAATGGTATAAAATTAATTCATTTTCCGAGAGGCAGAATATTTTTAGCTGAAAAAATTGTAAAGGAGGACGAGATGGATTTTCAATTATCATCCCAATTAGAATTATTGCGCAAGAGTATTAGAGAATTTGCCGAGGGGGCCATCACTCCCCGCATTCCCCATATGGAAGAAACAGATGAAGTTCCTTGGGATCTTTACCGGGAGATGGGCAAGCAGCTCTATATGGGCATAATGATTCCCAAAGAGTATGGAGGAACAAACCTGGGCAATTTAGCGCGAATGATCATGATTGAAGAACTTGCTCGTGTTTCTGCTTCCATTGGCATGGCCATGCAGATTTTTCATTTGGGCATTGCTCCGCTAACAGATTTTGCCAATGAAGAGCAAAAGAAAAAATATTTGCCCGCTTTAGCTAAAGGCGAACGTTTGGCTACTATCGCGGTTACCGAAGCCACTGGAGGATCAGATCCTACAGGGATTCAGAGTACGGCTAAACGCGAAGGTGATCATTATGTATTAAACGGCCGGAAATGCTTCATTACTCACGGGCATGTGGCTGATACCATAACCATTATGGCAAAGACCGGCGAGGGCCCCAAGGGTTTTAGTGCCTTCTTAGTAGAAAAATCTTTCCCCGGGTTTAAAGTGGGGCGTAAAGAGAGGAAATTCGGTCTCCATGGTTGTAATACAGGCGAGATCGTCATGGAGAATTGCCTTGTTCCTCGCGAAAATCTTTTAGGTAATGAAGGTGATGGCTTAAAAATTTGTATGGCCGGAATTAGCGAAGTAGGCCGCGCCGGAATGGCCGGATGTGGTTTAGGGCTCATTCAGGCTTGCTTAGAAGCTTCCGTAAAGTTTGCCAACGAGCGCGTCTTAGGCGGCAAGCCTATAAGTCAGCATCAAGGAATTCAATGGTTGATTTCGGATATTTATGTCGATTTAGAAGCCAGTCGCTTACTTTGTTACCGAGCTGCTTGGCTACGTGATCAAAAATTGCGTTGCGATACAGAAATGGCTTTGGCCAAATTCTATGCTACTGAAGCTGCTGTACGTTGTGCGAAAAAGGCCGTAGATATTCACGGTGGCTATGGTTATATGATGGAATATCCGGTGCAGAGGTACTATCGGGATGCGGAAATTTTAATTGCTTCGGCAGGAACTTCAGAAATCCAGCGGATTATAATGGCGCGGAAAGCCCTTACTTCATTTAAATAAAAGGAGTCCTGGCGCAGAGGCTGGGTCATAGCATTTTCCCGGCTCAGCCTCCAAAAGTTAAAAAATCACCTGAGGCGGAGAAAATAATAATGGATATTGTTGTCTGCGTAAAACCGGCCCCAGACCCAAAATTCTGGGAGCAAATCCAACTGGATCCGCTAACCAAAGCCTTGCGGCGGGAAGGAATTCCCAGTGTCTTGGGGCCTTTGGATAAGAGAGCCGTGGAAGAAGGTTTGCGTCTTAAAGAAAAATATGGCGGGAAAGTGATCACCATAGCCATGGCCCCTCCCGGAGCGCGCGATAATTTAGTGGAAACTTTGGCTATGGGGGCTGATGAAGCTTATTTGTTGAGTGACCGCGCCTTTGCGGGATCTGATACCTGGGCCACTTCTTATGTGCTCAGTAAAGCTATTAAAAAGATCGGCAAATTTGATCTAATTATTTGCGGGGAATGGAGCTTAGACGGATCTACCGGCCATGTGGGCCCCCAGTTAGCCGAATTTTTGGACATTCCGCATATTACGCGCACCATAGCCGTGGAGTTCACAGAAATGGGAACTTGGCAAACGCGAAGCCTGATCGAGGACGGCTGCCGAATATTAGAGACTTCCTCGCCGGCCTTAATCACTGTGGCTCGAGAAATAAACACTCCGCGCTTCATCTCCCTTCTGGGCGTCTTAGAGGCAGAGACCAAGCCCCTGACAGTCTGGGGGGCCAGCCAGTTAGACATAAAGCCAGAGGAAGTTGGCTTTTCTGGTTCTCCCACGCAGACGGGAGATATATTTAGGCCGGAAATGAAAAGGAAAGGAGTAGTTCTCCAAGGGGAGCCCGAAGAGTTAATTGCCGAAATCATCCAAAAAATAAGGCAAGCCATTGGCTGAAGCAAAAGGAAACAGTTAGGTGAAGGACGAGAGATGGAAAATCTTCAAGGGAAAAAAGAAATTTGGGTCTTTATAGAACAACAAGAGGGCTGTATTGCGGAAGTTTCTTTTGAACTTCTGCAGGCCGCCGGTTTTCTGGCGCAGAAACTGGACCAAGGGGAGGTTATAGCTCTTATTCTGGGGCATAAAATAAGGGATTTGGCTTTTTCCCTTTTTTCATTTGGCGTAGATAAAGTTTTGTTAGCCGACCATCCCTGTTTAGAAAATTATTTAACCCTTCCTTATACGAGAGTGATCAGCCAATTAATTAAGAGGAAAAGGCCGGAAATATTTCTTTTGCCGGCTACTACCGTGGGATCTGACTTGGCGGCCAGGGTGGCGGCGCGCGTTCATACTGGACTTTCGGCCCATTGTACGCAATTGGATATTGATGAAAAAGAGAAACTCAAACAAGTGGTGCCTGCTTTTGGGGGCCAAGTGATGGCCACCATTCTTTGTCCGCGGCATTTTCCCCAGATGGCTACTGTGCGCCCTGGAGTCTACCGCCGGCCAGTTGGGTGTGAAAAAACTCCCGTAATCGAAGAAGTAGCCGTGGAACTATTCCCCGCAGATTTGCGCCAAAAAGTCCTTAGAATCGAACGGACAAAGGATTTTACTTGTTCATTAGAAGAAGCAGAAATAGTGGTAGCTGGGGGAGCAGGTATCGGTAATCGAGAAGATTGGAAACTGATCGAACGGTTAGCTGAAGTCTTACAAGGATCTGTAGGTGGAACGCGGCCACCTTTGGATGAAGGGTGGATAAGTGAAGAACAAATGATCGGCCAAAGCGGGAAAACTATTCGACCCAAATTATATATTGGCGTAGGCATATCTGGCGTTATTCAGCATGTCGTGGGTATTCAAGAGGCCAAGACTATAATTGCCATAAATAGTGATCCCCAAGCGGCCATTTTCCAGACTGCTGACTTAGGTGTAGTAGCTGATTTTCGCCAAATTCTGCCCAAATTAATTGCCGCCTTAGAGAAGAAAAAATAAGTGGAGGATGTAATCCGTCACTGAAAAGTGGGAGAAGTATGGCCAGAGGCAGGCCAGAGGCAGGCATTCATTCAGAATCATGAGGCAGTGGTTTCTTC
>JBNAWB010000059.1:0-17692 GCA_049699975.1 Thermodesulfobacteriota bacterium
AGGGTTTTTAGGGGAAAAAATTGGGTTGATCGAGATAGGATGGATTCAGTAGTTAGCGAAAAACATTACACTTTGAATTCTTGAATTGGCTAAAGGAGGAGGTTATGAAAAAAAGTTTCATAGTTTTTTGCTTAAGTGTCGCTTTTTTAATTTTCGCCCAAGGCGCCATCGCCCAGAAAATTGACCTCAAGATGATGACTGGCCCTATGGGGGGTTCCTGGTATCCCTTAGGAGGTGCCATAGCTGACGCTGTTCAAAAAGAAATGCCCGGAGTCACTATTGCCGTTGCTCCTGGTGGTGGAGTTGCCAATGTAGAGGCTATAGAATTTGGCAAGTGCGATATTGCTTTTTCCAATTCCAGTTCAGGGGTAGATGCCATTTACGGGAGGCCACCCTTTAAGCAAAAAATACAGAGCATGCGGCAACTGGCCAATTTATACCCCCAGTATTTTCAAATGGTAGTCTTAGAAGATTCAGGAATTAAATCAGTTGCGGATCTGAAGGGGAAGCGAATTTCTCCCGGGCCTAAAGGAAATACCGGAGAATTCGCAGCTCAGCAAGTGTTACAAGTTTATGGGCTTTCTTATAAAGATATGTCCAAGGTTCATCATGTGGGATATAATGATACTGTGGCTCTAATGAAAGATGGTCATTGCGATGCCTGGCTGCTGACCACAACCATTCCTGCCTCTTCTATTATAGACTTAGCCTCGGCGCGTAAAATCCGGCTGTTGCCTCTTCCCGAAGATAAAATACAGGCTATGCAAAAACTTAATGCGGGGTATATAAGAAGGACAGTTCCCAAAGGCACATACCCCGGCGTGGATTACGATGTCCCTGGGATCGGTTGGTTTACGCATTTAGTAGTGAGCGCTAAGCTGCCTGACGATTTAGTTTATAATATTACAAAAATTCTGGTAAAAAATTTAGACCGTTTTGGTCAAGTGGTAAAAGACATGAAGGGGGTTACGGCTAAAGATTTAGCTATGGATATTGGCATTCCCTTCCACCCCGGCGCCTTGAAGTATTATAAAGAAGTGGGAGCAATTAAATAGCCATATAAATTTCTTTTTTCCCCGGGAAATTTTTCCCGGGGAATTTTTTTGTTAGATTTGTTAATTTTTGCGGACTTTTCCTAATAGCGCTCCCTCTCGCTAACGCGCTAAATAGATTCGCTAAAAGACCATGGATCAAAGACATCCGAATTAATTTGGGATTGCAGAGGAAATTACATGGAGCCTAAAGCTCATGGATTTGTCGCTAAAATAACCGCCATTATAGCTATAGGAATGTCCAGCTATCATCTTTTTACAGGTTCCTTTGGAGCTCCAGAAGCCCTTTTACATCGGGCAATCCATCTGCTCTTCACTTTGGTATTAGTGTTTCTTATTAACCCAATTAGTAAGCAGGAACGAAAATGGGGGCTGGATATTATTTTTATCTCTCTTTCTATAGTCAGCATATTCTATCTCTTTTGGAACTATGAATATTTCATTACCCGTTACCCTTATGTTCATCCTTTAAGTAAATCTGATCTAATATTAGGTATTATTATTACTTTAGTACTTTTAGAAGCCGCCCGCCGCAGCATTGGTTTGGCCATGCCTATTACCGCTATTGTTTTTATTATTTATGCCTACTTAGGACCGCATATGCCCGGCCTTCTCCGTCATGCTGGCCAGAATACCGAGACTATAGTTGATCAATTATATATGACCACCGAAGGAATTTTCGGTATCCCCTTAGGCGTTTCCGCTACTTATGTCATTCTTTTTGTTATTTTTGGAGCTTTCTTAGAAAGATCGGGTACAGGACAATTCTTCATGGAATTAGCCGCTTCCACTACGGGGAAAAGCCGCGGAGGACCAGGAAAAATCGCCGTGGTATCAAGCAGCTTATTCGGGACTATCTCGGGAAGCGCTGTGGCTAATGTTATGGTCACAGGGCAATTCACGATCCCGATGATGAAAAAAACGGGGTTTCAGCCCCACTTTGCCGGGGCGGTAGAAGCTACGGCATCCACTGGGGGGCAGATCATGCCGCCTGTAATGGGCGCAGCCGCTTTTGTCATGGCTGAATTTACCGGACTCCCTTATATTACCGTATGCAAGCACGCTCTTATTCCGGCCATCCTTTACTATTTGTCTTGTTTTATGGCTATTCATTTTGAAGCCCTGCGCACTAATTTAAGAGGAATGCTGGAAGAGGCCCCCAGTTTGGCAGCAGTACTCTTAGGGAAAGGGCATCTTCTCTTTCCGGTTGCTGTAATTATTTATATGATGTTCGCCGGCTACACCCCTATGTACGCCTGTATCTTTGCCATTATTTCTGTAGTTATCCTGGCCAATTTAAAGAAAGCCTCGCGTATGGGCGGGATTAAAATTTTACAAGCCCTGGAGGAAGGGGCTAAAGGTACAGTAAGCGTAGCTGTAGCTTGTGCCTGTGCCGGAATAATTATTGGAGTTATTAACCTCACTGGTTTAGGATTGAAGTTTACTAGTTTTGTCCTTCTTTTGGCTGGTGAATCCTTGGCCTTGGCTTTGGTTTTTACTATGATCGCCGGCATTATTTTAGGAATGGGCCTACCAACTACAGCAGCTTATATTGTGATGGCTGCTTTACTCGTTCCTGCTTTGGTCAAACTGGGAATTCCCACCATTGCGGCCCACATGTTTGCCTTTTATTATGCCATTATTTCTGCTATTACACCTCCGGTCGCCTTGGCCGTATATGCTGGAGCCGGTCTGGCGGGCTCAAATATGTGGAAAACTGGATTTGCCGCTGTGCGCATCGGTGCGCCAGGATTTATTATTCCTTTCATGTTTGCTTACGAGCCCTCCCTTCTTTTCCTTGGTTCTCCCTGGTCAGTCTTTACCTCTTTTATCACTGCTTCCATCGGAGTTATCATTCTGGCCGCAGGGATGATGGGCTGGCTTTTGCGAGAGACAAATTTGTTAGAGAGATTTTTATTAATTGCCGCAGCAATTGCGCTCATCAAACCCGGATTTTATACAGATTTTATCGGCCTTATTCTTTTAGGCTTAGTAATTTTTATGCAAATGATGCGTAAAAAAGCTTCAATCTGAAATTCTAAAACGAAGGATAAAAGAAGATGGAAAAGAGAAGCAATACCCTTATCCAGGGCGATGCCCGCGTAGCTAATCGGGCCCTTTTGCGGGCCCTCGGTTTAACTGATGCTGACTTCGCCAAACCTTTTATCGGCGTCATTAATACCTGGAGCGAGATTAACCCCGGACATATCCACCTGCGCCAACTCGCGGAGGCCGTCAAACAAGGTATTCGAGCTAAAGGCGGCGTTCCCTTTGAAATAAACACGATTGCCCTCTGCGATGGCCTTGCTCAAGGACATGAAGGCATGAGATACATCTTGCCCAGCCGCAATTTAATCGCTGATTCCATTGAACTGGCTGTACAAGCCAACCGCTTCGATGCTATTGTTTTATTGGCTTCTTGCGACAAGATCGTTCCCGCTTGCTGGCTGGCTATAGCTAGGCTGGATATACCGGCTATTATGGTAACTGGTGGACCAATGATGCCTGGTCGCTATCGAGGAGAAGATTTAGTCCTGCCCCAAGCGCGTGAGGCAGTAGGGCGTCTGCGGCGGGGAGAAATTACCGAAGAGGAATTTAAAGAAATAGAAGAAAGTATCTGCCCTGGCCCGGGTTCCTGTTCTATGATGGGCACGGCTAATTCCACTAGTTTTCTAACCGAAGTCATGGGCCTGTCTCTTCCCGGATGTGGAACAGCTCACGCCGTGAATGCCAAAAAGATACGTTTAGCCCGCGCCAGCGGCGAACAAATTATGCATTTATGGGAAAAAAATCTGCGGCCTTCCCAGATCTTGACGCTATCTGCGCTGCGCAACGCCATAACCGTGAGCATGGCCCTCGGCGGTTCTACCAATGTAGTTCTGCATCTTTTAGCTTTGGCCCATGAATTGAACATCCCTATTTCTCTGGAAACTTTCGATGAGATCAGCCGTCAAGTTCCTTTTATTTGTAATATCCGGCCAAGCGGTAAATATCCTATTTTAGCCTTAGAAGAAGCGGGGGGTGTGCCTGCTATTTTAAATGAAATTCGCCACCTCTTAGACCTATCAGTTTTGACTGTAACTGGCCAAACAATGGGTGAAAATATTGCCGGTGCCAAAAACAAAAATCCAGAGGTAATATGTTCTCCCCAAAATCCTTTACGGAAAGAAGGAGGAATTGCTATTCTGCGCGGTACTTTAGCCCCTGGTGGTGCGGTAGTCAAACAATCGGCAGTTGCCGAGAAAATGCTGGTGCACACTGGGCCCGCTCGCGTTTTTGAAAATGAAGAGTCGGCTCGCGAAGCTGTTTTGGCAGGGCAAATAAAGCAAGGAGAAGTGGTCGTCATCCGTTACGAAGGACCTAAAGGCGGGCCAGGCATGCGGGAAATGCTTAGTGTGACCGCTTCTATAGTTGGTATGGGTTTAGCCGATTCTGTAGCTTTAGTTACCGATGGCCGCTTTTCAGGTTCTACCCGGGGTCCATGTATCGGCCATATTGTACCCGAGGCCCAAGACGGTGGTCCTATCGCCTTAATAAAAGATGGCGATTTAATAGAGATCAACATCCCTCAGCGTCGGTTAGATCTCCTCGTCTCTGAGGCTGAGCTGAAAAAGCGGCGTCAAACATGGAGCGCTCCTCCTTTGAAAATAAATAAAGGATATCTAAAAAGTTACGCCGAAAAGGTGAGCAGCGCGGACAAAGGGTGTATCTAAATTTTTTTCTCACCTTAAATATCAAAAGAACTTATCTCGTGGTCTTCGCCTTAGATAATCGCCTCGTCCAGAAATAATCAATTTTCAATGCGCTTTGCTTAAAAATTATTTAAAAGGTGGGCAAGTACTGTTACAATAAAATAGTGATCGAAGGATGATCATCATCATGGCTAAAAGGAGAAAGAGAAGGTAAAAAAATATTTATGATCGAAAAAAGTAATATTACTCGCTTACGGCAAATTCTTGGCCAAGAAAATGTATTTGATGATTATGAAACAAGAGTCTGTTATTCCTACGACGCCACCAACATCAAATATCTTCCCGATGTGGTTGTTTTTCCTAAAACTCCTCAGCAGATATCGGAAATACTCAAACTTGCTAATTCTGCCCGTTTCCCGGTAATTCCCCGCGGTGCCGGCACCGGTTTTACAGGTGGAACTTTGCCGGTGGAAGGAGGAGTGGTTTTAGTTCTTACGAAAATGAATAAAATTCTACAAATCGATCCAGCTAATCTACTGGCTATCGTGGAGCCAGGAGTGATTACTTACGACCTGCAAAAAGAAGTAGAAAAAATCGGTCTTTTTTACCCACCCGACCCGGCTAGCTTAAAGAGTTCGACTATTGGCGGCAACGTGGCCGAATGTGCCGGTGGCCCCCGGGCCGTAAAATACGGGACGACCAAAGATTATGTCTTGGGCTTGGAAGTAGTCCTGCCCACTGGAGAAATAATTTCTACAGGAGTGCAGACCGTAAAAAGTGTCGTCGGCTATGACCTTACTAAACTCTTAGTTGGTTCCGAAGGAACTCTGGGCGTTATCACCAAAATAATTCTGCGCTTAATACCGTTGCCCAAAGCTAAGCGCACCATGTTGGCTATCTTTCCGACCATCGAGTCGGCCGCTAACGCCGTCTCGCAAACCATCAGTTCCAAAATAGTCCCGACAACTCTCGAATTCATGGATAATGCCTGTATCCGCTGTGTGGAAGATTATTTACACATGGGCTTACCTACCGAAGCAGGAGCTTTATTAATTATTGAGGTCGATGGGGCTCCCGAAGCTTTAATCGGCGAAATTGAAGAAATTAAAAGAATCTGTCAACTAAATAAAGCATTAGAGATTAAAGTGGCTAATGATAACCAAGAGGCGGAGGAGCTTTGGAAGGCCAGAAGAGCAGTATCCGCGGCCGTCGTCAAGCTTAACCCAACAAAAATCAACGAAGATATCACCGTACCCCGCTCTCGTGTACCGGATATACTGCGGCGGGTAGAAGAAATCGCCCAAAAATATAATTTGATTATCGTTAACTTTGGCCATGCGGGGGATGGCAACATTCACGTTAATGTGTTGATCGACCGCAAAAAGCCTGGCGAAGAAGAACGAGCTCATGAGGCCGTCAAAGAGATCTTCGCTGCTACTTTAGAATTGGGAGGAACCATTTCTGGAGAACATGGCATCGGCATAACCAAGGCCCCTTTTATCGCTATGGAGCTTGGCGATATGGGCTTAGAAATTATGAAAAGAATAAAAAAAGTCTTCGATCCCCATAACATTTTGAACCCCGGGAAGATTTTTCCAGAAAAATGGAATTTCACCGGTCAAGGATAAGGTAAAGAGATTTTTGGCAGATGATGAGGATGAGCTATGAATTCATTAACCGACTTAAAAGAAAAGGCCGGGCGCTGCGTTAAATGCGGCAACTGTTTAGCCCAATGCCCGGTTTATGCAGAAACTTTAGAGGAACCATTAAGTTCTCGGGGCAAGATGGCTTTAATCGAATCGTTGCCCCAGCAAAACTTAAATCTTAGCGAGCGCTTCAGCAAAATTCTTTCTCAATGTTTACTTTGCGGCACCTGTACGGAAAACTGTCCTAATGGTGTAAGCGGAGATGAAATCATCCGCGAGGCCCGCGCTTTATTGGTGAAAGAAAAAGGACTTTCCTTACCTAAAAAGGCCATCTTTAAATATCTGCTCCATAGTGATTATTTAATGCCCTGGCTTATAAAGGGAGGAGCTGCTCTGCAAAATATTTTTTTGAAAAGAATTCCCGAGGAAAGCGGCTTACACCTGCGCTTCCCTGTCCCTTTCATTGACCAACGGCGCTTTGTCCCCCCTTTAGCTCCTGACCCCTTTTTGGATATTTATTCAGGATGGATCCGCGCCGAAAATGAGGTAATGCGGGTCGGCCTTTTTGTAGGCTGCGTAAGTAATTACCTTTTCCCGGAAATTAGCCGCTCGGCATTGGAATCAATGCTGCGCCAGGGTATTTCCGTCTTTATTCCCCAAGATCAAAAATGTTGTGGCCTGCCAGCTTTGGGCTCTGGGGATGAAGAAACGCCTTTGGCCCTGGCCCTAAAAAATTTTGCCGCCTTCGCCGCAGAAGATCTGCAGCAAATTATCGTCCCTTGCGCCTCTTGCGCGGCCATGCTCAAGCTGGATTACCCTACCCTCTTTGCCGCAGATGATCCGCGTAAAGAAAAAATCGTGGCTTTTTCAAAAAAAGTTAAAGATTTATCCACCTTTTTGGCCCAAATGACCGATGGTAAGCCATTTGGGCAAAGTGCAAAGAAGAAGATTCTGCGCGTCACATATCATGATCCTTGCCACCTGCGCCGCAAATTGGGCGTTTTCCGCGAACCCCGCCAGCTTTTAAAGAATCTGCCGGGTGTGGAATACCTGGAAATGCCTGATGCCAACCGCTGCTGCGGCCAAGGCGGAAGTTTTAATATCGCCAACTATGATCTATCTCTTAAAATTGCTGAACGCAAGATCAAGGCCATAGCCGAGACTAAGGCCGATGTGGTGACTACGGCTTGCAGTGGATGTTTGCTGCAAATAATGGATGGCCTGCACCAGGCGGGGCTAAAGAAAGAAGTGCGCCATTTAGCTGAAATGATCAATCAGGCAACTCTTCTTTAAATATCAATTCTCAAAAATTGGTCTACGCCTTATCTTTCCAACTCATAGATTATAATAAAGGAGGAAAATAGAATGTATTTGTTAAATGAGGATCAGAAATTGTTTGTTGATCAAGTAAGAAGAATGGTCAATGAAAAGGTAATGCCCCGGGCGGCGGCTATTGATAAAAATGGAGAATTTCCCTGGGACTTAAAAAAAATATTCCAAGATATGGGGCTTTTGGGTTTAAGCGTCCCTGAAGAATACGGCGGCTATTTTAAGGGCCATATCTTTCTCTGTTTAGCCGTGGAGGAAATTGCCCGAGCTTGCGTAAGCTCTTCCTTAATCGTCCAAGTTCAATCCCTCGGTTGGGAACCAATCCTTATCGGCGGCTCCGAAGAACAAAAAAAGAAATATGGACCTTTTATTGCTTCTGGAGAAAAAATGATCGCCTTTGGGCTTACCGAACCGAGTGCTGGTTCTGATGCTGCGGCCATGAAAACGCGCGCCATCAAAAAAGGAAACAAGTATATTATCAACGGCTCCAAATGCTTTATTAGTAATGGCCCTGTGGCTGACCTGATCAGTTTATTCGCCATGACTGATCCCACTCAAGGTGTTAAAGGCATCAGCGCCTTCATTGTGGAGAAAGAATTTAAGGGCTTTTCTGTGGCCAAATGGGAATCAAAAATGGGTATCAAGGGATCACCCACGGGCGAGTTAGTCTTCGAGGAATTAGAAGTGCCGGCCGAAAATCTAATTGGCGAAGAAGGCAAAGGATTCATTTATGCCATGCAGACTTTAGACACATCCCGCCCGGTCATTGCTGCCCAGGCTGTCGGTCTTGCTCAAGGGGCATTAGATCAAGCCATAAAATATGCTAAGGAAAGAGTGCAATTTGGCCGACCCATTGCTTCTTTCCAGGGCATCAGTTGGATGCTGGCCGATATGGCCGTGCAGATAGAAGCCGCCCGCGCTATCACTTACCAAGCAGCGGACATGGTGGATACTAAAGACCCCCGAAAAACGTACATGTCTGCCTGTTGTAAAATGTTCGCCTCCGACGTAGCTATGCGGGTAACTACCGATGCTCTGCAAATTGCTGGTGGATATGGATATATGACCGACTTTCCCTTTGAAAGAATGATGCGTGATGCTAAGATTACCCAGATTTATGAAGGGACGAATCAAATAATGAAATTGATTATTTCTCGCGAATTATTAAAATAGGTTCTTCAACTTCTCCTTGATTTGAAATAGCTTCCCTGAGCAACGGCTAAAGTCCGAAAAATTTTCATCACTTTTCGTCAAAAGATTTTACATCTATAAAGGGAATGGCTCCACCGCCGGAAAATCGGGGAAGTTGGCCATTCCACTTCTCGATAGCTTTGATACTGGCCTCGATCTGACGTAATTTGACCAACTGGGGAGTTACGTTCTCTTTTTGCAGGCGCAAGGCCTCGGCTTCGGCCTTGGCTTGGGTTATTTTCTGCTCGGCCTCTATCTTGATGCGCTCTAAATCTCTTTGGGCTTTCATGGCCAGTTGTTCAGCTACTTGTTTCGCTTCAATGGCTTTTTGAAACTCTGGGTCCCACTTGAAATTCACTACCGAAAAGTCATCCACCACGATTTTGTAGGGATTGAGGGCCTCCTTTAAATGATCTTTCATCTCATTGCGAATCTGCTCCCGTTTGGAAATCAACTCCAGGGCGGTATAACGAGCCGTTATGGCTTTGACGATCTCTTGAATTTTGGGAAAAACTAATTTTTCTTTATAATCTGGTCCCACATTCTGATATACCCAACTGGCCTCGCTGGGAATGACGTGGTAATTAACGGCGACTTTGGTGTGGTTAACTTGCTGGTCTTTGGTTACCGCATCACAATCCGGTTGCGTGACTTGAATCCGCACATCAGCTTTAACTACTTGCTGGTAAATTGGCCAGCGAAAAGCTAATCCCTCGGCCAACACCTCCTTTTGCACCGCTCCCCAATTTAACACCACCCCTCTATGTCCGGCTGGAATAGTAACAAAAGGATTGGCGGCTAAAAAGATGATTAAGATAATAACTATTGTAGTTATTAATTTTAGCCGTTTATTTTTTACAACCCCAGCCAATTTTTCATTGACCGGTATGTCCATTTTCCCTTCCTCCCACTTTGACCGCCACATCTTCCCTCCTTTGTTTTTACTGATCCTTATTTTTATAATTCTTATCGGTAATCGCCAAAATTTATTAAAATATTTTGGGGTCAGGTCTTGTATTTTAACATAACGCCTCCTGCTTAAAGGTCAGCGTTTTAATAATGAATATTTTTTAAAGTTCCTTACTATGAATAAAACTTTGTTTATATCTTTCAAAAGTTTTAGTTGACCTTGGCTCAAAAAACTATCAAAATATGAATGATATTAAAATTATTTTTGTCTTGGCCCGCAAAATGAATAGAGAAGAATTGGCGAAAGAATTAGGGGTAACCCCCTGGACCATTGATGATTGGTTGCTCAAAGGATGCCCGGCCATCAAAATCCGTACCCAATGGGAGTTTGATTTAGATCAAGTAAAAAATTGGCTAAAAACGGAGAAGATCAGAATAAGGAAAATTAAGCAACCTTCCCCATCTCCTCCTCCTTTTAACGAGCGCTGGTTAGGTAAAAGATGCCCCCTGTGCATAGACCGCGGTTTTTCCGGAGAAAAAGCCGGTTTACTCTACAATTTTGGCGAAGTTCTAAGTGGCCGATGGCAACTTAGAAGAACAGGAATCCCCTGCGGTCATTCCCAAATTATTGACCCCTCCCGCTTAATAAAAGAAAAGGGGTCAGGTCTTGTATTTTAACATTTGGAAAATCATTAAAGTTAAAGGAAAAAATAAATGGATGAAGAAATTAAAAAAGCCTGGCATACAGTATATGAAGGTGAAGCAAAAGCAGCTCTAAGGCTTAAAGCCTATGCGAAAAAAGCTGACCAAGAAGGACTGCCCCAAATTGCTAAACTTTTTCGCGTAATCTCCTTTAGTGAAGAAATCCATGGCCAACGTGCTTTACGGATGCTGCAAGAAATTAAGGACACAGAAACAAACCTCAAAAAAAGCTTCCATTCAGAAACTCATATTGCCGGAGTTGCTTATAAAGATTATCTTGCCCACGCTCAAAAAGTGGGAGATAACGCCGCCTTTAAAATTTTTTCCCAATCCCGAGATGTGGAAGATGGACATGCTCAACTTTATAAATACGCCCTCGACCATCTTTTGGCCGCGCGGGAAACTACTTATTATGTCTGTCAAGTCTGCGGCTATGTGGCTGACGGTTCGTGCCCGGAAATCTGTCCTGTTTGCTCCGCCCCCAAAAATCAATTTGTGGAGTTTAATTAACAGAAAAAATTTATCTACCCTTAAACTCTGGTTCTCGCTTTTCTAAAAACGCCCGCACTCCTTCTTCATGATCGGAAGTACCAAAAAGATGAACTAAAGCCAAAGTTTCATATTGCAATTGGCTAGCCAGATCAGGCGCCCGCAAACCCTGATAAAGAGCTCTCTTCGTAATTGCCAGGGCTAAGGGTGGCATCCTGGCTATTTTGCGGGCCATGGCATGGGCTTCTTCCATTAATTTTTCTTCTGGAAAAACTCTATTAACCAGCCCAATTTCCTTAGCTTCTTGGGCGTCAACGGTCTCTCCAGTAAAAATTAATTCACAGGCTTTACCCATTCCTATTAATCTCGGAAGATAATAGGTAGAACCGAATTCGGGTAAAATCCCTAATCGCAAGAAGGGAAAGGTAAAGCGAGCGGCGGTTGAGGCTAAACGAATATCACAGGCCAAAGCCAAAGTAGAACCTAAACCCGAGGCCGCTCCATTTACAGCAGCAATAGTCACCTTTCGTAATTTAGAAAGAGCAAGTGCACCCCTTTCAGCAAATTCCGCAGTAGGATCCTTTAACAATCCCTTCTTCCGCATTTCTATTTTAGGAAGAAATCTTTCCCGTAAATCAGCGCCAGCCAAGAACGCTTTCCCCGCTCCCGTAAAGATCACTACTTGCCCATCTTTTTCTTGATCCAGATCCTCAAGGCATTTTACTAATTCCTCAGCCATTTGTTCATTAAGGGCATTCATTTTCTCGGGACGGTTGAAAGTAACCGTAATGATTTCTTCCTTCTTTTCCAAAAGAATAGTACCGTATGCCATTTACCCTCCCTAAATTTTTTGGGGTCAAGTCTTGTATTTTAACATTTCCTCAATTTTACTTATAATGCGACTTATAGATGCATAATGCAAACCTAAAAATTTGGCAATTTCCGCGAGTTTATATCCCCCCTCGACATGGGCCCTGTAAATAGCCAAATTTCTGTTATTTATATCCAATGTATCAATCCCAGTAAAAAACTTTTCTAAATTTTGCCGAACGGGAAACTTCTGCTCTTTAGGAATCTCGCGCAGTTTTTCTTTTTGTTTTGAAAATTTTGCTAAAAGCTTTTCTAAAAAAGATTCACTACCTAAAAAGATTTGTCCTTTCAAATCTCGCCAGGGAGATCGCGGTAAATTCATTCCATCGCGGACAAAAATAAAATACTGCTGACATGCTCTGCGTCTATTATCACCAAATCTTGCTAATAACCAATCTGTAGTTAAAAATCCTGGTACCTTTGTTTTTCCAAGAGTGGCACGATAACTACTCCAAACATAATCCTCCGGATAATTAACTGTACCTACCCGCACTGGATTCAACACTATGTAACGAGCAAGCTCTAAAAAATATTCATCTTTATCAACAAGAATTGCCTTAAACCTCCCCTGAAAAATATGGCCGCTACGATGGTGACGGATATTAAATTTCTGCGTATATATGCCATTCAATTGTCTCATTCCGTGAGAAAGATTTGGTTCAGGAGTCTCTATCAACAAGTGATAATGGTTACTCATTAGACAATAAGCATGGCAAATCCATTTAAATCGTTTGACAACAAAGTCCAGTATTTCTAAAAATTTCTTTCGATCTTTATCATCGATAAATATATTTGCCTGAGCATTCCCTCGGGTCGTAATATGATAAAGAGCACCTGGATATTCTATGCGTAAAGGACGAGCCATATTAATAAATCCCCCATGGAATGTTAAAATACAAGACCTGACCCCATTGGGACTAGACCATTAAAAAACCGCCGTCAATGTTGAAGGCTTGGCCGGTGATGCCGGATGCTTCGCGACTGGCTAAATAGACCACTAAGGGAGCGATTTCTGCGGGTTCCAGGCGGCGGCCGATGGGCGTGAGCGAGGCTTCTAATTCGGCTAGGGACTTACCTGTGATTTTGGCTTCGTGCTCTAAACGCAAATTATTCATTCTGGTGCGCACCGGACCCGGACAAATAGCGTTCACCGTAATTCCTTGTTTAGCTGTCTCCATAGCTAAAGTTCTGGTTAATCCTAAAAGCCCATGCTTGCTGGCAGCATAGGCTGCTCCATGCATTAAACCAACCTTGCCATTGACCGAGGCCGTCATAATAATTCTTCCATATTTCTGCTCAATCATGGTGGGCAAAGCCTTTTTGGAAAATAAGTACGGCACAGTCAAATTTACATAAAGCAATAGTTCCCAAAAATCATCATCATAATTAATTACCGGTTTGGGGTTAGCGCTGCTTCCTATACCGGCGTTATTAACTAAGATCTCGATATTCCCTAATCCTTCAATTGCTTGCTGCCAAACATAATCAACAGCACCTCTTTGAGAGAGGTCAGCCACAATACTGACGCACTTTACCCCCTGCTGGCTAAATTCTTTTTCCAAAGCCGAAAGCTCTGGGGCTGACCTTCCCGTAATTGCTATATCTGCTCCTTCGGCCGCAAATGCGCGAGCTATAGCTTCTCCGATTCCGCGACTTGCTCCCGTAATTAGTGCTTTTTGCCCTTTTAATTTCATAATACCTCCCCTAAAATTTTTTTCTTGTTTTCACTTTTGGGTCTGCTTGCTAATTCGCTCTCGCACTTTTTGCCAACTATTAGTAATTAGAAAGCTCTCTTCTTGGTTGTTTAAAAGTTCTAAGAAAAGTTTGGTAGGCATAGCCAAAGTTAAAACATTTTCTTCTACGAAAGGACGGGCAGAAACATCAAACATGCCTAAGATCGCCTGCGGTTTCTCTTTTTCAGCCTCTTTCAAAGGGTGCGTAACTATAGAGCCACAACCCGAACTGAAGGGAAGCCGGATGGCCTCTCTGCTTTCTGTGGCATACCCTGTAAGCACTACCAGACCAGAAAGCACATCTGGAGAGGCGAAGAAAATGATTACCTCTGGTTTTTCTTTTTCGGTAAAATTAGCCAATGATTTAAAGATCGCATATTTAGCCGGTGCTTTCCGGGGTTGCATAGAGGCAAAATATTCGCGAGCAATCTCGGGAGTTTTAATATAACGTTCACCTTCCATTTCCCCTGGAATACCACAGGATAAAAAATATTCTATCCTCGGCCTGGGGATTGGCCGGAAGCCAAGGTAATATGCTCCTCCCTCACACCCAAAATGTTGTTCATCAAAATATACCGTTTTCCCCTGTTTTCGGGCTTGCTGGAGAAGGCCAATCATACAAGTATGGACCTTTTCCTTAGGTTTAACTCCAGACGTCGGTTCCTCATTGCTGTAGAAAAACCCCAGTGGATGTTCAACTAACCCCAATCGATCATAAAATTTTTCATATTCCGCCATTTTGGTGATCATCTGCACCTCCTTATTTAAGGATCGGTTTAACCTTATCGCTATTCCTTTTCCCCTTGCCAGAGATCCTCTGCAGCAAAATCTCTTTCTTTAATCTCCAAAACTTACGCCAATTGCCCGGGCAGTCTTTACCAGATCGCCATCTGGATAGACCTTTCTCTGTTCTCCCTGAATTCTTTCTAATTCAATGTCCTCAATCTTCATGCCCCGTAGACAAACCATCCGGCCAAATTTTCCTTGCATTACTAAGTCCACAGCTTTGGTCCCAAACCTGGTGGCTAAAATGCGGTCATACGCTATTGGGGATCCACCTCTTTGGATATGTCCCAATACAGTTACCCGCGTTTCCAAGCCCGTCCTTTTTTCAATTTCATTTCCCACTCTATAACCAACTCCTCCCAACCGCACCGGATCAGTGCTATCCTCTACTATCTTTTGCACCACCAAATCCCCTCCTTTGGGCACAGCGCCTTCGGCTACCACCACTATGCTTGATCTTTTGCCATAGCGATATCTTTCTTTCACCACTTCACAAACTTTTTCTATATCGTAGGGAATCTCTGGGATGAGAATGACATCTCCGCCGCCAGCCAAACCTGCTTCTAATGCTATCCAACCAGCATAACGCCCCATAACTTCGACAACCATAACCCGATGATGCGAAGCCGCCGTAGTTTGAATTTTGTCAATCGCCTCCATGGCCGTCTGCAAGGCCGTGTTGAAGCCAAAGGTTACGTCTGTACCCCACAGGTCATTATCAATTGTTTTGGGTATACCAACGATAGGTACTCCTTTTTTATAAAGCTGGTAAGCAATAGTCAAAGAACCATCTCCCCCCACGACAATCAAAGCATCAACTCTATTTTTTTTAAGATTTTTTATGGCCTGATCAGAAACATCTTGGAAAATTTTTTTACCCCGCACCAGCACAGGAAAACGGAAGGGATTATCGCGGTTGGAGGTGCCTAATATTGTTCCGCCACGGTGAAGAATGCCGGAAGCATCGGCCGCCTGCAGTGTTCTGGTCATATTCTTAATCATGCCTAAATAGCCCTCCAGAAAGCCAACCACTTCTAATCCATATTCAAAAATAGCTGTTTTAACCACTGCCCGAATGACAGCGTTCAATCCCGGACAATCTCCGCCGCCAGTTAAAATTCCTATTTTTTTAATAGTTCCTTTTTTGAGATTCATCTCTACCTCCTTAATCCTCTAAGGGACAAATTTGGAAAGGCGCTATCATAGTGGGCACGGGTATTTCAATGACCACTGGTCGATCGGCTAATAATGCTTCTTCGAGCACCCTGCTCAATTTTTCAGGCGAAGTCTTTATTCCTTTTGCTCCGAATAATTTAGCGACCTCCGCAAAGTCTGGATTCTGCAAATCCGTCCCTATTATTCGCCCCTGAAAGTTAATTTGCTGATCGCATTTGGTAGAACCGAAAGCCTGATCATTAAAAACTAAGGTGATGAGATTAATGCCATATCTTACAGCCGTGGCTAAATCAGGCAAGGCATACATAAATCCCCCATCCCCCACTATGGCAATTACCGGCTTATCAGGAGCGGCTACTTTTGCTCCTAAGGCAGTTGGAAAGGCATAACCTAAGGTGGCGAAATATGAAGAAGTAAAGTATGTACAGGGCAATTCCACTTGATAGGCCAAGTTACACCAATAGCCGATATTAGTCACGCCACTTACCAAAATAGTCTCCGGCGGAACCTTCTCTCTAATAGTTCCTATAATTTGCGTTTGCCAAGGCGCCCTTTTCCTCAGCCATTGCCTATGCTTTTCTTTGGCCTCTTTAATCTCTTCTTTAGTCCAAAAGCTGTTATTAGCAAATCTTTCTTTGCCCAGTTCTTCAATTAGCATCCTTAATGCCTTTTTAGCATCAGCTTCTATAGCCAGTTCAGCGGGAAAATTTTTATTAAAGAGATTTGCATCTGCATCAATATGGATCAATTTTTGATTTTCTTTAGGGGCTGTCCCCGGCCGCATCTGTCCGGTAAGCCTGGTGCCTATGGCCAAAATCACATCTGCAGCCGAAGAGAGATAACGTACACTCCCAAACCCATAATAACCTCCCCCTAAAGAAAGGGCATGGCTCTCAGGAAAAGCTCCTTTACCTTCAGGCGTGGTCGCTACAGGCGCCTTTAAAATGTCAGCGAGTTCTTTCAACTCTCTTGAGGCATTTGCCAGAATCACTCCTCCCCCACCCCAGATTAAAGGCCTTTTGGCCTCACGTAATAGTCGCGCCGCCTTTTTTATCTCCTCTAAGGGCGGAGATTTTCGCGGGAATTCTTCTTTTGGGGGAAATGATACTTCCTCTTCTTTCCCCACTACATCCCAAGGAATTTCAATTTCGGTGGGCCGAGGCCTACCGGTATTCATCTGGCGCATGGCTTCATGGATAGCCTGGGGAATATCTCTCACCTTCAGCACCCGCTGACACCATTTGGTAATTGGTCTCACGATATCTAATTGGTCGTTGATTTCGTGGAGGGCCCCTCTTTCTTGCCCCAGATGGTAGCTCTCTACTTGCCCGGCAATCAACAAAACGGGAGAAGAGCACGCATAGGCAGTCCCTAAGGCAGCCGAAGCATTTTGCACTCCTGGGCCCGGAACGACTAAGGCCACGCCTGGCTTTCCTTTAACTCGCGCATAACCATCCGCCATATAAACGGCGGTCTGCTCATGGCGCACAGTAATTAGCTTAATATCTGGTTCACCGAAAAAGGCATCAAAGATGCCCATTATTTGGACACCTGGCAGGCCAAAAACAATTTCTACTCCTTCTTGTTTTAGTGCTTCGACCACTGCTTTTCCACCAGTCATTATCGGCATAAATTAAACCCCTTATTTTCAAATCTTCATTTTTTCTCTTTGGCTTTTTGATAAATAGCTTCAATCTTGCTCTCTCTTTCCCTTTTCAGCCTATTCAATTCCAATTCTCTTTTATCAGGATCTTGCACCAAAATTTCCACTTCCGCAATCTTGGCTGCGTAAATTTTGCGAATTTCGGCTATTTCATTTTTCAGTTCAGGCGTCAATTGCCAAGCCTCCTCTTCCCCGCCTGTCATTTTCTTACTTTTCTCTAAGGCTATCTCCCAAGTGCTTTTCAGTTCTGCCATAATATTACCCTCCTTTTCCAGGTTAAAAATTTATGTTGCCCTGGGAAAACCCAGAAATTGATTATAGATTAGTTGATTAATTGAAAAAAGTTTACAACAAACTATGAACTTTTTCCAATAAAAAGAAATTTACAAAATAACCCTTTTATTACTCGGAGCGATTAAATATTTACACTTATTCCCCTCACCCTCCCCTCTCC
>JBNAWB010000060.1:0-17676 GCA_049699975.1 Thermodesulfobacteriota bacterium
CCCCTCCCGCCTGTTTCCTGCTGGCGAGAAATATTAAAACTGTTAGACGGTCAGGCACGAATCTCCTTGAAAAAAAATGGTCTTCATAATATACTTGAATAAAAATTCAGGAGGCTTAAAAATGTTTGGCTTAGGAACACAAGAGTTGATTATTATCCTGGCTATAGTTTTCCTAATCTTTGGGGCCAAGAGACTGCCTGAAATTGGTTCAGGACTGGGGAAGGCAATAAAAAATTTTAAAGGTGGAATTAAATCCCTCGAGGAGGGATCTGCGGAAAAGCCTAAAGAAGAAGCTAAAGAAACAGGAACGTCCAAATCAACTTGAGAGCTTAATCTGTTTGCCCCATTCAGCTTCTCCTTAATTAATGTCCATTTTTTGCTCTTCGTATTAGTCTGCTAATGCATTCTTTCATCTTTTTCTGCCCAAATGGATTTTCTCCCTCCCTCTTTCAGAATTTAAAGAATTCATGGCCTTATCGTAGAGAGCTTGGCCGAAAAATTTCGACCAAAAAAGAAATTCCTTAACTGTTAAAGGAGGGGTTATAAATGGCCATCCAAGCGACTGATTATGCCCAAGGTGTTAAATGGAATCTCGGGGATCTCTATCCAGAACCGCATGACCCTAGCTTTCACCAAGACCTGGATAAATCTTTAAAGCAGGCCCAGGATTTTCAAAAAAAGTATAAAGAAATAAACTTAGCAACCTTATCTCCTCAAGATTTTCTCGTGGCCCTCCAGGAATATGAATCTATCACTGAAAATAGTTTAAAACCTCTGCTCTATGCCAGCCTCCTTTTCGCCGAAGACACCCAGAATGACTTGTATAAAAACCTACGCCAAAAGGCCTTAGAAAAATGGAATGAAATCGAAAACCTTCTTCTTTTCTTTCGCCTGGCTATAATCCACCTGCCCGAGGATAAATGTCATTTTTTTCTAAGTTATGAGCCACTTCAGGAATATGCCCATGCCCTCCAACACTGGCGCCGTTTTCGGGAATTTACTCTGCCAGAAAAAGAAGAATATATTATTAATTGCAAAAATTTATCTGGGAAAACAGCCTTAGCCACTCTTTTCGACGAATTTACTTCTTCTTTTACTTTTCGGATGAGCATTGACGGTGAAGAAAAAGAGCTCACCGGCAGCGAGATGTTAGCTCTCCTTTATTCTCCTGATCGCGAAATGAGAGAAAGAGCCTACCGCACTTTCTTAAATAAGCATAAAGATCATCAATTAGTCTTAACTTCCATCTTTAACGCTCTCTTTCTTGATTCCCACCTGGAAGACGGAATTAGGGGTTACCAGAGTCCTATGCAACGAACGCACTTAGAGAATGAGATCAGTCCAGAAATTGTTTCGCTGATGATGGAGATTACCGAAAATTCCTATCCTTTAGCGCAAGAATACTTCCGCCTTAAAGCCGCCCTTTTAGGATTGCCTAAGCTCAAGAATACGGATATCTACGCTCCTTTGCCTGGAGGAGATAAAAAAATATCTTTTGATCAAGCACGGGATCTATTGGTCCAGGCCCTCCAAGATTTCTATCCCCCCTTTGGAGAAATTGCTGCCAAATTTTTTGCTCAAAAATGGATCGATGCTGAAATCCGGCGCGGCAAATACGGAGGAGCTTTTTGCTCCGGCCTTACTCCCTCTTTGCACCCTTATTTGCTCCTGAATTTTACCGGTTCAATTAGAGATGTACTTACTTTAGCCCATGAAATAGGGCATGGCCTCCATTTTTATCTGGCGCGCCAACAGAAGTTTCTGAATTTTGACCCGCCCCTCATCTTGGCGGAGACAGCTTCTGTTTTTTGCGAAATGATCATGACCCAAACTCTTCTTAAAACCGAATCAGATAAATTATTCCGGCGCGCCTTGCTCTGCTTAGAGATCGAAGATATTATCGCCACCATCTTCCGCCAAAATGTATTGACTCGTTTTGAAGAACAAATATACCGGAAGCGCCAAGATCATCTGCTGAGTGCTGAAGAAATAGGGGAATTGTGGTGGCAGGCTAACGCGGCCCTTTTTGGAGAAAGTGTGGAAATGATCCCCGAATATCGATGGGGATGGTCTTATATCTCGCACTTTGTGCATTCCCGATTTTATTGTTATAGCTATGTATTCGGTGAATTAGTAGTCTTGGCTCTTTATCAAAAGTATTTAGAAGCAGGAGAAGTTTTCCTGCCTAAGTTGCAGAAGCTGTTAGCCAGTGGAGGTTCAAAAAGCCCTGAAGAACTTTTGCTTATTTTAGGCATAAATATTAGAGAACCTTTCTTTTGGGAAGGAGGATGCAAAATAATCCACAATTTAATCCAAGAATTGAAACAAGTCTCTTCATGAAGTCAATCTGGGCTAAAAAAATTCTGTTTCCTCTTCCCTTTTGCCAAATTTTTTTGTAAATTTTATTTGGCTTATATTTCTTAATTTAGGTATATTAAAAAAGAGGATAAAAATGCTTTGGTGGTTACGCACTATATTTCTGAGTATCATCTCTGCTTTTTTTCTCATTTGGGGCGCGCAAGAAATGCTTCGCGCTTATGCTCTATCGCACCCAGGCGAATTCTTAGCTTCTTTTTTCTCTTCCAGTTTCATTATTTTAATCAGCGCTTCACTCCTCTTTGGCTTCCTCTGGAGAATGATAATAAAATATAAAAAAATAAAAGAGAGTAAAACGGCTTTGGAAAAATAAAAAATTCATTTATTTTCCAACGGGGAGGTACCCATGAATTTTCCGCAAGACTTAAAATTTACTAAAGATCACGAATGGGCGAAAATCAACGACCAGACAGCCTTAGTAGGAATTACTGATTACGCTCAGGAAAAATTAGGGTCCATAGTTTTTGTAGAGTTGCCCCCTCTGGGCAAATCTTTTCGCCAAGGGGAAATTTTGGCCACCATTGATTCGGTAAAGGCTGTCGCGGAAGTTTATGCGCCTTTGAGTGGGCAAGTTACGGAAATAAACGAAGGACTGCAGGATAATCCAGAGTGGATCAACCAAGACGCTTACGGCAAAGGCTGGATTGCCAAATTAAAAATCGACAATGCTGCTGAAGTTAACAACCTTCTTTCTGCCGAGGACTACCAAAAATTTATTGCCGAGGAAGGAGCTAAAGAATAGGAAATGCAATATATACCGAACGCCGAAAACGATTGGCCGGAAATGCTGGCGGCCATTGGTTTTAAAAATTTAGAAGATTTAATAACTCTTCTGCCGGAATCACTCCGCTTACAAAAGCCTTTATCTCTGCCGCCCCCTTTGTCGGAGATGGAACTGGTGGCCCATCTTCTTTCTTTAAGTGAAAAAAATAAACCAGGAAAAATGATATCTTTCTTGGGCGCCGGGGCGTATGACCATTATATCCCGGCGGTAGTCGATCATATATTGCGCAGATCAGAATTCTATACGGCTTACACCCCTTACCAGCCAGAAATTAGTCAAGGCACTCTACAAGCTATTTTCGAATTCCAAACGCTCATCTGCCAATTAACGGGCATGGAAGTAGCGAATGCTTCAGTTTACGATGGGGCTTCAGCTGTGGCCGAAGCGGTGCTAATGGCCCACCGGCTAAAAGGGAAGAAGAGATGCTTTTTATCCGCTACCCTCCACCCCGAAGCGCAGAAGGTTACGCGTACTTATGCCGCCCCCCTGGGCATTGAATTTTTAGAAATCCCTTACGCCTCTGCTGGACTTACCGATTTGGATTTTTTAGCCCAGAAGATTGATGAAGACACCTTTGCTGTCGTCCTCCAACAGCCGAATTTTTTTGGTTGCTTGGAAGATTTAGAAAAAGCTGGTCAAATTATTCAGGCGCGGGGTGCTCTATTCATTGTAGCCATCATGGAACCTTTGGCTTTAGCTTTGCTCCAGCCTCCCGGCGTGGCGGGAGCGGACATCGTGGTGGGCGAAGGGCAAAGTTTTGGTTTACCTTTGAGTTTTGGAGGGCCATACGTGGGCTTCTTCGCCACTAAAGAATCTTTCTTGCGGGCTCTACCAGGCCGTTTAGTGGGGGAAACCGTTGACCTCCAAGGACGCCGGGGATTCGTCTTGGCCTTAGCCACCAGAGAACAACATATTCGCCGCGAAAAGGCTACTTCCAATATTTGCACTAACCAAGCTCTTTGCGCCTTGGCCGTGCTGGTTTACCTAACTATCCTGGGAAAAGAAGGTTTAAAAAAACTGGCCCAAATCAATTTGAGCAAATGCACTTATGCGAAAAAAATCTTGGGGTCAAAATTTTCTTTACCCTTTTCTGCCCCCACATTCAATGAATTTGTTCTTTCTCTACCTAAAGATTCTTCAGAAGTTTTAGCGCAGCTTCTACCTGCCGGAATAATTGGCGGCTTCCCTTTGCAAAAATTTTATCCCCATCTGCAAAGAGAAATCTTAATCTGCCTTACGGAAAAAATTTCTAAAGAATACATAGACCTATTAAAAGAAAAATTAGAAAATCTGGTGGAGGGTGCTTAATGGAAAAAGAAACTCCCGGTCTATCTGGCTTAATCTTCGCTGAACCTTTAATCTTTGAAAAAGGTAAAAAAGGAAGAAAGGGATACTCCCTGCCTTCCCTCGATGTAGAAGAAATTAAACCGGAAGAGGTGTGGCCCCCCAAATTAATTCGGCCAGATTTAGAGGGAGTTCCCGAATTGAGTGAGGTAGAAGTGGTCAGGCATTTCACCCGCTTGTCGCAATGGAATTATGGGCTGGATGCCAACCTTTACCCGCTGGGTTCATGCACTATGAAGTATAATCCTAAAGTCAATGAAGATTTAGCCCGCCTTCCGGGATTTGCCCAAACCCACCCTTATCAACCAGAAGAACTAGCCCAGGGCGCTTTGCAGCTCATGTATGAACTACAACAATATCTTTGTGAAATAAGCGGTTTAGATCAAGTGACTCTGCAGCCGGCTGCGGGCGCTCAAGGAGAATTAACTGGCATGCTCATGATAAGAGCTTATTTGGCGGATCAAGGCCATCCGCGTCGCAAGGTATTAGTGCCTGATACCGCCCATGGAACTAATCCAGCCAGCTCCACGATCTGCGGCTACCAAGTGGTGCAAGTAAAATCAACCGCCAGAGGGGTTTTGTCCCCGCAAGATGTAGCCGCCAAGATGGATGAAGAGGTTGCGGCCTTAATGATAACTAACCCTAATACTTTAGGCTTATTTGAGGAGCACATTGTCCAAATCGCCGAAATCGTGCATCAGCAAGGTGGGCAAATTTATTTAGACGGCGCTAATCTCAATGCTTTAGTCGGCTTGAGTCGCGTGGCTGATATGGGGGTGGATGTTCTCCATTTTAACCTGCATAAGACATTTGCTACCCCCCATGGCGGTGGCGGACCGGGAGCAGGACCTGTAGGAGTAAAAAGCCATTTGGCCCCTTATTTACCTATCCCGCGGGTGGTTAAAGAAGGCGATTCTTTTCGCTTAGATTATGATCGACCGAAATCGATCGGCAAGATAAAATCTTTTTATGGCAATTTTGGGGTGCTTGTCCGCGCTTATGCTTATATTCTATCCATGGGCGCAGAAGGGTTAAGGAAAGCTAGTCTGGTCGCCTTACTAAATGCGAATTATCTGCGGGCCAAACTTAAAGATTATTATCATTTACCTTATGATCAGCCCTGTATGCACGAGTGTGTGTTTACTGACCGGAACCAAACTCGTTATGGAATCAACGCTTTGGATATAGCTAAACGCTTGATGGATTATGGGTTTCATCCTCCCACCATTTACTTCCCTTTGGTCGTTTCGGGAGCTTTAATGATCGAACCTACCGAGACCGAACCTAAAGAGGTTTTGGACCAATTCATCACGGCCATGATCAAAATTGCCCAAGAAGCGGAATCTTCCCCTGAGCTCTTAAAAAGTGCGCCCCATAAAACCAAAGTCTCGCGTCTTGATGAGGTTCTGGCTAACCGCAGACCAAGGCTGCGGTGGCGGCCTTAAATGCGCCTGATTAGAAAGTTTACCCAAGTTCGACAACCGCTTTAATTTCTTTTTTATTTAGCAGGACAAAATCAACGCCAAATTGCAACCATCCATCGGGAACAGAAACATCCTCAAGAGGAAGATAAGTCTTTTCATCATTTAATAAATCAGAAAGACGTGTCCGCGCACTGGGGATGGTAACTATCCCTTCCAGAACCCGCACAGGTTCAAACGCCAAATAAATTCTGATTTTTCTGGTTATCTTCTCATGCTTCTCTCTGCCACTCTCCATCTTTGACCTCCTCTGCTTAGCTTAGGGCTACTTTTTCTTCTTGGTGAATCTTATAGTAATTAAATCATTGGTCACCATGCGGGAGCCGTCATCAAATTCAATTTCCCAATAAGGTGTTTCTCCCGTAGGGGCTTTTATAGCCTGGACGCCAAAAAACTTAACATCGTACTCCTTGCCCCGAATGGAAAATTCGAGAAAATCAATTTGATCTGCGCGCCAAATTTGCATGCCCTCATCTCCTTTCTTTTTTAAATTATTTCTTCTCCTTTTTAAAATTTTGCACAGCTTTTAAAAAATCAGGATGAGCAACAAGAAGACTTTGGTTCCGATTTTCCATCTCCACCGCCGCTTCTAAAGAAGAAGCTGATAAATTATTATTCAAAATCTCCTTAGTAAGCCTAAGACCCAAGGCACTCTTGCTCAACATCTGCTCGGCAATCTCTTGCGCCTTGGTCAATAATTTCTCTTCCGGAACTACCTGACTTACCAGGCCAATTTTTTCTGCTTCGGCAGCTTCCACGACCCGGCCCGTATAAAGGATTTCTGCCGCCCGGAATAACCCCACGGCCCGCGGAAGCAAATAAGAAGACCCCATTTCTCCTGCCGCAAGACCGATATTAATGAATGAGGGGACAAAATAAGCTTGGGGAGTTGCGACAATTACGTCCGCAGCTAAAGCCAAGCTCATACCGCCTCCGGCGGCTGGGCCATTAACTGCCGCAATAATTGGTTGTGGCGCGCGCCGCATTTCCAAAATGAGATTTCCGTACTTCTTCTGGATGGTCACTAAGTATCGAGCTGGTTGATTGAGAAGGTTCTCTCCTGCGCCTAATATCTTCGCATCTTTTAAGTCAGCTCCGGCGCAAAAACCCCGGCCGGCTCCGGTGATAATTAGAACTCTAACCCTTTCTTGATTTTGGAGGTGGAAGAAGAAAGCATGCAATTCTTCTACCATTTCCAAGTTCAGGGCATTTAAGCGCTCCGGGCGATTTAAAAGTAGTAAACCTAAACCTTCTTGGGGTTCAGAAAATTTAATAGTCTTATATACCATGCCTTCCTCCATACCATTTTTCTTAGTTCTCCCGATCAAAATGACAGGTCAAACCCTCCTGACAGTCTTCGCATTCAAATTGAATAGTACTATGGGCAATTTGAAACCTTTCTTGGAGGGTTTGATTTATCTCTTTTAATATCTGGTCTGTGCTCCTGGTTTGCATATCGCCCACCAAGATATGGGCGCTCAAAGCATGCCTTCCCGAGCTAATTGTCCACACATGTAAGTGATGCAAACTCTTTACTCCTGGAATGGCCAGCAAAGCTGCTTGCACATTGCTCAGGTTAATATCTTTAGGAACAGCTTCTAACAGAATATTTACGGCATCTTTTACTAAAAGGAAGGCTCCGCGTAAGATCACCAAACAAATGGCCATACTGATCAGCGGATCGATGGTGTACCAATCCGTAAAATGAATGATCACCCCTGCTAAAATGACCCCTACTGAAGAGAGGGCATCTCCTAATATATGCAGATAAGCGCCGCGCAAATTAAGATTCCCATGAGTTTGGCGCATCAAAATTAAACCCGCTAAGCCGTTAGCTAGCAAGCCTAAAAGGGCTATGAGGAGCATCAGGCTGCTTTCTACTACAGGAGGGTTTTGCCAGCGTTGATAGGCCTCGTAAAAAATATAACTACTAATCAGAATAAGAGCTGCCCCATTAATCAAAGCAGCCAAGATTTCCATGCGGTAAAGGCCAAAGGTCTTGGTAGCCGAAGGGGGGCGCATAGTTAATTGGAGAGCGAATAAGCTCAACAAAAGAGCCATTAAATCTGTCAACATATGGCCGGCATCACTCATGAGGGCCAAAGAATTAGCCCACCATCCACCGCCAAATTCCACCACCATAATGCTGGCCGTTAAACCAATAGCCCACCATAAGGCCCGGCGACTTTTTTTATAAGAGTCATGGTGATTATGATTATGGTTAATTTTCTTCCTTTGTTCTTCTTTATCCATGACTTGATTCCTTTTTTAACTTAGTTTTTTTAAAATAATGCAAATCCGCATAGCTGTAAAGAGCAAACATCAGCCCGCCGTAACCCCTCAGCGGAGGGTGGGTTATTAAACCAGCGAGGTTGTGCCCTAAGGTCATCGCGGGGGAGGGACTTCCTAAGAAATTATCCTCTTTGCAGTGATGGATTACGCGGGGATTACTTTTTTCTTGATTTTAATTTACAAATGTAATTACCTTTTTATTAAATTCTTTTAAGATGACCATGAAAAAGGGGGGCCGAAAAATCTTGGCCAAGCCATTGGAAATGAATTCAAATGTACGATTTAATTTTCATCTATGAATTTAAAGGAGACCTGAAACCGTTTCTGCAATTTGTGATTGACGAAGATTATTTGGGCTTCTGGAAAGAAGGGGAATATTCTTTTCTATTTTTTAAAAGAGAAAAGAAGCCTCTTCGGCAAAAGCTGCCTTTGCCTTTCCGCTCCGAGTTAGTGATCCGCCATGAGGATTGGGAAGCAGGGCAACCTTTCCATAGTTTTCAAGTAGGCCGGATAATTGTTTATCCCCCTTGGCTAATTCCGCCGTCTTTGGAAGGAATAAAGATTTGCCTTGATCCAAGAATGGCTTTTGGTTCTGGATTTCACGCCAGCACGAGAGGATGCCTTCACCTTCTGGAAAAACTTTTCCAAAGCGAAGCTCCCCAAATTATTCTTGATCTGGGCACGGGCACAGGAATTCTTTCCCTGGCTGGTTTAAAATTAGGCGCCCAAAAATCTTTTGCTCTGGATTATAATAATTTAGCCATAGAAACGGCGCGCCTAAATAGAAAACTGAATTCTTTAGAAGATAAAATGCACCTTTGGCAAGGCGATGCTCGAGATTTTCTGTACATTAAATGTGATCTGCTTATAGCTAATATGCCTTGGGAAGTAATAGCTCAAATAACCGAAAAAGAAATTTTCTTCACGAAGCGCTATTATCTGATCTCTGGCCTCCTGGGCAATGAATCTTATCGGCTTACCCAAAAATTAAAAGAAAAACTCATTTTAATCGATCAATATGAAGAAAATTTCTGGTTTTCCTTCCTTTACCAAAGAAAATAGGTTCATCTCCAATTTAGTTGCTAAAATTTCTCGAAAAATGTAATGCCCAATTCAAAAAGGAGCTGAAATTTATATTACTGCGAGAATATCGCCCCCTCACTTCGTTACGAGTCCATTCCGACCCTGCCCTGTGGAGGATTAAAACTTACTCCCCAGGGCAAGTCCCCTCCCCAACAAGACTGGTTCATAAGGTCATCGCCAGGGAGCGTAGCGACCGCGGCGATCTCGTAACAGCTTGAAATTAAAGAGATGGCCACGCTCCCCCGTCGCAAGTGCGGGGTCGCTCGCCATGGCCAGAAAGAGGTTTCGCACCAGTCTCAAAGGAGAAGGTCACTAAAAATCCATCAGGTGAGAAGGTCGGAATCGACTCGGTCCCAGGGCAGGGGCCAAAGGAATACCAAATCCGGAATAGACTCACGCCTGAATTAGGCGGCAGTTTAAAATGTCATCGACAGTTAGATATTCCAGAACTTGACATCAGACTTTAAAATGTTAATATTCAAAATTGAGGAGGAAAATTTTTATCCAGATGATTAAAAGAGACTATTATGAAATTCTGGGAGTACCGCGCCATGCTACGGAAGCGGAGATTAAAAAAGCCTACCGGCAATTAGCCCTCCAATACCATCCTGACCGTAACCCAGGGAATAAAGAAGCGGAAGAAAAATTTAAAGAAGCGGCCGAAGCCTATGAAGTATTGCGGGATCCCGAGAAAAGGGAGCTATATGATCGGTATGGCCACGAAGGTCTGCAACGCACGGGCTTCTCTGGATTTACCGGGTTCGAAGATATCTTTACGAGTTTCAGCGACATCTTTGAAGAATTTTTTGGTTTTACCACGGGCCGCCGGCGCAGCGCTGGTCCAAAGAAAGGGCCTGACTATCGCTTTGATCTAACTATTTCCTTTTTGGACGCTGCTTTAGGGAAAGAAACAGAGATTGAGATCGAACGCCCCGAATCGTGCCCCACTTGTAAAGCAACCGGTATTCAGCCGGGCACGCGACGGGAAACTTGTCCCGCCTGCCACGGCAGCGGCCAAATCACTCATTCCCAAGGTTTTTTTACTTTACGCACCACCTGTTCCCGTTGTCGTGGCCAAGGATTTTTTATTCCGCATCCCTGTACAGAGTGCCGGGGCACGGGTAAAGTCAAAAAACTTAAAAAAATACCCATTAAAATACCGGCGGGGGTTGATACGGGAAGCCGGCTAAAAATTGCTGGCGAAGGAGGAGAAGGGGAAAGAGGCGGACGGCCAGGAGATTTATACGTGGTCCTCCATGTTGAGCCCCATCCATTTTTTGAGCGGCAAGGAGATGATATTTTCTGTCAAATCCCCATTTCTTTTACCCAAGCTGCTTTGGGAGCAGAAATTGAAGTACCTTCTTTGAATGGCACCAAAAAATTAACGATCCCCCCGGGCACCCAAAGCAGCCAAGTATTCACCTTGCGTGGTCAAGGGATCCCCCATTTAAATGGCTTTGGGCGGGGAGACCAACATGTGCAAGTAGTCATCAAAGTGCCCACCAAATTGAGCAAACGGCAAAAAGAACTACTCAAAGAGTTTGCCGCCTTGGAGGAAAAAGAAAGTTAAGCCTCAACCATATAAAAAATTAGGATGAGCGTATTCTGGATCAGGATATGTATAAAATCCCTTTCCTGTTTTAACACCCAGCTCGCCCCGAGCTATCTTTTCTTTTAGAGCCTGAGGTGGATAGTCCCGCGGATCTTGGGAGTCGTTATAATATGAAATTTCGATGTCATACACTACATCCAGGCCCACTAAATCCATCAGACCAAAAGGCCCCTGATTCATCTGCGTGAATACCATCCAGGCCCGGTCTATATCCCGAAAATCCACAAAACCATTAGCCCACATAAAAAGAGCCTGCTTTTTGATTGCCCGCCATACACTGTTAAAACAAAAGCCCAGAATCTCTTTTTTTACTGTTAAAGGGATGCACTTTAGTGACCGCACAAATTCTTTGGCCATTGCCATAATTTCTGGCTGAGTCTTTGTTCCGCCCATTATATCTACAATATTCATACCCACGGCCGGTTGATAAAAATGCATGTTTAAACATTTCTCCGGCCGCCGCGTGGCATCCTCAATCTTCGAGATAGGTAATGAAGAACTATTAGTTGCCAAGATAGCCTTCAGCGGAGCTAAGGCGTCAATTTGGGCAAAAACTTGACGTTTCTGTTCTAAATTTTCGGGTACTGCTTCAATAACCAGGTCGGCTTCGGCTAAGGCTTCTTTCAGATCTTTAGTCAAAATTACCTTTTGGGCAGCTTTCTGCCATTCCTCTACGGGCAGAGTTGGGCCTTTACCCAAGATTTTCATCATCCGCAAGACTTTGGGAATAGTCTGGGAGAATGATTCCTGGTTTTGATCATAAGCTTTAACTTCATAACCATAAGAAGCGCATTGAATAGCGATTTGGGTGCCCAATGTACCAGTCCCTACTACGGCTACTTTTTTAATTTTACTTTCCATATGGCCTCCCTTTTACATTTTTTCCTGAATCGGCTAATTATGCTTCAACCTTTAGATCCTGAAAAATAATTTCTCAACAAGGGGCGACGAATTATCCTTTGCCCATTAGGAGAAGGCAGGGGAAAAGGAAAGATAATCTGGAAAAAAGAACGGATTACCATATATGTCGCCCCCCAAAGTATTTCTTCGGCCCCATTTACTTTATAAACAAAACAGGGGAATTCCCAAGGATCGGGAATTCCCTCCGCCTTTAAATTATCTGGAATCTCTAAAGAATAAACAGCATAATTTGCTACCTCAAAGAAAGCTGCTAAAGGTATAGGAATTATTTTTTCTACTTCCCAGCTTAATTTTGGTCTCCAAGCTTTTTTGACTCGGCCCACAACCGGAAACATGATCCAGCGCCTTGATTGTAAACGATAAGCCGGAAGGGCACCCAAAAATTCTATATTAAAAGGATGTAGACGAATCTCTTCCCAGCTTTCCCTTAAAGCGTTACTCAATATCAAAAGAATTTTTTTATAAGTTCCTTTCCCTCTTTGTTGGGCCAATAGCCAGGCATCTTTTTTTATCCAGAGAAGAAGGGCCATTTCCAAAATTTTTTGCAAGAGTTTATCCGTGGGTTTAATTCCTCCACCCGGCGCACATAAATCTCCGGGTTGTTGAACAATAGCCGATCGTTTATTGAGCAAAAAAGTATAATGGGGGATAGGAAAGTTTTCTTCCCTTTGCTCCTTGGCAAAAAAGAGCGGCAGAAGGATCCCCGCCCCTTCCCAAGGATGAGAGCTAAAGCGCATTTTTTGTATAAAAGCGAATTGCTCCTCATAATCTAAGGGCGCCGAGGCCAATCTCTTTCGGACCAGTTCTGGAAATTCTTCTTCTCGAGAGAGAATGGATAAATCCATGGTTTTTATAATAAGAAAAATAGGCAAGAAAGTAAACCCCGTAAGAAAATTTTTAACTTTCCAAGGAGTAGATTCTCTAAGGGGTGGTAAACTTTTTGTTCGTTGATCAAGAAGGGAAAAAACATCATCATCGTTCCCGGTAGTAGTGAGGTTTGTTAAAGGGGTGCATAAAAGAAATTACTCATAGCAGAGTTCAAAGGCATTACGAATTACTTCGATCCGCGCGGCAGGGGAGATAAGCTCGATGGCCACTACATCAAAACGGGCCGGCACATTATTAAGTTTATTTTGATTTAAATAATGGAGGGCCACTTTGGAGAGTTGCCGCTGTTTGCGCAGATCTACCGCCGCTGCTGGTCCCCCGAAATCTTTTGTCTTCCTGGTCTTGACCTCGATAAAGACTAAAGTGTTTTTATCTCGCGCCACAAGATCCACCTCACCTAAAGGACATTTATAGTTTCTCTCCAGAATTTTGTATTTCATTTTTTTGAGGTGGGCCAACGCCAATTCTTCCCCTATTTTGCCCAGAGAGATACGTTCTTTATTCATAGGAGGGAATTTTGGTAAATAGGTTTGAATGAATGGCGGTGAATAGGGCAACAGCCATAACGGCGAATAGCAGCCAAATGTTCTTTGGTCGCATAGCCTTTGTGGCGGGCGAAATTATACTGCGGGTAAAGCTCATGGTAGTTAAGCATTATGCGGTCGCGGGTTACTTTAGCTATAACCGACGCTGCCGCAATGGACTGGCAGCGTTGATCTCCCTTTATAATTACCTTTTGAGCTATAGATAAGGCCAAAGGCCACTTCCCGTCAATAAGTAGGTAGTCAGGACAAGCAGGGAGGTTTTTTATAGCTTCCGCCATTGCTTTTTGAGTGGCCCGCCAGATATTGGAGTGATCAATTTCTGGTGCTTCCACGATGCCCACCCCGATTCCTTGAGCGTGTTCAAAGATTAGGTGGAAAAATTTTTCTCTCTGGGTGGCAGAAAGTCTCTTTGAATCATTGAGGCCCTTGATTTTTACTTTCGGCGGTAGGATTACAGCCGCAGCTACCACTGGGCCGGCTAAAGGACCCCGTCCAGCCTCATCTATCCCGGCAATAATTTGATAGCCTTGGGCTCTGGCCTGGTCTTCAAAAGGCTCCATATGGTTTAAAGATTTCTCTGCTCTTTAATGCGGGCCGCTTTGCCTTTCAATTGCCTTAAATAATACAGTTTGGCGCGGCGCACTTTACCTCTTTGCACGATTTCGATGCGCTCAATAGCCGGAGAATTTGTAGGGAATATCCTTTCCACCCCCACCCCATAGGAGACTTTGCGTACGGTGAAAGTTGATCGGCTTGCCCCTCTTCTTTTGCGGATAACCACTCCTTCAAATACCTGAATTCTTTCTTTATCCCCTTCTTTTATTTTCACATGAACCTTTATAGTATCCCCAGGACGAAAATCAGGTAAGTCCGTACGGATTTGTTCTTTCTCCAGTTGTTCTAAGGCATGCATGATAAACCTCCCTATCCTTGGCCTTATTAGTGAGCAGAACGCAAGGACTCTAAAAATTTTTTATCTTCTTCAGAAAGTTGTGCTCTTTCCAAAAGATCTGGTCGGCGCAGGAAGGTTCTGCGCAAAGATTCTCTCCTCCTCCAGGCTTGGATCTGGGCATGGTTCCCGGAGAGAAGAATTTCGGGAACGGCCATGCCGCGAAAAACCGGTGGCCTGGTATATTGCGGATATTCCAATAGTCCCTGGGCAAATGATTCTTCGGTAAGCGATTGGCTGGAGCCTAAAAACCCAGGAATAAAACGACTCACAGCTTCAATAACCACTAAAGCCGGAATTTCGCCGCCATTAAGAACGTAATCACCGATGGAAATTTCTCGGTCCACGACACTCAAGCGGACGCGCTCATCTAAACCTTCGTATCGCCCACAAATCAAGATCCAATGCTGATGCTTACTCAGCTCCCGGGCTAAATTATGGTGCAAAAGCTCTCCCTGGGGCGTAAGCAAAATTGTCTGCGCTGTCGGATCTTCGTTCTTAATTTTTTCTACCGCCAGGATGATGGGTTCTGGTTTCATAACCATCCCGGCCCCGCCTCCATAAGGATAATCATCTGTAGTATGATGTTTATCCAAGGCAAAATCGCGCAAATTAATAATTTTAACTCGGAGCAAATTTTTATCCAAGGCCTTCTTTAGAAGGCTTTCCTGCAAAGGCGAGGTAAATATTCCTGGAAAGATGGTTAAAACGTCAAAGATCATCTTTGGGTAACAGTCCGGCCATGGGACATATGACCATGATCTTCTCTTTCAGGTCAACTTGCTTGACTACTTCAGCAATAGCCGGGATTAAATATTCTTCTCGGTCTCGCCGCACTACCAAAACATCGTTGCTACCCGTAGGCATAATCCCCTTTATTATTCCCAGATACGTCCCTTTTTCCGTGAAAACTTTTAGGCCAAAAAGTTGAAACCAATAAAACTCATCTGGAGGGAGAGATGGCAAAATATCTTTTGCTATGTAAACTTTACTGCCGACTAACTTTTCTGCCTCGTTTAGTCCGCTTACCTCCTGGAAGGCCAGGATGATTATACCTTTTTGGTACCGCAGTGATGTTACTGTTAGTGATTGTAGCCGACCTTCTTTATTTTTTAAATATAAGACCACCCCCGGAGAAATAAGGCTTTTTTCTCCGGAGGCTGCCTGGATTCTTATTTCACCTTTAATTCCCTGCGTCTTGACCACGCGGCCTATAAAGAGCAGGGATGCTTCGTTGGGAAGGTCACTCAATTATTTCCAATACCGCCTTTTTGCGGACTTTGGTAGAAGCAGCACTCAAAATAGTGCGCATCGCTCGCGCCGTTCTACCTTGTTTACCAATTACCTTCCCCAGATCATCTTTGGCCACTTTTAGCTCGATTACAGAAGTCTGTTCTCCTTCCACTTCCGAAACCTGAACCGCCTCCGGATGATCTACCAAGGCTTTGGCAATATAAGTGATCAGATCTTTCATTTCCATAGAATTTTGCCCCCTTTCAATCGCCTGAAGTTGTATTCCTCTTTTTAAGAGTTTCTAAAGAAACGGCCTTTATATTTAAATATTTTTCCAAAATTAAGCTGGCTTTTCTTCCCCACCACTTGGGCTTTCTTTTTTATGGGTCGCCAACTGGTGCAGAGATATGCCCGCTTTTTTCATCAGACTCCGGACTGTGTCTGTTGGATGGGCTCCCCTTTTTAGCCAAGTAATTATTTTCTCTTGTTTTAAATTTATCGCCGGTGGGTTCAAATTTGGATCATACGTCCCCACTGCTTCAATAAATCGGCCATCTCGAGGAAATCGAGAATCAGCTACTACCACTCGGTAAAATGGTTTTTTCTTTGCGCCCATCCGCGTTAGTCGAATTGTTACCGCCATTTTCTAAATTCCTCCCCTATCTACTTCCCTTTAACCCAGGCCGTTCAGGAAAAAATTCCTTTCGGGAAGCCCCGGAATCCTCCGCGTTTAAACTGCCTGAGCATTTTTTTCATTTGTAAATATTGCTTAAGTAATTGATTCACATCTTGTACTGTCGTACCACTGCCTTTGGCAATCCGTAAACGTCTGCTGCCGTTTATAATTTCAGGATGACGCCGTTCTTCTCTCGTCATAGAATTGATAATGGCCTCTATTTTGACCAAATCTTTTTCATCGGCTTGATAATCCTTGGGAATTTTTAATCGCCCAAACCCGGGAATCATAGAAAGAATTTGATCTAAAGAACCCATTTTCTTGATCTGTTGAATTTGCTCGCGAAAATCCTCCAGGGTGAAAGATTCTTTTAATATTTTTTTCTCTAACTCTTTGGCTTTTTGAGCATCAATAGCTTCTTGGGCTTTTTCGATCAAGGAGAGAACATCTCCCATGCCCAAGATCCGGGAAGCCATCCTTTCGGGATGAAAAACTTCCAGGGCGTCCGTTTTCTCGCCCACGCCTATAAATTTAATAGGCTTGCCGGTGACCGCCTTTATAGAAAGTGCCGCTCCTCCCCGGGCATCTCCATCAAGTTTGGTTAGAATAACGCCGTGAATATCGAGAGCTTCATTAAACTTTTGGGCAACATTTACGGCATCCTGCCCGGTCATAGCATCAGCTACTAAAAGAATTTCCCGCGGATTAATAGCTTTCTTGATCTCTTGCAATTCGGTCATTAAAACTTCGTCTATATGCAACCGCCCAGCAGTATCGATCAATACTACATCCATATTTTCCGTTTCGGCCCATTGGCAGGCCTGGCGACAAATGTTTAGAGGATTATCCCTGAGGTTGGGCGAAAAAACGGGAAGTTGTAACTGTTCCCCCAGTTTTTTAAGTTGCTCTATGGCCGCTGGACGGCGAACATCTGCTGGAACTAAGCATGGTCTCCTTCCCTTATCTCTCAAGAATTTACCTAATTTAGCTATGGTGGTCGTCTTCCCTGAGCCTTGCAACCCCACCAACATAATGGGAATGGGTGGCTTGAAAGAAAGGTTCAACCCATAATTCTTCCCACCTAAAAGATTTATTAGCTCATCATAAACGATTTTAATTACTTGTTGAGCCGGAGTTAAACTCTCCAGAACTTCATGGCCCAAGGCTCGCTCACGGATTTTTTCTATAAAATCTTTAACTACTTTGAAATTTACGTCCGCTTCCAAAAGGGCCAGGCGGACTTCTTTCAAAGCCTCAGCAATGTTTTGCTCCGTAAGCTTCCCATGCCCCCGCAGCTTTTTAAAAATGGAGCTTAATTTGGTAGTTAATGAATCGAACATATGCCTTTTTTAAAATGAATTCAAATAATTTAGCATAATAGATAAAGACCATTTAGTCAAGGCTTATTTGCCCTGACCGTCTAACAGTTTCAATATATCTCGCCAGCAGGAAACAGGCGGGAGGGGGAGAGGCGAAATTAAAATCGGCTGGG
>JBNAWB010000061.1:0-17643 GCA_049699975.1 Thermodesulfobacteriota bacterium
CCCTCCCGCCTGTCTCCTGCTGGTGAGAAAAATTAAAACTGATCGACGGTCAGTCGGGAATTTGCTTGACCGCTCTCTTGATTGGGAGTAAAATTAAAATAGATTTGCTAGGGGAGCTGAACCGGCTGAGAAATCCCGCTGGAAGCGGGATGACCCCTTGAACCTGTTGGGTAATGCCAGCGGAGGGAAGGCAAATCGATCATAGAAAGAAAAAGCCGCCGGTTCAGCGAAAAATGAATCGACGGCTTTTTTAATTTTTGCCGAGGAGCTGGTAATTATGTCAGAAGAAAAGGTAAAACTGGACGAAGTCATAATTTCCCGGGCAATTATTGAGCGCTTTACCCAAAAATTCTTGAAGTCCTTAGATCTGGATGCAGCCATCGTCGGGGCCGGACCATCCGGTTTAGTCGCTGCTTATTATTTGGCTAAAGGCAAAGCAAAAGTATCTTTATTCGAACGTAAATTAAGTATAGGCGGGGGCATGTGGGCTGGCGGAATGCTCTTTAATGAAATAGTTATCCAAGAAGAAGCCAAACCCATTCTGGAGGAATTCGGTATCGCTACCGAAAAATTTACCGATAGATATTATACGGCGGATGCGGTAGAAGTTGTCTCTTCTCTATGCACTGCGGCCTGTCGCGCGGGTGTTAAAATCTTCAATGGTATAAGTGTGGAAGATTTGTTGGTCCGCCAAGAAAGAGTGACGGGATTGGTCATTAATTGGACGGCAGTGGAGATGGCCAATTTGCATGTGGATCCCTTAGCCGTGCGCGCAAATTTTGTAGTAGACGCTACTGGCCATCCAGCGGAAGTTGTCCAGGTGCTGCAGAAAAAAAATAAAGTAAACTTTAATACTCCTTTCCAGATTTTTCAAGGAGAGCGCTCTTTATGGGCAGAAGAAGCTGAAGCCTCTACAATAGAAAATACAGGAGAAATCTATCCTGGCTTGTATGTGGCCGGCATGGCGGTTAATGCTACTTTTGGTGGTTATCGCATGGGACCTATATTTGGTGGGATGCTTCTCTCCGGGAAAAAAGTTGCCGAACTTATCTTAAAACAACTCGGCCAAAAATAAATTATGGAGATCATACCATGACACAATTAGAATACGCACGCCAAGGGAAATTAACTGAGGCTATGAAGCAGGTAGCCTTAACAGAAGGGGTAACCCCAGAATTTATCCGGGAGGGATTAGCAGAAGGGACTATTGTTATAACCCAAAATGTGCAGCACCAAAAGATAGCTCCTTTAGCTATTGGGAAAGGCCTGCGCACTAAAGTCAATGCCAATGTGGGCACGTCCAAAGATCATACTGATATTGAAGAAGAGTTAGCTAAAGTGCGCGCCGCCATTGCGGCCGGGGCAGATACTATAATGGACTTGTCCACCGGCCCGGCCATCGATGAGACGCGGCGGGCTGTTTTGGAAGTTTCCACCGTTCCCGTAGGAACGGTACCAATTTATCAGGCCGCCATTGAGATGCCGGAGAAGAAAAAACGCCCTATGGTGGAAATGACGGCCGATGACCTTTTTTCCGTTATAGAGCGCCATGCGGAAGATGGTGTGGACTTTATTACCGTGCATTGTGGAGTAACCCTTAATTCTGTGGAGCGGATTAAGAAAGAAGGACGTCTTCTGGGCGTGGTCAGCCGCGGAGGATCTATCCTGGTGGAGTGGATGAGTTATAATAAAAAGGAAAATCCTCTCTTCGAGCAGTATGACCGGCTATTAGAAATTGCCCATGCTTACGACCTAACTTTGAGCTTAGGCGATGGCCTACGGCCTGGATGTCTCGCCGATGCCACAGATCGAGGACAAATCCAGGAACTTCTTCTCTTGGGCGAACTTACCGAGCGAGCCTGGGCCAAGGGGGTGCAGGTAATGATTGAAGGCCCGGGGCATGTCCCGCTCCATCAAATTCAGGCCAATGTTTTATTAGAAAAGCGCCTCTGCCACGGAGCTCCTTTCTATGTGCTCGGTCCCTTGGTTACGGACATTGCGCCGGGCTATGATCATATTACTGGAGCCATCGGGGGGGCCTTAGCTGCTTGGGCCGGAGCTGATTTTCTATGCTACGTCACCCCTTCTGAGCATCTTCGGCTGCCGACTATAGAAGATGTACGCGCGGGGGTCATTGCCGCAAAAATCGCTGGCCATGCTGCTGATATTGCTCGCGGTTTGCCAGGGGCAATGGATCAAGATATATCTATGGCGCGGGCGCGGAAAGCTTTGAACTGGCCAGAGCAAATTCGCCTGGCCATCGATCCAGAGAGAGCGCAGGAGCTGCGCTCTTCACGTCTGCCTAAGGAAAGTGATGTGTGCACTATGTGCGGCGAGCTCTGCGCTATTAAAAAAGTAGCCTCGCTCTTATAATAACTTTCCGCTCTTGATTTTTAATAAGGGAAAGCCTTCTACTCTCCGGTAAGGGTAGCTAAATAAGCTGCCCCGAGCTTGACTAAATGGTCTTTAGTGTTGTCAAAGAAATTGAAATGATCTTCTTCTTCGGCCAGCAGTTTCTCAAATAACTGTTTAGAAATTTGATCTTTCTCTTCGGCGCAAACTTTAGCCGCTTCATTATACATCTTTATCGCCTGATCTTCTAAGGCGATATCTGTATTCAACATAGGCTCAATATCCTGCCCTTTTTTAACTTCCGCATCGGGTTTGGAAGTAGGTGTCCCCTTCAAGAAAAGAATTCTTTCAGCCAAAGCCTCAGCGTGTTTCATTTCCTGGATAGCAATTTCTTTCATTTTCTTGCCCAATTTCCCATAATCGCTATCTTCCAATTCGTAGTGCTGGACCATATATTGGCTGATAGCCGTTAATTCCCTTGCTCGCGCAGCATTTAACAGTTCAATTACCTTTTGGCTCATATTCTCCTCCTTCGTTTTTTTAAATATACCTGCTCTTCTTAAGATTTTATTTATTATGGCAATGGGCCTGGAAATCGTCAAGCCCAAAAATTCCTCATTTCCACTTCGTAGGTGGAAATGAGGCAAATGTTGATTCTTATCCATTAATATGTTAATTTAGCCCGCGGAGATGGAATAAAATGGGCCTTGTGCTTTGGCGCAAAAATTGGCTTTACAAAATCATTAAAATAATCGGCCATATTTGCTTCAGCCTTTTTTATAATCTTAAAATTGAGGGGCAAGAAAAGATTCCGGCCCAGGGGCCAGCCATTATTTTACCTAAGCATCAGTTTTGGACTGATATTCCCCTCATTGGTTTATCCATCCCTAAATCTCTAAGCTACATTGCTAAAAAAGAACTTTTCGTTTATCCCTTGGTTAGGCATTTTTTAATGGCTTTAGGCGGTATTCCTTTGGATCGGATGAAACCTATTAAGAGTCTTAACTCTTTTCGGTATATTGAAAAACTCTTGCAGGCCAAGGAATTTATAGTCCTATTCCCCGAAGGAACATATTATCCTTATGTTATGGGGCAAGGAAAGCATGGTCTCATCCAGCACCTTCTTTATTTCCAGGAAAAAATGGGAGAGAATGGCTTTAATAAAATCCCTTTTATTCCTCTGGGCTTAAAATACGGCAAAAATGGTTGGCCAAGAAAAGTGGAGATAAAAATCGGTGAGCCCATCTATGCTCCTGCAGAAACGGAAAGCAAGGAATTTACCAAAAGAATAACCCGGGAAATTGCCCGACTGAGCGGAATTCCAGAATCATAGAATCTCGGAGAAGGAAGAAAGGAGGAAGAAAAAGATGCATCAGGTTGTTCAATGGGAAATCAAAGATAATGTGGGAATTATCACCCTCAATCGTCCTGAAAAAAGGAATGCTATTAACGGCGAGGTGTTAGCAGAAATTGAAAAAGCAATTACTAATTTAGGCGCTAATGCCGAAGCGCGCGTGATCTTGCTGCAAGGGGCCGGGCCAGCTTTTTCCGCCGGTATTGATTTTAATTATTTGGGACATATATCCCGCGAAGATGGGCGCCCGCCGGGCGTTCGTTTACGGGAAGGGATAGCTGCTATTCATGCCCTGCTAAATAGAATCGAACATCTGGAAAAAGCCGTAGTAGCTAAAATACATGGGTTTTGTGGTGGCCTGGGCTTGGAGCTAGCCCTAACCGCTGACTTCCGCTTGGCCAGTGAAACAGCCACTTTGGGCGTACCCGAGATCATCTTAGGATTAATTCCTGATTGTGGAGGCACGACCCGTTTAACACGCCTCCTCGGTCCGGCGCGGGCCAAAGAATTAATCATGACTGGAGAGATGATACCAGCCCCGCGGGCCTACGAAATAGGGTTAGTTCATTATATTTACCCTGAAAATTTACTTGCCGAAAAAACGCAAGCGTTTATCGCTAAACTACTTCAGCGGCCTCCTTTAGCTCTGGGGTTGGCTAAAAGAATTATTGACCTGGGCTTTGGTTTAGATCGGATGACCCATCTGGAAATGGAAGGATATATCCAAAGCCTCTTAATTACGGCCAAAGACTTCCCCGAAACTTTGCAAAAAGGCTTGGCCTTCTTGACCAAGAAGAAATAAAGGAATATGAACGCCCAAAAGATAAATTTTAGGAGCGGAAACCTTCGCCTGGAAGGAATATTAAGTTTTCCTCAAGGGAAAAGTCCTTTTCCAGCGATAATAGTCTGTCACCCCCATCCTTTATACGGGGGGAATATGGATAATTATATAGTGGAAGCTGTTTGCGCGCAGGCCGAAGCCCAGGGTTTAGCTTGGCTAAAATTTAATTTTCGCGGCGTAGGGTTGAGTGAGGGAAATTTTGCCCATGGCCTTGGGGAAAAAGAAGATGCCCGCGCCGCAGTAACCTATTTAATTAATCATGAATCTATAGACGCCCAGAGAATTGGAATCTGTGGTTATTCTTTTGGTAGCCTGGTAGCTTTTCAGTTAGCTACGGAAGAACCAAAGATTAAGGTGGTGGCCGGAATTTCTCCACTTATTGAACCTCCCACTTTGCTCATTAATTACGGCAAACCAAAATTGTTTGTTTGCGGCACAGAAGATGAGTTTATTGCGGCGGATAATCTGCGCGCCTTAGTGAGCAAATTTCCGGAACCCAAAGAATTGGTCTTCTTCCCTAAAGCTAACCATTTTTGGAACGTCTATGTTGACCAAATGGCCCATAAAGTAAGTGAATTTTTTAAAAAATATCTTTAATAAAATTTTCCAAGTTCGACCTAAGTTTAAAAAATTTAGGACCTCAATTTAGCTATGCAAGAGATTCTTAATGATTTGAAAGCCGAGCAAGAATCTTTAGATAATTTTTTGCAAAATTTGAGCGAAAACCAATGGGATCTGCCCACCCCGGCAGAAGGTTGGTCAGTTAAAGATTCCATCTCGCATATCGCCCATATTGATGAAGTAGCCGTCACCCTTTTGCAGGGAGATTATTCACCATTGGCCGAAGCAGCCAAATTGCAGTTTGGTTTTACCGAACTTGGTCCCCAAAAAGGAAAGTTACTCCCACCCGAAAAAGTTTGGCAATGGTGGCGAGAAGTCCGCGGCCTTATGCTGCGCGAACTGGCCAAATGCGACCCGAAACAAAGAATCCCTTGGTTTGCTCAGCCCATGAGTGCGCGGGCCTTTGCCACTGCCAGGCTAATGGAGACGTGGGCCCATGGCCTAGATTGTTATGATGCTTTAGGCGAGGAGCCGGAAGATACCGATCGTTTACGGCATATCGCTTTTCTGGCCTATATAGCTCGCCCCTATGCTTATCAAATAAATGGGCTTAAATTTCTTGATATTCCCATCCGTTTAGAACTCATCCTCCCCTCAGGAAAACTCTGGACTCAAGGTGAAGAAGGAGCACCAAATCGCATCTCCGGTCAGGCCAGGGAATTCTGCCGCGTCGCTGTGCGCCGAAGACACTGGCGAGATACATCTTTAAAAATTGAAGGCGAAGAGGCCCGGCGTTTTATATCGATCGTTCAGACTTATGCTGGCCCACCTGGACCGGGAAGAAAGCCGATGAGGAAAATAAACAATGCCCATGAATGACGCTGAGTTTTCGGGGAAAAAACTTATTTTTGTTGGCGGTAAAGGGGGAGTGGGTAAGACTACCTGTTCCGCAGCCATAGCTTTTCACTTTGCTATTCACGGCTACCGCACACTCATAATTTCTTCTGATCCTACCCCGTCCTTATCGGATATTTTTGAAACTCCTTTGACGGCCGATGAACAGCAGATAGGGGGCATCAAAAACCTTTATGCCTTGGAGATCCAATCAGAAGCAATCCTGAAGAAATGGAAAGCGCGTTTCGGTCCGGAAATCCACCAGGTGCTTATGGCTTTTGCCAATCTTGATTATGACTTCGTCGATTACATCGGCGGAGCCCCGGGGATAGAAGAAGAGTATATGCTTAATTTTATAAAAGAATTAGCCGAGAGCGGTAAGTACGAACGCATTGTCTGGGATACGGCGCCAGCCGGCCATACTCTTCGTCTCCTCCACCTACCCCAACTTTTTCTTAATCACTTAGAAGCGGCGGCTAAATTTTATCTTAATCTTTATGAGGCCTTGGCCAAGATCGCCCAAACGGTACGGTTAGAAAAAAGTAAAAAAAGTATCTTGGAGATAATCGCCGGCTGGAAAGACCTTTCTCAAGAAATTTTAGATTTCTTGCGAGATGAATCCCAAACCTCTTTTATATTAGTTACCATTGCTGAAGGTATGGGTGTCCGGCTGACTGAGCGCATCTTAAAAGAGTTCACCGAATATGGCTTGGCTGTCCGCCACTTGATCGTTAATCACTTAATCAAGGACGCCGATTGTCTTTTCCATCGGCGGCGCAAATTAATGCAAGAAAAATATCTGCAGAAACTACGGGAAAGCTATGGCCCTAACTTAAAACTTGTGGAAGTACCCCTCTTAGCTGAAGAAGTTAAAGGAATTAAAAGAATTCAAGAAATAGCCGGTATTCTTTTTGCTTAATAATTTATTATTCGGAGCAATTAAATATTTACACTTATTCCCCTCACCCTCCCCTCTCCCCAGGCGTGGGGAGAGGGTTAGGTCGGAATCGACTCGTACCGAAGTGAGGGGTTAAGAACAGCAGATGTCATTTATCTAATGCTCTCATTAATAAATAAAAAGTCACGACTAAGTAATTAATGTAGGTGAGGGGAAAATGACTGAGCAGCGAAAAAAGAAGGCTCTCAGGAATGCCGAGTTAATTCAGCTTAATAAAGATCTGCAGAAAGAAATAGCCGACCTGCGCTTAATGGAGAATCGTCTCCAAGCCACCAATGAATTGCTAAATCTTTTCCTAAGAAAGTCTTCCCGTCATGAATATTTAGAAGCCGTCGTCAACCTTCTTTACCAGTGGAGTGAGTGCCGCGGGATAGGTTTGCGCCTCATAGATAACCAAGGCAACATCCCCTACGAAGCATATAGGGGCTTTTCTTCAGCCTTTTGGAAATCAGAAAATTGTCTTTCCTTACAAAACAATCAATGCCTTTGCAGCCGCATTATTCAAGAAAAACCTTTATTGGAAGAGGCCCCTTTCCTTACTAAAGCCGGATCGTTCTGCAGTAATGATCTTTCTTCATTCATGACCCGCGTCTCGGCAATTAACCAGAATAAATATCGGGGAGTATGTGTGCGGAGTGGCTTTAATTCTTTGGCTATTATTCCCCTTCGCCATCAACAAAAAGTCTTAGGAGCTATTCATCTGGCCGATGAACGCCAAGGATGTATTTCCTCTGCTCTGCTCGAATTTATAGAAACGATGGCCCCCTTAATTGGCGAAACAGTACACCGGTTTAATTTAGAAGATGAACTAAAGAACTCAGAACAGCGCCTGCGTTTTCTTTCTGTGCAATTGTTAACTGCTCAAGAAAATGAAAGGAAAAGAATTGCCCGCGAGCTTCACGATAGTATTGGCCAATCCTTAGCCGCCATTAAATTTGTTTTGGAGAAGAAAATAAGCCAACTTAACTCCACGGCAAATTTTCCGGGGATCAGACTGGAAGATATAGTTCCTATGATTCAGGACACGATGGAAGAAATACGGCGCATCTCCATGGATCTGTGGCCTTCCATTCTTGATGATTTGGGCCTCCTTTCCGGCATAAATTACTTCTGTCGGCAGTTTGGAGAAATCTATTCGACCATCAAGATTGATAAAGATTTGTCTGTAGCCGAAGAGGCCATCCCTTCTTCTTTAAAAATTGTAATTTATCGAATTTTGCAAGAGGCCTTAAACAATATCGCCAAATACAGCAAGGCCAATAAAGTGCTTGTTTCTTTGCACAAAAAAAATCGCCACCTTGAGCTGACCATTGCCGATAACGGCATTGGGTTTGATTATCAATCCTTCCCCAAAGGAATGGGCCTGGTAGGCATGAAAGAACGGGTGGAATTATCCGGCGGTAATTGGGCACTTACCTCTCTTCCCCATAAAGGAACGACCATTAAAGCTTCCTGGCTTATCTCGTAACCAACCCCTTGGCTATAGCGTAAGCAGTTAAGTCAGATACATTATGCAGGTCCAGTTTTTGCATCAAATTAGAACGGTGTTTCTCCACCGTTTTCACACTTATGCATAAATAATCAGCGATCTCTTTATTCCTATAACCTTCGGCTATAAGTTTCAAAATGCTTTTCTCCCGCGGAGTAAGCGTATCCCAGGGAGTTACCATACTTTCTGTCTTCTTTTTCTGCAAATAGCCCGCGACGATTTTTTCCGAAATCCCTGGGCTGATAAATTTTTTACCAGATAAAACATTGCGAATAGCCAATTCCAATTCCCCATGCGTAGCGTCTTTAAGGACATATCCTTCAGCTCCAGCTTGGAAAGCAGCGCTTATATATTCTTCGGTTTTATGGACGGTCAAAACCACTATTTTAGTTTTGGGGCACCGTCTCTTAATCTCCCGCATGGCTTCGGTACCATTCATTTTGGGTAAAGAAAGATCCATCAAGACTAAATCCGGCTGCAACTTTTCTACTCCCCGGATAGCCGCATCTCCCTCTCCTGCTTCCCCCACAATCTCTAAATCAGGTTGCGTAGATAGCAAGGCCTTTAATCCTTCCCGCAAAATTGTATGATCTTCCACGATGAAAAGTTTCTTTTTGGCTTCCATAAAAATAACTTTTACCTTAACGAATTCTTCTTCATCAAAATACAGTGTCCATCGGGAGCAAATACATAATATACCTTATTTAACATAACCATTTTCCTTCGTAAAGTTAAAAATGTTTATTAATGAGCGCATTAAATAAATGACATCTGCTGTTCTTAACCCTTCATCCTAACCCTCTCCCCACGCCTGGGGAGAGGGGAGGGTGAGGGGAATAAATGTAAATATTTAATTGCTCCGAGTAATAATTAGGTGAGGCACCCACCCTTCACCTATCTTCAGCGGGAAGGAGAAGGATTGGGATAGAATAAGGAGTAAAATATTCTAAAGCTCATATGACGAAAATTAAAACTTTGATCGTCGAAGATAATGATAACTTTCGGCGGGCTCTTGGGGATTTATTGCACACTAAATTTCCTTTTATGATCTTGGAAGAAGCAACAACCGGCCAGGAGGTTTTGGCGAAGGTAGCTTCTTTCCAACCAGAAATTATTTTTTTGGATATCAGGCTTCCGGGTGAAAATGGCCTTTCTCTAACTCCCAAAATAAAAAAGCTTCTTCCTACTATTAAGATTATAATTCTTACGGCCCATGATCTTCCAGAGTACCGCGAAGCGGCTTATCAAAAAGGGGCGGATTACTTCCTGGCTAAGGGAACTACGAGCAATACAGAAATTATAAATTTAGTGGAAAATATCCTATCCTCTACACGCGGGAATTCATAACTTCAGGCTTATTGTCTCCCCTTAACAATGTCCTTGTGCTATAATCCATTCCATTAAAAAATATTTTTTTTCTCCTTTTAAAGATCCATGCCCCAAGATGGTCATTCTCAAAAGCATATCCATGTTTCTGGGCTCAAGCCTTCTACCAAGCTCATTAGAGCTGAGGAGCCTTTAATTTTAACTATCGATATCGGAACCTCTTCTATGCGCACCAATCTATTCGATCGGTTGGGAAGGCTAATAGAAGATACGGAGGCTCGGCGAGATACTATATTACATACCGCCGTAGATGGAAAATCAGAAGCTGACCCCAACTTGCTTATAGAGCTTGTTGGCCAATGCTTGGATGAAACAATTACTAAAGCCAAACGATTATCGGGTCAAATTAAAGCAGTTGCCTCTTGCACTTTAGTAAGTAATATCTTGGGAGTTGATCAAAAGAACCGGGCTATTACACCCCTAATTACTTATGCCGACACACGCGCGGAAAGGGAAATTCCTTATTTAAAGCAAAAATTTGATGAAGAAATAATCCATGACCGCACGGGCTGCCCCTTGCATTCCAGTTATCTTCCCGCGAAAATGCTTTGGTTTTACCGCACTTGGCCGGACCTCGGGCGGAAAGTAAAGCGCTGGGTTTCTATCGGCGAGTATCTCGAATTAAAATTATTTGGCTCCGCTACTGTTTCCTACTCGGTTGCCTCCTGGACCGGACTGCTTAATCGCCGGGAGCTTATTTGGGACGATTTAATTTTGCAGGAGCTCCCTATTGATAAAAATCAACTTTCTCCTTTAACGGATATTAATGTTCCCCGATATGGACTCCGTCGTTTCTATGCCGGACGTTGGCCTGCTTTAAAAAAAATACCTTGGTTCCCCGCTATAGGGGATGGAGTGGCCGCCAATATAGGCAGTGGCTGCCTTGATTCCCAACGCCTCGCCTTAACCATGGGCACTACCTCAGCTCTACGCACTGTCTTAAATGAGCCCTTAGAAAATTTACCCGCAGGTCTTTGGAACTATCTCGTAGATAAAAGACGAAATCTTTTTGGCGGCGCCCTGAGCGAGGGAGGTATAATTTATTCTTGGATGCAACAAATATTAAATCTGCAAAAATTTCCTCATCTGGAAAAAGCTCTTTCTCTTCTCCCTCCAGACAGTCATGGTCTAACCATTTTACCTTTTATTAGCGGGGAACGAGCTCCCGGGTGGGCCAGCCAGGCCAAAATGACTATTCACGGACTTTCTTTGGCTACTAATCCATTACAAATTCTCTACGCTGGATTAGAAGCGGTAGCCTACCGCCTGGCTCAAGTTTTTGAGCTAATCCAGAGTAGGCTCCCTTCCGCCCCCCAAATCATCGCTAACGGCCGACCACTCCTTCAGTCTCCAACTTGGCTAAAGATAATTACAGATGTTTTAGGTAAGCCTCTATACCTCTCCACCATTCCCGAACCTTCTGCTCGGGGAGCAGCTCTTTTGGCTTTGGAATCTCTCGGTATTGTCCCGAATTTAGCCAGTTTGCCTGATTTTTTGGGCAAGATTATTGAGCCCGACTTTGCCAAACACGCCCTTTATCAAAAAGCAATTGCCCGCCAAAAATCCCTTTATGCCAAATTGGTCAAACCTGGCTAAGCGAAAAACTCTGTGCTTCCTATTCTTACTTTCCACTCATAGCAGCAATAATTTCTCGACAGAAGGCGGGCAAGTCATCGGGGGTACGGGAGGTAATAAGATTTCCATCCCTGACTACTTCCTGGTCTAAATAAATAGCCCCAGCATTCACTAAATCATCTTTAACAGATATGAAACAGGTTGCTTTTTTCCCTTTGAGGATCCCCGCTGAAACCAACATCCACCCTGCATGGCAGATGGCCGCTACAATTTTACCTTGGTTAAAACAATCACGGACCAGCTTGAGCATGGCCGCGCTTCGCCGCATCCGATCAGGGGCGTATCCTCCTGGGATAATAACAGCGTCAAATTGTTCGCCCTTAACAGACTCGGCCGAAACTCCTCCAGGGGCGGGCAACCCAATTTTACTATGGTATTCTTTGGCTCCTGTACCCACAACCGTGACTTCCGCCCCTGCTTCCTTCATTCGGTAGTAGGGATACCAAAATTCAAACTCGTTGTACAAATCCTCAACTAAGATAGCAATACGTTTGCCTTTTAACTCCATTTCCATTCCTCCTTGTTATTTATATTTAGCCGCACTGGGCCTAGCCCAGCAGAGCCCAACCAAAAATTTATTTCTCGCAGAGTCCGCAGAGAACACAGAGAAAACTAATCATAGATAACTTCATAATCTAACAAAACCACTGGGATACCCACTGCCCGCTCTATTTCCTTATAAACTCTTCCAGTTAAATCTCGTTGCCAATAACCCAAAGCAAAAGGAGTTGCCGGCAGGACAATTAAATCTGGCGCAGTCTCTTTTTGCAGATATTCTTTTATAGTTTCGATAAAATCATCTACGACCAGTAAATCTCCCATAAAAATATTTCCACCAAAGAAGCGATTTTCGGGAACGATCACCTGAATCTGTACCTCTTTAGGCAAAACCATCTGCCTCAGACTTTCCACAAAATATGGTTTAACTAATGAAGAAGATAAGAATAACACGCGTTGCGCTTTTCGCGCCATGATTAAAGATTTCAAATCCTCCAGCGCGCTTGGCCGAAATCCTGCTCCTGCGAATATGATCCCTAAATGATGATCAGTTGCCGGATGATAGGGATAATCCCATTCATGAGGATCAATTTGCTTATCCGTTTTTTCTCCGCCCCTTTTGATGGTGACCACAATTTTAGAATTATGCTGCTGGTGATAGAGTTTCAACAAATCACGAGTCTGGGGTCGGTTGCTCATGGGCAGTCCGTTGATGGCCACGAGAATATCTCCTGATCTTAGGCCGCCATGATAAGCAGGAGAATTTCTAACTGTCCCGGCCAACCAGGTCGAATTCAGCTTTTCCGCAAAAAGATGCTCTTCAAACATGCTTGGTTTGACTATTATAGGGGTGGAAACTTTAGGCCTCAGCGCACGAATAGTTTCTACAATCTTTTTCCACAACTCATCGCGGCTAAACAGAGGAGGTTCTGGAAAATATTTACTATAACCAGGGAGGCTTACTTCTATTAAATGCGCCTCATGAGCGTCGGCATAAATAATTGTTTCCTGCAAGTCAGCAAGCATTTCTGCAAGCGAAGGAAGCGGCCAAGGAACAATAACCACTGCATAAGAGATGCGGTTTTCTTTAAGCAAAGGAAGTGCCTTAATGGCTATTTCTGCTTTTGGAGCATGCATAATCGTCTTTCGCCTTTCCCCAGAAGAACTGTTCAAAGATAAATAAAGGTATATTGGTTGCAGCAAGGAAAGCTCTTCTATTACTTTAGGGGTTAAAGAATGGCCATTTGTGGAAAGGCGTAGAGGACGATCTGTTTTTCTTCTTAATTCCCGCAGAAGATCAAGGGCGTAAGGGTGCGCGAGAACTTCGTAAGGACTTCCTAAGGTGGGGAAGAGAGATTGCCTCCTCTCCGGATAAAAATATTTTACTCTCGTCAAAGCTTCGGCATATTCTTCTTCAGCAGACCTTGCGGGCTGCTTAAGAGAAAGAGCGGGCGGATTGCCTTTTAAGTAACAAAAAGCGCACGCACAATCACATCTGGTAGCTAAATGATCGAATACCTCTGCTGGATCACCTGAGGAAGGGCCGAGCCAATGGGATAAATTTTTTAGCCGGAATCCATCAATCTTTACGGGTTTCCCTTCCGCTTCTAACTCAACCACGGCTAATATCTTTTCCAACACCTTTTTGATGTGCTCTATCCGTGGTTCATACAAGCGGGCATTTTCTATTAGTTGGGGAGTGGGTATCGGGCATTGTTCTTGCTGTTGAGGGAGATTTTTTTGAACTTTTTCTTCTTCTCCTTCTTCCTTAGGTAAGAATATTTCATGAATTACTTCGCACTCATTTAACAAGCGAAATCCATCGACTTTTACTTCTTCTCCTTTATGGAATAAAGTAACCAAATCCATGAGGCTAGCTAACTCGCCCCTGATCAACTCCAAAAGAGGATTACGGGAGCTTTTCTCTTTTGCAGAATTAATTTGGTAGCGAAAAATATAATCCTTTTCTTCCGCCATATTTTTAGGATACTTTATTAGTTGCCAATATTTCAACCTTCAAAAAATTTTACCATATTCCTCACTCAAGGGGCCATCTCTCCCTCTTCCCAGAGGAGACTGTGACGCAATGAAGTGAAAGGGCCTGCCTTTGCCCTGACTCCCACATTTTCATCCAAGATTAGCCAATTATTAATAATTACCTAACTTCAAGAGGGAGACGTTTGTTGACAACCGATAAAAATTAGACTAATTTGAGCTAAAAAAGTTAGGAGCAGAAAAGGATGAAAAATAAGATTATCGAAATCTTAGGTTCCCAATATCCCATTATCCAAGGAGCTATGCGCTTAATTACCTTAGGCGAAATGGCGGCCGCGGTCTCCCATAGTGGTGCTTTTGGCGTTATTGCGGCCTCGGGCTTGGAAGGAGCTAAATTGCGTCAAGAAATCCGCAAGGCCCGTTCCCTCACTAATAAACCCTTCGGCATTAACATCCCTATTTACCGCCCCAATGCTCTGGAGGCATTGGAGATTGCCATCGAAGAAGGTATAAGAACGATTACTACTTCGGCCGGAGATCCAAATAAAATAATTAAACGCGTCAAAGAAGCAAATTTGAAAATTTTGCACGTGGTCAGTACCGTCGACATGGCTAAAAAGGCCGAAAGGGCTGGAGTTGATGCCGTCATCGCCATGGGCACGGAAGGAGGTGGACATGTGGGGCGAGAAGAAATCTCTACTTTAGTTTTGATCCCTCAAATTGTGGATACAGTACAAATTCCGGTAGTAGCCGCCGGAGGGATTGCCGATGGACGAGGATTAGTAGCGGCTTTTGCCTTGGGCGCGCAAGGGATACAAATGGGGACTCGCTTTTTAGCCACTAAGGAATGTCCCATCTCTGCAGCTTATAAACAAGCGCTCGTCGAAGCGCAAGATACCGGTACTATGGTGGCTGCTCAAAAGGGGCTACCCCTCAGAGTATTGAAAAATAGAGCAGCTTTAGCCGTCCGCAGAATGGAAGAAAACGGCGCCACTCAGCAAGAGATTAATGCTTTTGTTAATTCTCTATATGGCCAAGTGGCCGATGAAAAAAAAGATCGCCTCATGTCCGCCGGTCAGATTGCGGGTTTAATCAAAAATATACTGACCGTGGAAGAATTAATAAATAGCTTAATGAAAGAGGCCAAGGTTATTGCTCAAAATTTAGGGCAAATTTTTTGAACTCTGGCCATCATTCTTTATATTTTATGTATTCGAAATTTTCCCCGCACCCTATTGCTCTACCCCCTTATGCAGAAGGGCGGGGTGTAGAAAGGAGGTTTTAAATGAATTGGCAATTTGTCCTTTTTTCTAAAGATGATGGTATTGGCACTATTACCCTAAATCGGCCAGAGGCGATGAATGCCTTGGGTGGAGGTATGCGGCAGGAGATTTTGTCGGCCTTAGAAGTGGCGGTGGCTGACCAAGATGTAAAAGTAATTGTCATAACAGGAGCGGGTAAAGCTTTTTGCGCTGGCGGGGATGTGAATGAATTTGTCTCTGGCGTAAGGCCAGAAGCAGATTTACCTTTTGATCAAAGGCCTACGCGGGATAAGATTGTCCTGCTCATTCAGAGCACGGGTAAACCTGTTATTGCTTCGGTAAACGGGGTAGCTGCCGGCGGTGGATGTAATCTTGCTTTAGCCTGTGACATGCGCATTGCCAGTGATCGGGCTCGCTTCGCTGAAGTTTTTGTGCGCCGCGGGTTGCATCCCGACTGGGGAGGAACTTGGTTTTTGCCGCGCCTGGTCGGTTACGCCAAAGCAGCGGAGCTTATCTTTTCCGGAGAAGTAATAGATGCGCAAGAAGCTTTACGCCTTGGTTTAGTGAATAAAGTCGTCCCTCATGAAGAGCTGCCTAAAGCCACAAAAGAATTTGCCATGAAATTTATTAAAAATGCGCCTATTCCTATCTCTTTAGCCAAAAGGGGCCTCCAAAATTACCACCGTTTTGACCTCCCTCAGGCCTTAGATTATGAGCGGTTAGCCCAAACAATATGCTGGGAGACTGAAGATCGGGCTGAAGGTATGAAATCATTTATCGAAAAAAGAGAGCCCCTTTTTAGAGGTAAATAGTAATCCCCCTTTCCACTTCGTAGGTGGAAATGCGTCTATCTCTGGCAGAGCTTGATCAAATTCCGGGTATTTTTTAACTCTTCCAAATTCCAAATAGTCTTGGCCAGGCGATTGATCTTCGTCTCCGGCAAAACAAAAGCAGCTAAAGACCGAAATTTGTCTTCTAACTCCTGATCAGAAGGTGGATTGCGGGGATCTCCCTTGGGTGTAGTGATGTAGGCAGTGCATTTCTGGCCATCTTTAGTGGTGATGGTTACGCGGGCTTCGGTATCTTTGAATTCGGGAACAATCTGCGCTTTAACTTTTTTGCGCAGGGCCACCATTTGCGGATCAAGAACTTTTTGGTCTGTAAATTTATCTTCGCCCGCTGCTCCCTCAGCCAGCGCCAGGGCCGCACAAAAATAAACGCTGAATTTTCCAGCTAATCCAGTCTTGGGCTCAGTCTGTCCGGCCGAGTCCAAACAAAAGCGGGCTACTTCGCAATTAATCTCGGTTACATCTTCAGGCTGCAGATTATATTTATTTCTTAATTCAATCACAGCATCAATAGTGGGATGAGTCAGCAGGCAAGCCGCATGAGGTTTGAAAGTATCTTTTAAAACTTCATACTTGCGGCCGAGGTCTTTGACCATCGGTTCTAATTTAGATTCATCACCTAATACCTCGAAGTACCCTTTTCTTCCTTCGATGATATTAGTCGCACAGGTAAAACCGCGCTGTGCCAAAATAGCCGAGAGCACTCCGTCAAAAGCACATTTCCCAGGATGAAACGGTTTAGTCATTGTGCCGAAGACCAAGCGCACACCTGCCGCCTGAGTTCCCGCTAATCCTATGGCGTGTTTCATCTGTTCCAGATTAAGTCCCAAAAGTTTGCCCGCCGCTACCGCGGCCCCAAAGCGGCCAAAAGTGGAGGTGGCGTGCCAGCCTCGTTCATAATGTTTCAAGCCCATACCTTTACCAATGCGCGTCTCAACTTCAAAGCCAACAATAAAAGCCTCCAGAGCATCTTTTCCTGACCGGCCCTTCCATTCGGCCACAGTCAAGACCGCCGGAATTAAGGGAGCGCTAGGATGACCCAATGACTCGGTATGGGTATCATCAAAATCTAAGGCGTGAGCCATAGCGCCATTTACTAAAGCGGCATTCATTACATTAGTCTTAAATCCATGTCCCCAAATGGTGGCCTGCGCTTTACCATCAAAATCCTTGACCATCTTTAGCAGAATTTGGCTCAGCGGCTGGTTAGATCCTCCTAAGGCTACTCCTATGAGATCGAGAAAACAGCGTTTCGCCTGGTGGACAACTTCTTGTGGAAATGTCTTGAAAGATGTCTCTACTACATACTGAGCAAGCTTTTCCGTAACTTTCATTTAATCCTCCTTGAATTTAATCTCCCTTACCCCTCTTTAGAAAAGAGGGGCAGTCTCCGTGATATTTATCATATAGCCGCTGGTTGGTACTCCCCAAAAACTTCTCTTAGAACGTCGCACATTTCCTGGAGCGTAACGTAAGCTTTCACACAATTCAAGAAATAAGGAATTAAGTTTTCTTCTTCTTTTTGCGCCGCTGTCTTCAATTCTTTAAGCAAGCGGGCAACTTCTTTATT
>JBNAWB010000062.1:0-11163 GCA_049699975.1 Thermodesulfobacteriota bacterium
GATGAAAAAAGCAGGGAGCACGGAGCAGGGAGCAAGGAGTGAAATTATTTATCGTTAAGCGCAAGGCGTTAGCGCGGGAGGATAAAAAGCAAATCGCATAGGGCAAAACGCTAAGCGCACAGGGCGGAGCGAAAATCGAAAAGAAGTGCTGCTGTAAGGAAGTGATCCAGTGCTGAATTTACGCAGAAAATAAGGCAAGTCAAAAAATTTTGAATTATAAAAATCTCTGTACTACATACTTGCCAATTCTTTAAATTTTATTAGGAAACAAGGCAACTCTTCCAGAGCGCGCCGAGCACACCGAGAAAGGACTGTAAAATATTTTTTAAAAAAATTAAAAGCTCTGGGTGGCGGTCCCATGGTGATTAAGGATAAGACGTAGGGCAAGCCTTTAGGGCTTGCCGAAAATGCGGCCAGGAATGAACCAGGGATGAACCATTGCCCTACATTTTTCGCTCTCTTATTTGCCAAATTCTTTAACCCCACCTAACCTCCCCTTAAATTAAGGGGAGGAAAGGAGGGGTTACCTTTAAATTCTCAGCGATCTCTTTATCCTCTGTGGCAAAAAATACTTTTAACCCCCGCTTCCTCTTCGACTGTGTCATAATGTCATCACGAGGGAGCGGAGCGACCGTGGCGATCTCGTAATGTATTGAAAATAAGGAGATGGCCACGCTCCCCCGCATTAAGTGCGGGCTCGCTCGCCATGACGAAAAAAGGATAGTTACCAAGTTTCAGCGGGGAGAGGGAGAAGGTGAGGCATTACAAATCAGTTTCAATTTTTCTTGACTTTCTTTGGGCATTTTTTTAAATTTGCTCATGATAAAATAAAAAGGGCTTACTTAAAACTTTAGAAGAATTTAATTTTATTCATTAAAGGAGAATATAATTTAATTTTTACTGAATTTGCCGGAGGGAGGCCAAGGTTATGCCATCTAATCTACCACTGGAAGGCATTCGGGTCATCGATTTATCCCGGGTGCTTGCAGGACCATATTGCGGAGCTCTTCTGGGCGATTTAGGAGCAGACGTCATTAAAGTAGAAGACATCAAATCAGGCGATGAGGTTCGCGCCTGGCCACCCGTTGATGGAGAAGAGTCTGCCGCCTTTATCGTCAATAATCGAAATAAACGAGGAATCGCCGTCGACCTCAAAAATCCCGAGGGGGCAGAAATTGTCAAGCGCTTAGCCCAGCAAAGCGATGTTTTGATTGAAAACTTCCGGACGGGCACGATGGAAGAATTCGGTTTGGGCTATGAAACTCTGGCAGCTTTAAATCCGCGCCTCATTTATTGTTCAGTAAAGGCTTTTGGCGTGGTCGGTCCGCGGGCGAACGAGGCAGGTTATGAAGCCTTAATGCAGGCTTTCGGGGGCATCATGTCCATAACTGGCGAGCCTGATCGACCCCCTGTGCGTTGCGGCGTATCTTTCTTAGATTTGACCACTTCTATTCTCTGCGCCTTTGGTATTATTACGGCCCTCTATCATCGCCAGCAGACCGGCTTAGGGCAAAGGATAGACTCCGCCCTTTTGAGCACGGCCGTAGCGCTACTCAATTATCATGCGCAGAGTTATTTTTATGCCGGTGAAGTGAGCAAACCTCTCGGATCGGGGCACTCATCTCTCGTTCCTTACCGCAATTATCAATGCGCTGACGGCCAATGGATTTTTATCGCCGGAGGAAATGACCGCTTATGGAAAAGGATGGCTGGGGTTCTTGGTCTGGAAACTTTAGCTGAAGATCCTAAGTATGCCACAAACCCAGAGCGCGTAAAAAGGCGGCAAGAATTGGATGAAATTGTGCAAGAAGCAGTACGCCGCTTTGATCGGCAGACCCTGCTCAAAAAATTGGAAGAAGCGGGCGTACCAGCTACCCCTGTAAATACTATTGATCAAGTCCTGGCTGATCCGCAAGTTGAAGCATTGCAGATGATCTGGCACCTTGCCCACCCCAAAAAGGGGAAGCTTCCGCTCGTGGCTTTTCCTTTAAAATTCTCCCATTTAGGTGCCTCGCTTCGCCGTCCTGCGCCCCGCATTGGAGAACATAATGAAGAGGTATTAATGGACCTGGGATATAGTAAAGAAGAAATAGCTAATTTACGCCAAAAAAAGGTAATCCGCTAAAAATTAAAAATTCCACCTTGTTTACTCAGTCAGCTAACTCAAGTTGCTTAAGGAAGGAGGGTTGGCCGTGAATTTAAAAAGAGCCATAGTCCTTAACCCAAAAGATAATGTGGGAGTGGCTGTGGAAAATATAAAAAAAGGGAAATGGTAAATCTGGAAGTTGTTAAGGGCCACAATTTCTCTCTCCTGGCCATAGAAGACATCCCCTTTGGTTTCAAGATTGCCTTAGCTGATATCCCTAAAGGAGGCGAAGTAATTAAGCATGAAAAGAAACGATAGAAGAAGCTGGCGAACGCTTGATCGAATTGGCTCGCCAAGTTGCCTCCGGCATGTTTACCAAAACAGAGACTCTTAAATACCAGGATCCTGTGCAGGTCTATCTTCAAGATGAGCCTTTTTAATTTAATCGCCCATTTGCAGGAAAAAAGGAATGACCCATTTTTATCACCCGGGAGTTTAATTGTTGGAGCCGACTTGAATAAGCCGAAATCCAGCAGGTGTCATTCCGTACCAAATGAAGTAATCTCCCAGTTGTCTACGCCGTCGTGCTCACCCTAACCTTCTCCCCACGCAGGAGGAGAAGGGAGGGTGAGGCGAATAAGTGTTAATATTTAAGCGCTCTGAGTAATAACTGCATAGCAAAATAATTAAACTATAGGAGGAGAAAAAAATGAGTAAAGTTCGTGCTTGGGTAATGTTAGAACCTGGAAAAATTGAAATGCAAAGTTTTGATCTGCCTTCGGTGGCCGAAGATTGTGCTTTATTAAAAGTCGATGCTTGCGGAATTTGTGGCAGCGATCTCCATGCCTTTAAGGGAAGAATGAAGACTGCCCCATTTCCTTTAATCCCCGGCCATGAATTTGTGGGCACTATAGTGGAAGTGGGCAAAATTGCTCCTCAAAAAATGGCCATAGTTGGCGGGGAGACAATAAGGCCTGGGGATAGAGTAGCCATAGCTCCCAGTTCCCTCTCTTGCGGCCGATGCTGGTATTGTTTACATATGCCCCATCGGCCCACATTCTGTATGTATCGTTCCATTTACGGTTTTAATTCTATAAAGAACCCCCCGAGCATATGGGGCGGTTTCTCCGAGTATATTTACCTTCACCCTAAAACCTGGGTCTTTCATATCCCTGCTGGTCTATCCTTAGAGCGGGCAGTACTTACTGAACCTATGGCTACTGGATTGCGGGCTGTGGAGCGAGCTTATAATCCAGGGGAAGCTTTCGTCGGTCATGGATATGGAGTAGGTAGTCGAGCCATGGTGTTGGGCGCAGGACCAATTGGACTGATGGTAATTTTAGCGCTGCGTTTTAGCGGGGCCAAATTTATCATTGTCCAAGATTTAATCGAGAGCCGCTTAGAGATGGCTAAACGCATGGGCGCGGATTTAACCATTCGCGCGCAGGACCCCTTAGAAAAAAGACTCCAAGAAGTGCAAGCAGTAACCGATGGCGTGGGAGCAGATTTAGTTATCGAAGCCGCGGGCGTTCCTTTGGCTTTCAAAGAATCTTTAGCCTTCGTGCGCCGCGGGGGAAAGGTAGTAGAAGTAGGCCATTATACAGATCCTGGCTCTACCGAAATCAATCCCTGGGTCATCTGCAATAAAGATGTAGATATTCATGGTTCATGGGCTTATCCGGCGATTATTTTTAAAGACGCCCTCGCTGTTTTAGCCAAAACTCCATTTCCGGTTGAAGAAGTAGTAACCCACAAAATATCTCTTGATGATCTACCCAAAGGAATGGAGCTTCTGGGAAAAGAAGGGGTGGGTAAAGTCATAGTAAAATTTTAGTTAAAAATGGGCTAAGGAAAATAATATGACCTTTTATCCACTCCTTTTTCAACCCTTTCGCTTGGGCACTCTTCAGTTGCGCAATCGCCTCGTGATGGCTCCTTTGGGAACTAACCTTGCTGACGTTAATGGAGCGGTGAGCAAGCCTTTGTTAGATTGGTATCGGGAGCGGGCGTGGGGTGGAGTAGGTCTGGTAATAGTAGAGAACGCCAGTGCCGATGATCGCTTTGGTCGTGGTTTAGCCCATCAGATCCGTCTAACCGATCCGAAATATACTCCTGGTTTGGCGCAATTAGCGGAAACAATAAAAGAAGCTGGGGCTAAAGCGGCTATCCAAATAAATATCCAGGGCGGAGGAATAGATCCCGATCTTTCCCCCGGAGTTCAACCCGTTGGGCCATCCTCCGTCTCCTACATATTTGACAGCTCCGGGACAAATTTCGGACTCCCGGCCCGAATGAAAAAACCTAAAACGCTGCGCGCCCTCACTAAAGAAGAAATTGGGGAGCTACGCAAATCATTCATTCGCGCTGCCACCATAGCGAGATCAGCAGGGTTTGACGCTATAGAACTCCATGGAGCCCACGGTTACCTCTTGGCCGCTTTCCTATCACCAGCAGCAAATCAACGTAATGATGAATATGGGGGTAGTGTTGCAAACCGATTCCGCTTCATCCGTGAGGTTTACGAAGGAATAAGGGAACGGGTAGGAAATGATTTTCCCATTATTTTTCGTTTTAGTGGGCAAGAATATTATAGAGGTGGAAGGGAAATCGGCGAGTCTCAATTAATAGCCCAGATGCTGGAAGAGATAGGAATTGATGCTTTACACGTCTCTGCTGGTATCAGCATGCTGGCGGAAGCATATTCCTGGGTTAATCCTCCAGCAAGTTTTCCTCCTGCTCCTTTTATCCAGGACGCAGCAGCAATTAAACAAGTAGTGAAAATCCCCGTTATTGGCGTAGGCAAGATTAACTCTCCCGAGCTGGCCGAACAAATATTAAAAGATGAAAAGGCAGATTTAATAGCTCTGGGGCGTCCTTTAATTGCCGACCCAGAATGGCCTCAGAAAGTTCGCGAAGGAAGAAAACAAGATATTCGCCCATGTTTATACTGTAATCGTTGTTTGCGGATCATGTATCGCCAGCCCATCCGCTGTACTGTAAATGCCCGCGCCGGCCGGGAGAGCGAATTCTCTTTGCTTCCGGCTTCCCGCCCGCGTAAAATAGCAGTCGTCGGTGGAGGCCCTGCCGGATTGGAAGCTGCTTGCGTAGCTGCAGAAAGAGGTCACCAAGTAACGCTTTTCGAAAAGGAAAAAATCCTGGGAGGACAGCTTCGCTTAGCCATAGTGCCCCCTTACAAAAAGGAACTAAGTGGTTTTTTAGCTTATCTGCGCCGGCAAGTTAGAAAAAAGGCAAAAGTGGAATTGAATTGCGAAATAAGCGCTGAAGAACTGGTTCGGCAAGGTTTTGAGGCAGCCGTAATTGCTACCGGCTGCTCTCCCCCTGATCTTTCCTTTGCTCATGAAAAAGTGAGTCGAGCTTGGGATATATTGCTCAATAAAGTGAAGGTGTCAGGTTCAGCAGTTGTGATTATTGGATCCAGTCGAGTGACTTGTGAAACTGCGGAATTTTTATCTTTCCGCCATAAAAAATCAGTGACCATTGTTCACGCCGGAAGTATGGAAACATTAGGGCAAGGCATGGAACCAATCTTTGAACGGCGTCTCCTTTTAGAAAGACTCCAGAAATTAGAGGTAAAAATTATTCTGCACACCAAATTCCACGAAATTACTGAAGGCGGAGTTTCTCTTAAAGGAGAATTTACAGGAATAATACCCTGTGATCATGTAGTTTTTGAAGATCCGCCCATAAGCCAGATTGACCTTTTTACCGCTTTGCCAGGGAAGATGGAAGTTAAGATGGTGGGAGATTGTGTGGAACCTCGCGATCTATACGCCGCCATTCATGAGGGATTCATAGCCGGTTATCGCCTATAGAGAAGGCAATTCTTTCAGAGCTTAAAACCCATTGCCTAAAACTCCTCTTTAGCGATTGTATTTTTGACTGAGCATCAGCTTAAAATATTCATGAGGCAGCAGAGATTCTTTTCATCTTTTTCCGTTTTTTTAAACCTTTCCGCCAACGCGCCTAACTTACCAAAAATCGAGGCAATTAACATAAAATGAATTTATGCATTAGTGGTAAAAAGTTCGAAAGATAGGCTTAAAATTATTTAAGAGAGTTTTTTACTTTTCTTTCTCTCTGAATAAGCCTGCCACAATAGAGGAGCTACATACGCTAAAGCTGTAACAAGAAAAAGCGTGAAGGTTATAGGATGTAATATAATTTCGCTTATACTTCCTCCGCTAATATGCAAAGCTTGGCGTAAAGATGTTTCTAGCATAGGCCCGATTACCATAGCTAGAATTAATGGTGCAGGTTGAAAGCCATGCTTGCGCAAGACATAACCGATATAACCAAATAGAGCTAAAAGAAATAAATCTAAAGTACTCGAATTTACGCTATAAACTCCTATTATACATATTAGAACGATAATAGGCATTAGGATATGTCTAGGAACCATTAAAATTCTTACGAATAAATTTACCAAAGGTAAATTCAAAATTAAGAGCATAAAGTTGCCTATATACATGCTGGCAATAACGGTCCAGAAAAGATCAGGCTTATTTTTTATTAGGTTTGGCCCAGGTGTCAATCCGTGAAGCATTAATGTTCCTAAAACCATGGCCATGGCTGGAGTAAAAGGAATACCCAAAGCGAAGAGGGGTACATAAGCTCCACCTACTGCTGAATTATTAGCCGATTCTGGTCCGGCGACGCCTTCGATCGCTCCTTGGCCAAACTCTTCAGGATTTTTTGAAAATCTTTTTTCGGTGATATAGGAGACAAAAGTAGCAATTACAGGCGAGGGACCAGGGATTAAGCCAATAATGAAGCCCAAAAAAGATCCTCGAAAGAATGGTAAGAAAGAACGTTTCCATTCGGTGGTGGTAGGTAATAGGTCCCGCCATCTAATTTTCTGAATGGGTACAGCAAGTTCTTGTTGTTCTAAATTCAACAACACTTCGGCAATACCGAAAATGCCCATGGCCACTGGTAAAAAATCAATTCCTTGACCAAGTTGGCTAATCCCTAAAGTAAATCTTTCGCTACCCGTTAGGAAGTCGAAACCCACTGTAGAGAGAGCTATTCCTAAAAAAATCATGATTAAAGCTTGGAGGATAGATCCTCTTGTCAGCCTGACTAATAATAATAATCCGCAAGCACCAATAGCAAAAAATTCAGCAGGCCCAAAACGCAAAGCTATATCTGCTAGAAATGCAGTAGCTATCATTAGGCCAAAGATGCTTACAGTTCCGGCAATAAAAGAGCCTATCGCGGAGACAGTTAGAGCTGCTCCAGCCCTCCCCTTTTTTGTCATTTCATACCCATCAATACAAGTAACCACAGAAGCAGCTTCTCCAGGTATATTGAGAAGAATTGATGTTGTCGATCCTCCATACATGGCCCCATAGTAAATTCCAGCAAAGAGGATCATGGCCCCGGTAGCATCCATTTTTAAAGTAAAAGATAAAAGAATTGCCATGGCTCCTAATGGTCCAAGACCAGGAAGGACGCCGGTGATTGTCCCCATAATGCAACCTACTAAGGCATAAGCCAAATAAATAGGGGTCAGGGCATTAGCAAGGCCATTGAAAAAATATTGAATAATCTCCTGCATGGGTTTCTTTGCTTACCATAACCATCTAAAAAATAATTCTTCCAGGGGGCCAAAAGGGAATGATACCCCCAAAAGAATGGCGAATATCCAAAAAGAGAAAACAACAATTAAGAAAGCCAGCATTAAAGTAAGAAAAAGCTTCTGGGGGCGCAGAATAAAGAGAAGAAAAAAAGTAACCACGGTAGTGGCTATAATGAATTTAAGATTTTCCAGTAGAAATGGATAGGCAAGAGCGCAAGCTAAAGTACCATAAATCTTGATATAGGACCATATATCTATTTGCCGCCCCACCTGCGGCCTTTTCTCCAAATTTCTTTTACGGAGCCCTCTCCAAAGCTGAACATTATACAGTCCTGTAAAAAAAAGAAGAAATACTCCTATGACTAATGGGATTAAACCAGGACCAGGATTTTTCAAACTCCCTATTTTTAATTGAAGAGTGCCCAAAAAGTATAAAATAGAAAATCCGCTCAAAGCAGTAGCAATAATGATTTCTATCCTCTTTTCTGAGGCTACTCTTTGGTCCTTCTTTAGTCCTGATTTATCATCCTCTTTTAACATTTTTCAACTTTCCATCAGAGTTATACTCATATTAATTTTTTATTTTGGGAACCATTTTGAAATAGTCGACGGAACGCGAACACCCATTGGGTGCTCGCCATAATTGGTAACCACCGATTTTTTGATAAAAAACATGCAACTTAAGTTTTTATGATTATCATTCCTTATCCTTCAATTGCTTTTTTGCTATATTCCACTAATTGAGGAACAGATCTTATTACCTTTTGTACTGTCTCAGAATATTCCTTGCCATTTAAAAATCGCGGAGTTAACCCCATTTGAAACAATTTTTCCTTGATTTCTTTGTCCGCTAATACCTCTTGAAGGGTATTTTCTAATTTTTTTCTAATTTCTTCAGATGCACCGCTGCGCAAAGACAAGCCATATTCCACAATCGACCAAAATGGATAGCCCAATTCCTCTAAATTTTTAACCTCAGGGAAATAAGGCACCTTCCCTGCACCCAAGTTCACTAAAGGAATGAGCTTCCCTTCCCGAGCCGCCTGGAAAGCGGGGGTACCTGTCCCTGTTTCGCACACATTTACATGTCTGCCCAAGAGGGCGGTAGAAGCTTCTCCTCCACTTTTAAACATTACGTACTTCATCTTTAAACCATGCTTAACGGCTATGGACTTAACCACTTCTAACGCCCATTGGGAAGCCCCGCTTCCTACAGAAATTTGCCCAGGATTTTTTTGAGCATACTGAATAAATTCAGAAAAGCTTTTATAAGGAGCATCAGCAGGCGCAAAAAGGACTCTTTGCTGAGGCATATACCCGCCTACAAACGAAAAATCCTTAAAATCAAAAAATTCTCCTCCTAAAAAATATGGGGCCGCAAAAACTTCGGTCATTGCTGCCACAATTACCGTATACCCATCTGCTTTTTGCGCCAGAGCATAGCGAACCCCTATTGTTCCACTTGCTCCTGGTTTATTCAAAACTAAAAATGGTTGGCCCAAGATTGCTTTGAATTTCTCAGCTAAAAGCCGGGCAGTTACATCTGTCATACCTCCAGCTCCAAAGGGCACCAAGAAAGTTACTGGCTTAGTTGGATACTTCTCGGCCGCCCCCACCGAAGAAAATTGCCAAAACAAACAAAGTCCAATTGTTAGCCCAATAGCAAATTTTTTAATCATCTCTTACCTCCCTTTCAATTTTGTTCTGAAATTTAATATTATTGCTTTAAAATTTTACAAAAAAAATTCAGCGGACAAGATAGGGAATTTTAACTTCTATAGCTTTAACTGGGCACTCTATTTCACAAGGCAGACAATACCAGCAAGTTTTATTCCATTCTACAGCTCGCCCACAGCTTAAGCAGCGCTCAGCTTCTTTTCGAGCCTCCTCTGGGGAGAATAAAATCTCTGTCTCTAAATCGAATTTTCTTTGTTCTACAGGTACTCGTTTCAGATTCCCTCTTGGTCCGCCATGAATTCTACTTAGATCAACTTTATAGTCTTTAACGTATGGCCCTTGCCAAAATTCCCTTCCCCAGTGCATTGTTTCATTACGCAAGAATCGATCCAGCGAAATAGCGGCTTCCCTTCCCGAGGCCATAGCGTGCACCACAGAGCTTGACCCAGAAAAGGCATCACCGCCCAGAAAAACTTTGGGGTGCTGCAGCGCTTGATGAGTCAATCTGTTTCCAGCAATTAGGCCAGTTTGCTTATCCAATATATCTTCAGGCATTCCAAAGAAATCTACTTGTTGACCAATTGATATTATTAAAGCCTCAGATTCTAAAGTCAAATGGAATCTTGAATCAAAACGAGGATCAAACCTTTGCAGAGAATCAAACACGGATAAACAACGAATAAAATCTATTTTAACCTTTCCATCTGCATTATTCCATATTTTATTAGGTCCCCACCCAGCTTCAATGATCACACCTTCCTCTTCAGCCTCTTGTAATTCTCTGCTAAATGCGGGCATGTTTTTACGGTCTTCTAAACAGACAAGTTTAACTTCAGGAATTTTTAATTTTTTGCAAATTAAAGCTGCATCAACGGCGGTATTACCGCCACCAACGATGATGACTGACTTGCCTAAGGATATATTTTCTCTCTTTTTTACTTTTTTTAAGAAATCCAACCCAAGGAAAACTTGTTTGGCATTTCCCCAGATAAAGTTGGGTTTTAATGGCGCATTGGCTCCAATAGCTAAAATTATCCCATCAAAATCATTTTCCAGCTGAGTGAAATCTATATCCTGGCCTACTTTCTGGCCTGTCTGAAAATTTATTCCCATTTTAACGAGCATCGCTATTGTTTGATCAACAACGGACACCGGTAATCGAAAAGAGGGAATAAGGTGGCGCAAAGCTCCTCCTGGTTCATTTTCCGCCTCTAATACAGTAACCGTATGACCCAATAAAGATAATTCATAAGCTGCGGCCAAGCCTGCTGGACCCGAACCTACAACTGCTATCTGCTTTCCTTCTTTTTTTCCCAGGGCAGGAATTTGAAAAGAAATCTCTGGAAAATTATCACTTAAATATCTTTTAATAGCCCGAATATGAACTGCCCCGTCCACTTTTTCACGCTCACAAACATTTTCACACGGCTGAGCACAGACTCTTCCCAAAATCGCCGCAAAAGGAGTATAAATACGCATTTCTTCAGCAGCCTCTTTCTCCTTCCCTTGAGCAAGAAGACGAATATAACCTTGACAATTCATATGAATGGGACAGGAAGTTCGGCAAGGACCAATGGAAAGACGCAAATTGTCAAGAATACAACGGTCGACGCAAATTCCGCAGGCATAGCATAAATCGCGATTAACTTTAATATTGCTCTCTATAATCATGCCAAAACCTCCTAAGCAGTCAAACTTTGAACCGGTTGAATATTAAGTTGTATATCTTCTGCTTCTACTCCCCGAAAAAGGATTACATGTTTGCGCCATTTTTCATCATCGCGCTGGGGAAAATCTGACC
>JBNAWB010000062.1:11173-17541 GCA_049699975.1 Thermodesulfobacteriota bacterium
TGACCGATAATGGGCCATTCCCCATCGGCTTTCTTTTCTCTCCAAAGCGGCTCGGGCAGAAAAGGAAGCACATTGGATTATATGATCGATTTCAAATGCTTTTGACAGTTCATGGCCATCAGATGCAGCTACCTGATTTAACCCTTCTATCTTAAGCCGTTCCGCCCACTCTAACCAGCGCAAAAGTTTATATTCATTTTTGGGGGAAATTACATAATCACCTATCAAGCGTCTTACTTTATATTCCCATTCGCGGATATCGATATCGCGGCCGGTATTGCTAAAACGTTTATTTCGTTCATCCTTAATTCTTTTTATCTGCTGGGGATCGATACGAGGTTGACTCTTGATCATAGAAATGTATTGAACAGCCTGCTCTGCAGCAATTTCGCCAAACACAAAAGCACCGGTCAAATGTTGTTTAGGTACACAGGCCACGTCTCCTGCGGCGTAGAGACCAGGCACAAGAGTTTCAGCTTTTTCGTTTATCATAATACCTGCCATCCCATGCCCTCCACAAAGCTGGCATTCTGTCGGCCATAGTTCTATATCCCTTTCTCGAAAATTAATGCCGCGACCTTTAAAAAATCTTTCTTGCACAGGTCTCTCAGTAGTAAAAAGTATGTGTTCAATTTCCTCTATCAACTCAGGCCTTAAGTGACTTAACCTGATTCTAAGCGGCCCCCGCCCTTGTTGGAAAGCTTGCTCCATAATTTGCAGGTCATGGCATTGGCCTTCCATTAAAATCTCGTCGTAAATATCAAGTAGTCTACCTCCCCTAGTCAAAGTTATGGCCAATAGAGGAATGTTAGCATCCTTTATCAACATCGTCCTCTGACAATATTCCATTCCGGTCAAACGTGCACCTGCTTTAAAAGCCATGACATATCCATCGCCCGTATTTCCTGGATAATCAAAAGTTCCGTAAAGGTAGCCCGAATTGGGAAGTGAAAAACGCGCAGTGCCTCCTGCGGCCAATATTACAGCCTTCGCTTTACAGGTTATTAGTTCTCCTGTACGTACATGTATGCCCACGGCTCCTACTACTCTATTCTCTTCCATTAAAAGCTCTAGGCCCATTATTCTGTTTAAAGCTTTTGCTCCTTTTTCTAAGGCTTTCTGAGATATGAGAACTTTAAGATTCGGTTCTTCCATCGCCGTGAGGAATTGTCCCTTCGGATGGTATTGCAATGTACGGTAATTTCCATTTTTATCTTTCGGGAAATAAACGCCCCAGCTCTCAAGCTTTTTAAGCAAGGCAAAAGAACGATTTGCCATTTCTAAGCTTGGAGCACTATCAACTATGCCGGCGCAGCTCAAGGTAATAGCTTCTAAGTATAATTCAGGAGTAGTAAAATCAGGAATGACCACTATATTTAATGCGTCCATTCCGCGAGCAATGGAACCGCTATATTTGATATCTCCCTTTTCAAAAATAATCACTTTCAAATCAGGCCTCAGCTCCAAAGCCCTGTTTGCGGCCATACAGCCCGCACTTCCTCCACCGATCACCAATATATCAGCACTTAACATATAATCTTCCATCTAAGGTTCCTCCTTGCTCTAAAAATAGATATATATTTTAATTTAAAATTTCTTTTTCGGAGCGTCAAGCAATTTCAAAATTATTATGACCTTTCTAAGGAAAATACAGCTCAATAATCTTCGCGTATTTCCTCGAAAATCTATTCCAGAACGCCGGAAGGTTAGCGATAAATTATCCGCCCAACTGGTTAAAAAAGAGAGTATTAAATAATTTTTTTAGACCGCGGAAATCAATCATTAACGGAAAAATGTCTTGAAAATTAAATTGAAATCTCTTAATATGGTTTAATTAAATATGCTATTTAGGAGGAAAAAATGATTTCAATAAATAAAAAGGTTTTCTTGATTCTAACTTTAATATTTTTAGTTTCGGTTATTAGTGTTCATGCCGAACAGTTAAAATTCGCCCACACCATGAGCATTAGTGATACGATGCACCAGGGAGTGCTTAAATTTGCCGAACTGGTCAAAGCAAAAACGAATGGTCAACTCGAAATAGTCGTTTATCCTGCTGGCCAGTTGGGAAATGATGCTCAGATTCTTCAAGGTGTGCGTATGGGTTCTATCGATATAGCCATGACTGGCAATCCTTTTCACACTACCTTCGAGCCATCATTAAATGTTCTCGACTTGCCCTTCCTTTTTAAGGATTTTTCCCATGCCTACCGAGTCTTTGATGGTCCGATTGGCAAAGAAATACTTTCCCGATTAGAAAAGCATAATATAAAAGGCTTGGGATTTATGGAAATTGGCTTCCGAAATTTGACCAACTCAAAACGTCCTGTCAAAGAGGCTGCCGACATGAAAGGGTTAAAAATAAGAGTGACGCCTAATCCGGCCCATATTGCTGCTTTTAAATTATTGGGAGCTATACCAACTCCTATGCCTTTTACAGAAGTATACATGGCTTTGAAAACAGGCGCCGTAGATGGTCAAGAGAATCCAACGACTTTAATTCATGGACAAAAATTTTATGAAGTCCAAAAGTATATGTCTATTACTATGCATGCTTATACCGTTTCAGAGGTTTCAATGAATTTAAAAAGATTTCAATCTCTTTCCTCAGCGCATCAAAATGTGCTCTTGGAAGCTTTACAAGAAGCCGCAATCTATCATAGAAAGCTCAATCGAGATTTAGAAGGTAAATTATTAAAAGAAATGGAAGAGAAAGGCCTCCAAGTTATTAAAGATCTTGACCGCGATTCATTTGCCAAATTGGTGAGCAAGCCTGTCCAAGAAGAATATGCGGCCAAATTCGGGTGGGAATTAGTTAACAAAATAGTTGCGGCTGGCAAATGAAATTGGGAAATCCGGCAGCCTTTCTAAAACTAATTGAGCGCACTGTAGAATCTATAGCTGGCATAATACTTTTAATCGCCACTTTTGTTACCATCCTCCAGGTTCTATTTCGCTATGTATTAAAAATTCCCTTCGTATGGAGCGAAGAATTTACCCGCTTCCTTTTTATCTGGATTGTATGGCTGGGAGCGGCTTTAGCTATCCCAGCCCAAAAGCATATGGTGATTGAATTTATCAGGGATTCTCTTCCTCATCCTTGGTCCAAAATAATTAAGCTTTTTACAGATATTTTAGCCCTTTTACTCTTGGTCATTGTGGTAACAAAAGGGATATCTTTAGTAAATATGATGGCCAAAGAATTCTACGTAACTTTTCCGGTCTCTGTTAAATATGCTTATTTAGCCAGTGTAATTGGCGGCTTGTTAATGTTAATTTTTTTGCTTAAAGATTTTGGGCAAAACTTCGGCCAACTTTTTCAAAAAAGGAGAAAGCTTGACTCCTGAAGTTATAACTCTTTTGGGATTAATGATCTTGCTCATAGTTCTGGGCTTACCTTTGTTTTTATCTATTGGCTGTTCTTCTCTGGTAACAATACTTATTTTTTATCGCCATCTACCTTTAGAAATGATTCCTCAGTATATTGTTGGTGGAACCGATTCTTTTGCCCTTCTGGCTATACCTTTTTTCTTCTTAGCCGGGGAAATCATGAATAGCTCCGGCATGACCGAGAGGATCGTTCGTTTTTCCGAAGGTTTAGTTGGGGGAATTCGCGGAGGACTTGCTCATGTAAATGTAGTTACCAATATGATTTATGCCGGCATATCAGGGTCAGCAGTAGCTGATGCTGCTGCCATCGGTTCCTTTATGATTCCTTCTATGGTTCGTTCGGGATACCCACCGGGGTTTTCAGCAGCGATCAATGCCGCCGCTGCTACTATTGGTCCAATTATCCCTCCAAGCATTCCCATGATTCTTTATGGCGTCATTGCTAACGTATCCGTTGGCCAACTTTTCCTTTCTGGTGTATTTCCCGGTTTGATAATGGGCATATATTTAATGGTGGTAGCTTTTTTCATCTCTGCCCGCCGCGGCTATCCCAAAGGCAAATTTTTGCCATTTCATGAAATACTCCATTTAGCCATTCGTGTTTCTTTAGCCCTCCTATCACCGGTGATCATTGTCGGAGGTATCTTGTTAGGTGTGTTCACGGCTACCGAAGCTGGAGCTGTGGCCGTTTTATACAGTATTCTTATTGGTTTCTTTTTTTACCGAGAATTGACTGTTAAAAATCTGTGGGAAATATTTAAGAGATCTGTTGTTTCAACCGGATCAATTTTAATAATTGTTGGGGTAAGTTATTTATTCGGTTGGATAATTGCTCAATCAAATATTGCCAATAAAATAGGGGAAATAATCCTTTCTATTTCCATGAACAAAAATGTGGTTCTGTTGGAACTTATGATTTTCTTCTTAATAGTGGGCATGTTTATGGATCCATTAGCGGCGTTAATTATTTTTGTGCCCATTTTCTTACCCATGGTAAATTCTTTAGGGATTCACCCCGTACATTTCGGTTTGATTACGGTCCTAAATTTAATGATCGGTTTGCTCACCCCTCCAATCGGATACCTTTTATATGTTACAGCTTCAATCTCTGGAGAAAAAGTGGAAAAAGTAATTCAGGAAAGCCTGCCTTTTATTATTGCCTTATTGATTGTTCTTCTAATATGCATTTTTTGGCCAAGCATGGTCCTATACTTACCTAATTTAGTCGGACGATAGATCGAGGTGAAAAAATGAAAATTATTGACTTAAGCATGAACATTCAAAGTCATTGGCGCTGGCCTTTAAATTTGGAGTACCTCCAAAGCCATACGCAAGGAGATGAATTCCAGACCTGTGCCTTAAAAATTTCTATGCATGCTTTCACTCATGTTGATACTCCTTTACATATACTTCCTGAGAAGATAACAATTGACGATGTGCCCCTCGAGCAACTCATTGGGCCTGCAAGCATAATAAATATTGAAAACGTAGGCCCAAATCAACCAATTACTGAAGAAATGCTTAAAAAGGCGGGTGAGCATATCGAAGATGGAGATATAGTAATTTTAAAAACAAATTGGGATAAAAAAAGAGATTACACCACCAAGGAATTTTGGACAGAATCCCCTTATTTGCTAAAAGAAGCTGCTTTTTGGCTTGCTAATAAAAATATAAAAGCAGTGGGTTTTGATTTTCCACAGGACTTTTCTATTAGGGAAATTCCCCAACGGCATCCCAAGGTAGCTGAACTTCCTACCCATGATATTATTTTAAGAAAAGGCATTTATCTCATTGAATATTTATGTAACCTCGGCAAAATAACAGTTGAAAAGGTGCAGCTTTTTGCTCTTCCATTAAAAATAGTAGGTGCCGAAGCTTCCCCCGCACGCGTAGCAGCTATTATCTCATAACATTAAAATTTACTTTTTTGTGAAATAAAATTTTTAAAAGAAACTTATATTTTAGTTCGTTTGTTAGAAGGAAAGGGGGTCCAAATTTCATAATTTACCCATAATAATAAACTTGTACGCAATTTTTTCTGTCAATAATTCTTCATTCCTTTTTTGACTCGTCTTTCTCTCTTAGCTCTCTTCCCAGGCTTTCCATTCTTTCACGGATTTCCAAGTGCTGATGACGAAGTAATCTTTATCCTTAAAATAATAAGCCCCATCATTCTTTTTAGATTTGATGGGGCTTTCATGATCGAAGCATTTTGTTTCCTCCTCTTATGGAAGAAACTTTTTTCATTTATATGCAAAATTTTTTTCTTTTAAGCCCAGCTTCTCAATCTATTCTTTTCACCATTTATTTTTATTTTTACCCTCTCCCCTGCCCTGTGAAGTAAGCTTTGATTCTTCTCAGCGCGGCAGAGCCGCAACCAAAAATTTATTTCTCGCTGAGCCCGCAAAGAACACAGAGGAAAATAATTTTTTTATAAAAATATTTTACAGCCCTTTCTCTGTGTACTCTGCGAGCTCTGTGAGAATTGCTCTTTTTCCTTCCGCTCTCCCGCCTTGCGCCTGACGATAAATAATTTCACTCCTTGCTCCCTGCTCCGTGCTCCCTGCTTTTTTCATCTGCCTTCATCTGCGTCCCAAATTTTCCATACATTACGAGATCGCCACGGTCGCTCTGCTCCCTCGTGATGACATTGCGGCATAACATCGCTGGTTTAATATCCCTAGCCTTCAGTGAGGGATTACAAAGTAGCTTCATTTATAATTAATCCCTTGTTCCTGGGAAAGAAATTAGTATATTATTAACTAACCAGACAAATCGTTCCTTTAATTTTTCCCACGGTCAGTGCAAAAATTTCTTGACACCATGAGATTTGTATAATAATAACTATTTTGTCCACTGCTCAAATTCGCATAAACCAAAAAATTTTATTTCTACCACCATATTAAAAATTGATATTTTTAAGGAGAGCATTAAATAAATGACATCTGCTATTCTTAACCCCTCACCTCGGTACGAGT
>JBNAWB010000063.1:0-1790 GCA_049699975.1 Thermodesulfobacteriota bacterium
TCTCCCGAAAGGAATCTTTCTCTTTTTTAAATAACCAGAACCGTCCCCTTTATCATGGTTATCGGCGCGGAGATTCTTGGCGGAGAAAGAGCGGAAAGTTATGGGATATGCGATGGTCTTAAATTAATATTGACTTTGTGGCCAATTTATTTAATATATTCCCGTAAACAAGAGGGAAATTTCTAATCAGAAAATTTCAGGGGAAAAAGGAGATGAACAGGCCAGAAAAAATTCCACAAATAATGAAAAATAATATATTTTTGATTTTTAAATTGGCTAAAAGCATAAAGAGCGAAAGGGGGAAGAAAAATGAAAAAGAGATTATTTTTCATAGCGATTTTATTAATGATAGCCACATTTTTTCTATTAATGATGGCTTTGAGTGATGCCCAAGAAACAAAAAGAAAGACTGTCCGTTGGGGAAGTTCCAAAGCAGGGAGTGCTGGTTATGTTGTTCTCTTTGGAGTAGCCAAGGTAATTAATGATCGAGCACCAGAACTTTACATTGAAGCTGTTCCTACTGGTGGTTCCATTGCTTCCCAAAGAATGATGGCTAAGGGTGAATTGGATGGAGCTTACAGTGGAACATGGAATTTGTTAGACATGTATATGAATCGCGGCCCATATGAAAAATCACCGTACCCTCCGCAGGCCATTAAGCCATATCAGACATGGTATTCCTACTTAACCAAGCAATTTGTAATTACTAAAAGTGACAGAGCAGATATTAAAAATTGGCGGGATTTGGTGGGAAAAAAAGTTTGCGTTCCTCTGCCGGGAGCTTCCATTTTTGAAGTGCCTAAAGCAGCTTTCAGCGCCATGGGTATTTGGGACAAAATAAAAGTAGTAGATTTAGCTTTTACAGCCATTCCCGATGCTTTAAATATGGGGACAATTGACGCAGTAGTTGGTTACGCCAATGGGGACGTATTAATTCCTTGGATGGCCGAAGTTGATTCCCGCTGCAAAATAAAAGTGGTTAACCCCACGCCTGAAGATCAAAAAATAGTCAAGAAAGTTCCAGGATATATAACTGCCTCGATGGAGACAAAAAAAGTATTTTCTCAAGACGTGGGTGTGGCTCAAGCTTTTACGATTGCTGATCATTATGGTTTTCACATTGGCAGGAATCTTTCGCTTGCCCACGGCTATAAGTTATTCAAGATATTAATTGAAAATGCCAAAGAAATAGAGAAGATTCATGCCATGATGATAGATTATGCCCGCGATCCCTTAGGAATGCAGGTAAGGGCTATAGGGAGCATTCCCAATATTCCAGTGCACCCGGGAGTCGCTAAGTATCTAAAGGAGAAGGGATTATGGCAGAAGGAGTGGATTGTAGGAGAAGAATAGATAATCAGAATTAAGGGAAGGAGAAGATCTTGGGGAAGAAGGGTTTATCTGAAAAAAAATAATAAAATTTTTGGAGGCAAAAATTATTTACCTTACATTAGCAGTTGTATATGTCCTGGGAATTCTGGCCTTCGCCATATTAATGTTTGAGCCTCGCGAAGAATTAATTCTACTTTATCTTCCGTTTACTTACTCTCTGACTATATTAAACCCAGAAGGAAAAATATGGCGAAGGTCCCCTCAAAAACAATATAAAATCCTTCTGATCTTGGTTTGTTTGCTCATGGCCGCTACCGCTATTTATTTTCGTTCGCAATATAATTCCTTGCTCTATGAAAGGCTGGGGGATTATTCTCGGGCTGATTACTTCTTTAGTCTCGGTCTCATTATTCTCGCCTTCTTCTTGACTTGGGCTGATTATGGCGGAAGCATACCAA
>JBNAWB010000063.1:1800-17281 GCA_049699975.1 Thermodesulfobacteriota bacterium
TGGCCTTGATTTATGCCTATTTCGGTCAATATTTTCCAGGATTCCTTTATCACAAGGGCATATCCATAGAAAGAATTATTGCCATCTCAGCTACCGAATTTAACTCTGGTGACGGCGTTTTGGGGACTCTTCCGCAAATTGGTATTACCTGGATCGCCATTTTCACCATCTTTGCTGGCTTTGCTTCTGGTTTCGGAATTTTGGAATATGTCCTTAAGATTTCTTATAATATTTTTAAAAAGTTTAAGTATGGAGTTCCTCAAGTAGCAGTTATCTCCAGCATGATTTTCGGAATGTTCTCAGGAAGTGGAGCGGCTAATGTAGCTGGGACCGGTTCTTTTACTATACCCCTCATGAAACGTTACCGAATGCCTCCTGCCATTGCTGGCAGCATCGAGTCAGTTGCTTCGTCGGGAGGACAAGTTATGCCTCCCATAATGGGGGCAGCAGCATTCGTTATGGCTAGCTATTTGGGCAAATACTACTGGCAAATTGTAGTTGTAGGATTTTTGCCCGCTTTTATTTTTTATGCTACTGTTGCTCTAGCGGTTTACATTTATTCGCGGCAATTTTTAGAAATTCGCGTTGGATTAGCTGACGAAGAAGTAAAAATTTTCAAAATGTCCAAAGGGGAAAAGCTCGAAGGAGTACCATTAGTGGTAGCAATTTTAGTGCTGGTAACGGTAATGAGTGTCTTTTGGGTAGATGTGATGATTGCCGGATTGGCGATGATTGTTGCTTTCTTGATTACTTGGATTATCTGCCAAATTATCGCTCTTCCGAAAAAGAAAGAATTGTGGCAGCGATTTGTCTCCAATTTCCTTAAAGGAGCAAAAGAGGGGGCGGAAACAACAGTCTCTATTACTACCATGATGGCTTGCATCGGGATTATTGTAGCTGTCTTAGTTCAAACTGGACTTGCCCAAAAACTTTCTTTTGCCATCGTAGAGATAGCGGGAGGCAATAAAGTATTTTTAATCTTATTAGCCTCTGGATTGTGCATCTTATTTGGAATGGCCGTGAGTACAGTGGCTGCCTATATTTTGACTGTAACTCTTGTGGCCCCCGTTCTGGCAAATATGGGTGTTCCCCCATTAATTACCCATTTTTCTGTTTTTTATTTTGCCATGTTGGGCTTGATCACACCCCCAGTTGCTCCTTGCTGCGCTGTCGCCTCAGGAATAGCCAAAGAAAGTTTCCTTAAGATATGCTGGTATTCTCTAAAAATAGGCTTACCTTTGTTTATTATTCCTTTGACTTTTTTTGCTCAGGAAGCAATTATTTTGCATGGCAAAAATACGCTTCCTGCCTTTTTTATTATTGGAATAGGAATGGCGGCAATATGTTTGGGGATTAACCTTGCTTATAGCGGGGTAAAATCTATAATTAAAAGAACCATATATGTCGCCTGTGGTGGGCTAACTCTTTTTTATCCAAATGGGCAAATAAATCACTTAGGGATGGTTTTATGCGCCTCCTTTCTATTTTTTGAAATTTACAAATTAAGCAAAGGTAAAGCAGAGTTTGGCCATATTTAAAATTGGGGTTTAAAAACAAGCCCATTTCTGGCTGTGGTGGAAAAACCTTTATGGAAATTTTAGAAGAATTACTGGTTTTGGATCTATCTCAGATTATGGCCGGACCTCTATGCTCTATGATCCTGGGAGATATGGGAGCAAAGATAATCAAAGTTGAACCCCCTGAAGGGGACGTATCCAGGCATATGGGAGATACTTTTCTCCATGAACAGTCGGATTACTTTTTGAGCCTCAACCGCAATAAACGGAGCATAGTAATTGATCTTAAACAAGGGGAGGGTAAGGAAATATTTTATCAATTGGTCAAAAAAGCAGACCTTGTTTTAGAGAATTTTAGGCCGGGGACGGCAGAAAAATTGGGTGTAGATTATGCAACATTGTCCCAGCTTAACCCCAATCTTATTTATTGTTCTATATCTGGTTTTGGCCAAAATGGGCCATATAAAGACCGGCCAGCTATGGATCCTATTATTCAGGCCTTAGGGGGGATCATGGGGATTACTGGCGATTCCCAAGTTGGTCCATTAAAGGTGGGCGCCCCTATTTCAGATTTCATTGCTTCTCTTTTGGCAACCATAGGCATTTTGGGAGCGTTATACGTCCGAGAGAAAACTGGGAGAGGACAAAAAATAGAAATTTCCATGCTGGATGGGATCATTTTTTCTTTGATTCCCAGAGAGCAGTATTATTTCATTAGGAAGAAAACACTGCCCCTTTTAGGAAATCAGCATTATCAAATTGCTCCCTGCAATACTTTTCAGACAAAAGATGGTGCCCATAAAATGGTCATCGTTCATAGCGAAAAGCACTGGCAAAATTTTTGTCAGGGATTGGGGCTTATGGATCTGGCCGAGGATGAAAGATTTAAGACTAATTCCGACAGACTAAAAAATTTGCCCCTCTTAAATGAAATTTTGGAAAAAATATTTGCAGAGAAAACGCAGCAAGAATGGGTTGATTGCTTATCCAAGAAAGGAATAATGGTTGCTCCTGTCTATAATCTCGAAGAAGTTTTCCAAGATCCGCAAGTTGGGCACGATGAAATGGTTACCGAGTTAGACCATCCCGTTGCCGGCAAATTTAAAATTTTGAGGACGCCAATTGAGCTTAGCGAAACTCCCTTAAGAATAAAGAGCCCTCCTCCTCTTTTAGGACAACATACAAAGGAAATTCTTTTCGAATTAGGGTATTCTCCGGAAGTAGTGGAACAGTTAAATTGGAAAGGGATAGTAAAATAGAAAGATTTGAAGAAAAATTAACTGCGCCTGCAGGTTGATTGAATCAATAATGACCGCAGGTTCCGCTGCGGGGAGTTAGAGAGGGAAGACTTTTAAAATTCTTGACTTAATTTAGGCAAAACCTTAAAATTTTTTGTTAAATTCGAAAAATTTTTCAGAAATGAAATTTTTAAGGAGAAAGTAAATTATTAACCTTTGATTCTCATTAAAGTAAGTTGGTTGTGCAGAGGGTGTTATTTTTTAATTGATTTGGCTTTAGCGGTAAGTTTATCTATATAATTTCAAATCAAATGAGGAGGGGAAAAATGAAGAAAATAAGATTTAAAAAATTAGCATTTGTTTTGGCCATTTTCTTTTCAGTTTTATTATTCGCCTATCTGGGTAACGCCGCTACTATTGAAATGAGGATTGCCCATGCTTATCCTGATCACACGCAGCATGGCCGGAACATGATTTTTTTCAAAACCAAGGTTGAAGATTATACTAAAGACCAAGTAAAAGTGACGATATATCCGGCTGCTTCTCTTTTTCCTATCGATAAAGAAATTCCTATGCTGCTAGCGGGGACAGTGGAAGCCTGTTACAGCATTGGGGGAGTTACCGAAGCCATAGACCCGGCAGAAGCAATTTGGAATATCCCCTTTTTATTTAAAGTGGCTCCTGGGAATGGAGAGCATGTGCGCGCGGCCATGAATAGCCCCAAGGTAGAGGGAATTCTTGCCCAAAGGCAGGCTAAAAAAGGGATTAAAAGATTAGGCACGGTACCGACCCTTTTTGGGTTTTTTGTGGTGGGCAACAATCGCCGTCCAGTAGAAAAACTGGAAGATATGAAAGGTCTGAAGATTCGGCATCCGGGAGGAATGATGGGGCCTCTTTACATAGGAGAAGTAGGAGCTTCAGCTATGACTATCCCCGGAGCAGAAGTTCCGGTAGCTTTGAATCAAGGAGTGGTAGATGGCTTAGTAACTACCATTGTTCATTATCATGATGCCCGGTGGCATACAAAATATTTAACTTTGCCCTTTTATTGCAGTTATAGCTTGCCCTTTCTGGTCAATTTAAAATGGTGGGAAAAATTACCACCGGAGATCCAACAGATAATTGAAAAAAAAGTAATGCCGGAACTTATGGACTTTGCTTTTAAAGAAGTAGCTGAACGTGAGAAAAGTTACGTAGCGGAGATTCAAAAACCTCCTTACAATGTCAAAGTCTCTTCTTTATCCGAGGCGGAGATAGAACGGTGGACTAAAGCGATACGACCTAAAGCTATTGAGAAATTTGTTAAGGCTGTGGGAAATGATGGCCAAATCATGGTGGATGAAGTATTAAGACTCAGACCTATTAAATAAAAATAGCTATTCCATAAGGTTACCCCCCCTTCAGAAACATGGAAAATTGACTATTCAAAAAAGCAAGATCCCTGTATTGCAGCGCCGAACACATGTTTTTGCGCTTTAAAATGGTTTCAGATCTTATTAAATTTTTAAGTGGGTGGGGGAATTATTCATTTCAAGAATTAAAAATTTTGCTTTCTGAAATCTAATAGACTGCTTAGAAATTAGGAGAATAAAGATGGAAGTTTCCCGTTTCCTGGGTAAAGTTGCCGAGAGCCTTGATCGGTTCCTTTTCGTTATCACCGGATTCGCTTTAATCTTTAGCACTTTGTTAACTTTCATCGGGGTTTTTCTCAGGTACATTTTCGGAATTTCTTTCGAATGGAATGAGGAATTATGCCGATATAGCATGATCTTAATCGTCTATTTATGGGCCGGGACAATGATCAGGAAGAAAGAACATATATATTTTAATCTCATTTCTGACCGTTTTAAAGGGAGAGTTCAGTTGATCCATTCCTTTATAGTTGCCCTATTAACAGTATCTTTAGGATTGCCTATCATTCTCTGGGGGTTTGAATTAGTCAATAATGCTAAAGCATCTGAATTGAGAACCCTTTCTTTGTTATTTCCTTTATGGCCCGCTTATGCCCTTGTTCCTATTGGGATGATTTTTATTACAATTTATGCTTTCTTGGAAATTCTTCGCATAGGCAGCTTAATATTTTCCGGAGTTAGAAAGACTGGGAGTTAAAACGGGAAATGCTAATTATAGGGATCTTAATATTTATTGGCCTCATGGCATTGGGAATTCCCATATGGCTGACTATGGTCAGCAGTGGGACTTTCTTAACAATTTTTTTGCAAAAACTTCCTCCCACCACTGTTCCTCTTCTGCTATTTAGTAGTTTAGATAGCTTTGTTCTTTTGGCTGTTCCCTTCTTCTTGTTGGGTGGAAATATTATGGCTTATTGTGGCCCTTCTCGCTATATTTTTGAGGCTATTGATAGCTACGTTGGCCATATTCCAGGAGGGATGCCCTTCGCTACTGTTTTGAGTTGCATGGTTTACGCGGCTATAACTGGTTCGACCACTGCTACCATAGTAGCGATTGGAACCATCGCCATTCCACCCATGATCGGAGCGGGTTATCCCAAAAAATTCTGCACGGGTTTAATGGCTAATTCGGCCACCCTTGGGCAATTAATTCCGCCTAGCATTTATATGATTCTTTATGGAGCCATGGTTCAGGAGAATGTAGCCGTTTTGTTTATTTCGGGTATTATCCCAGGGCTAATCATAGGTGTGGCGATGGCCTCCCTTTCCGCTTATATTGCTGTGAAACACAAGTTTCGCTTGCGCCCTCCAGCCCCAAAGGAAGTGCGCCAGAAAGCTTTATTCAAGGGATTACCTGCTATCTTAATGCCGATTTTGATTTTGGGTGGAATTTATACTGGGATTTTTACTCCCACTGAAGCTGCTGCCATATCATGTGGTTATTCATTTTTCCTGGCTGCTTTTGTTTATCGAGAGTTAACTTGGGCAAATTTTAAAATGGCAGTCCGAGCTGCAGTATCGGCAACCAGCATGATTTTTGTTATTGTGGCCTCAGTGATCTTGTTTGCCGGACCTTTGACTTTTGCTGGCATTCCCCAAGGCATTACTAATACTGTGGTCAGCTATGGAATGAGTGCCCATGGGGTTATGATTTTGATTGTCTTAATCTGGTTGATTTTTGGAATGTTTTTAGATCCTTTGCCAATTATGTATTTGACTATTCCTGTAGTCCTTCCAGTTTTGAAACATTTTGGAATTAACCTCATCCATTTTAATGTGCTTTGTATAATCTGTATGCAGATTGCTCAAGTGACTCCTCCTTTTGGAATCAGTCTCTACACAGTCAGCGGCGTTTTTAATGAAACTATTCCCAACGTTGTCCGGGGTGCTTTGCCTTTTCTATTGTTGATGATAGCCCTTCTCCCGCTTTTCATTTTTGTACCTTCTCTGAGCACATTTCTCCCCAGCTTAATGCGGAAGTAAGCATAAATGGAAAAGCCAAAGTAAATTAAAAAAGGAGCATGTATGAAGAGAACCGCTCAAGCTAGTATTTTAAAAAGTTTTAATAATCCTTTAGTGGTCCAGAGCTATCCGCTTCTGGATCCTGAGCCAGGCGCGGCCATTGCTCGAGTTCTTTTAGCAGGAGTCTGCGGAAGTGATGTGCATCTTCAACATGGCCATTACCCCATCCCCCTACCCAATATACTTGGCCATGAGACCGTAGGAGTTATTGAGAAAATTGGCGGAATGGAAATTAAAGATCTATATGGAAATCCCCTTCAGGAAGGAGACCTTGTTTTAATTATGTCCAGCATTCCCTGTGGGCAATGTTATTTTTGCCGTGTTCTGGCTCAACGCAACTTATGCGAAAAAAGATTTGTTTATGGTGTTAGCCGAAGTTCTAACGATCCCCCTCATTTTTGCGGCGGCTATGGCGAATTTTTGTACCTTTTCCCTGGCACTGGTTTAATAAAAATCCCCTCCCATCTAACTCCAGAAGAAGCTATTTCCTTAGGGTGCGCTGGCCCTACAGCTGTTAACGGAGTGCTTTATCAAACTAAAATTACCGCCGGAGATGTGGTAGTAATTCAAGGGGCTGGTCCCGTAGGAATTGCGGCGGCCTTGATCGCCCGAATCTCTGGAGCAAAAAAAATTCTTCTTCTCGGCGGCCCGGCTTCGCGTATAGATTTTATCGAGAGAAGAAAATTAGCCGATTGGTCTTTAAACATTTTTGAGGTAACGGCACCTGAAGAAAGAGTGAAAATGGTGATCGAACAAACAGAGGGGAAACGGGGGGCAGATGTTGTTTTAGAATGTGCCGGCTTCCCAGAGGCTGTTCAAGAAGGGTGGAAGATGGTTCGGCGAGATGGTAAATATCTTGTTTTGGGTCATTATACTGATAGGGGCCCCATTATGCTCAACCCCAGTATCATTACCCAAAAGCAGATGAAAATTTTCGGAAGTTGGGCTTTTGTGGAACCTCACTATCTTAGATATGTTGAATTGCTCCCTTTATTTAAACGTTTCTTCCCCTTAGAAGAAATGATCACTTTCTTCTCTTTAGCAGAAACGAACCAAGCCTTGCGTGCCGTGGAAAATGGAGAGGTTATTAAAGCAGTTATTCGCCCCTAAAGACCATGATAAAATTTTGTCTTAAAAGAGCTTCTTATTGGCCATTATTTGGATATTTAGGCTGAGTTATCCATGAAAGCGGCCTTAATCTTTTTTGCCCTTTTCCTTTTTTAAGGATTAAAGCAATACTTTTATGAGCTAGCCATAGACTAATCATTTGCTCAAAGATAATAAGCCCTTTAAGTTATTAAAGTAAAGGGGACGGTTCTCTTTATTTTGTTTTTAATCCTTCTCCCGAAAGGAATCTTTCTCTTTTTTAAATAACCAGAACCGTCCCCTTTATCACAAGACTATAAAAAGAAGGCTAGACAGAGTCTTAAATTTTGAAGAAATATTTAATCCTGATACTTTTCCTTATAAGAAGTCCCCATCTTGGCCAAGCAAAAGATTTTCAATATTAGCACAAGACAGTTCGGAAGGAATGATTATCAATCAAAAACATATAATTGACAAATGATGAATAGTGTTGTAAAGTTTTTAAAAATTTATCTGGAGAGCAAAAATGGGAGAAAAAATAAATTTTACCACACGAGAGACAGCCAAATATTTAGGCATTAGCATATCCACTATTTATAGAATGGAAAAAAAGGGATTAATATCAGCAATTAGAACACCTGGTGGTCAAAGACGGTTTAGTAAAAAAAGTATAGAAGAATATTTAAAAAAATGCCGCAAAATCGAGGCTCCTCAAAATCCGAGCAAATACAAGAAGAAAAATCTTTTGTTAAAAGAGGCAGAAGAGAACTATGCCTCTGAAATTGATAATGTCCCCTTACCAATGGATACTTCTGATACTTTTCAAGACAAAGAACTTTTTTTCCAAAAAGATTCAATTTGGATATATAATGCGGACTTTTTAAAAACAGAATGTATTAAAAAAGATTCAGTAGATTTAATCGTGACCTCCCCACCTTATAATGTTGATATTAGATACAACTCCTATGATGACACAATTCCTTATGATATATATCTTGAATTCACTGATAAATGGCTTAGAAAAGCCTACAAAGTCCTAAAAGACGATGGGCGTTTATGTTTAAATATTCCATTAGATAAAAATAAAGGGGGGCAGCAAAGTGTGTATGCTGACATTACGAATATAGCCAAAGAAGTGGGTTTCAAATATCACTCTACAATTATATGGAATGAGCAGAACATTTCGAGGAGAACCGCATGGGGTTCTTGGCTTTCCGCTACTGCGCCTTATGTAATTGCACCAGTGGAAACAATTGTCATTCTCTATAAAAAAAGTTGGAAAAAGACAAGTGGAAGCGGCAAATCAGATATAACGAGGAAGGAATTTATGGAATGGACAAATGGCGTTTGGAATTTTATGGGGGAAAGTAAAAAGAGAGTAGGACATCCAGCTCCTTTTCCTGTTGAATTACCCAGAAGATGTATAAAATTATTTACATTTACGGATGATACTGTTCTTGACCCATTTGTGGGAAGTGGTTCAACCTTACTCGCCTGTTTACAAACAGGCAGGAAAGGGATTGGCATTGATATCGATAAAAAATATTGTGAACTTGCCAAAAAGCGCCTTATTAATGAGGGAAATATAAACCAGCTCAAGCTTAATATTTCTCTCGGAGGCAGATAATGAGGAAAAGCATCAGTAAGTTAATCATGGAATATTTTCAAATGCATCCCAAGGAAGATTTAAAACATGGGCCTGTGGTCGATTGGGTTACAGAAGAGTATCTGAAAGAAAATCCTGAGCCTCCGAGAGATCCATGGCGGGCTATTAGAAAGTTACATCAAGAAGGAAAATTGATTAAGGTGAAAAAAGGTGTTTATCGCTATGATCCTGAGCAATTAAATGAAGCTCAGTTGCCAGATTTTCCTCCAGAAATTAAAGAAGAAATATTTAGACGTGACAATTATAGATGTGTTGTTTGCGGAAGAGGCAAGGAAGATGGAGTAGAAATATGTGCTGACCATATTAAGCCAAAGGATAAAGGCGGAGATAATTCTCTTGAAAATGGACAAACCTTATGTATGGAGCATAATCTGATTAAAAAGAATTATTCTCAGACTGAAGCGGGCAAACGATATTTTATTAAAATGTATAAACAAGCATTATTAAATAACGATGAAAAGATGATAAAATTTTGTGCGGATATTTTTGATATTTACAATCAACATAAAATAAATAGTCATATTAAAAGGCCAGACAAATAAAACTTTCGGTCATATTAAACTGATATAAATAATTAGTGATAGAGAGCAGGCGCTTTAAAGTATGAAGGTCGGCCACGACTCGATTCCGAGAAGTTGATTATAACAAGTTTTACGTTCATTCTGGGCTTGGATATATGAGTCCGGAGGAAGATGAAGCTTTGTGTCATGAAAAGACATTAATGATTGCAGTATGAAACCTCTACACCTTTGGGCTATAAAAAATGTCTTGTAAAATGTGCCGTAGTCCATTTGATTTCATAAATCCGTTAATAGAGGGTAAGTAATATAAAGGGGACGGTTCTGGTTATTTAAAAAGAGAAAGATTCCTTTCGGGAGAAGGATTAAAAAAAATAAAGAGAACCGTCCCCTTTACTTTTGAAATTTGTACCTACTTCAGGCGGGAGGGAGAGAGGCTCATTAAAATGAGGCACTGGTTCTTTCATTGGTCCGGGCGGGGAATAAAAATCTCTATTTAAAAATACTGAGCATTATTCAGGTTTTTGTTTTCCAGACAAGTTTATCCCCGCCGTTCATGGCGGAGAAAAGGTGGGTAAGAAGGAAATAAGCAATTCCCGGCCGATTTTAATTTCGCCTCTCCCCCTCCCGCCTGTCCCCTGCTGGTGAGAAAAATTAAAACTGATCGACGGTCAGATATTTTCTCTATTGACATATAAGCTGAAAAAAGGTTAAAAAAATCATCTTAATGGCAATACTTAAAAAGGAGAAAGACTTCATAAGGAGGTGGAAAAGTGGAAAAATCAGTGGAGCGCAGGGTGATCGAGATCATCGTCGAGCAGTTAGGAGTAAGTGAAGAAGAAGTAACTCCCGAAGCTTCCTTCGTTGATGATCTTGGCGCCGATTCTTTAGACTTAGTAGAGTTAATCATGGCTATGGAAGAAGAATTCGGCCTGGAAATTTCTGACGAAGATGCGGAAAAGATTCAAACTGTGCAGGATGTAATTAATTATATAAATGAACGGATATAAACGGAAAGGACAATGTTGGCCAAGATAGAAGAGGTTTAACGGATGGTATTGGTTATATTTAGGCAGGATGACGATTTGGCAGGCGGAGGAGTTTTATGCTAAAGCGGAGGGTGGTGGTTACGGGCTTAGGCATGGTCTCACCATTGGGGACTGGTGTAGATAAAACGTGGCAAGCGCTTATTCAAGGGAAATCAGGTGTAGCCAGGATTACTAAGTTTGATCCGACGGGGTTTGAAACCCAGATTGCGGCGGAAGTAAAAGATTTTGTCCCGGAGAATTTCATTGAGAAAAAAGAATTAAAGCGCATGGATATTTTTATCCAATATGCCATGGCCTCCGCCCTCATGGCCATGGAAGATGCGCAGTTAAAAATAACCCCAGCCAATGCGGATCGCGTAGGCGTTGTGGTGGGCGCAGGACTGGGGGGACTGACGACCATCGAAGCCTTCCATAAAGTACTTTTGGAAAAAGGGCCCTCCCGGATTTCTCCCTTTTTTATACCTTCTTTAATTGTTAATGAGGCCCCGGGCATGATTTCCATGCGGTTTGGAGCCAAGGGGCCTAATACATCTGTAGTTACCGCCTGCGCTACGGGTAACCATAATATTGGGGACTCTTGGCGAATGATCCAAAGAGGAGACGCCGATGCGATAATTACCGGAGGCGTGGAAGCCACGATAACGCCGCTGGCGGTAAGTGGGTTTAACGCCATGAAGGCCCTCTCGACCCGCAATCATGAGCCCGAAAAGGCCTCCCGCCCCTTTGACCGAGACCGAGACGGGTTTGTCATTGGTGAGGGTTGTGGGATCATTATCTTAGAAGAACTGCAGCATGCTTTAGATCGGGGAGCAAAGATCTATGCGGAAATTGTGGGTTATGGACTTAACGGTGATGCCTACCACATAACGGCTCCTGCGCCGGACGGTGAGGGAGCCGCCCGCTGTATGGCCATGGCTTTAAGGAGCGCGGGGATGGAGCCCACAGAAGTAGATTATATCAATGCCCACGGCACTTCTACCTACTATAATGATATCTACGAAACCATGGCCATTAAAACTGTCTTCAAAGAACATGCCTATAAATTAGCGATAAGCTCCACCAAGTCGATGACTGGTCATCTTTTAGGGGGAGCTGGAGGAATAGAAGCAATTTTCACTATTTTGACTATCTATCATGGGATAATCCCCCCTACCATAAATTATGAAAATCCTGATCCTGATTGTGATTTAGATTATGTCCCGAATGTAGCCAGGAAGGCTGAGGTCCGCGTAGCCCTATCGAATTCTTTTGGCTTCGGGGGTACTAATGCGGTCTTGGTCTTCAAGAAGTTTGAGCCTTAAAAATGAAGCTGATAATTGGCAGTGATCATGCCGGGTTTGAACTTAAAGAATATTTGTTAACTGTTTTACGCGCCCGAGAAATTGAGGTAGTTGATTGGGGTGTGGCCGACGAAACTCCGGCTGATTATCCAGATATAGGCCAAGCAGTGGCTGAGAAAATTTCTCGCCAAGAATTTGACTGCGGCATCTTAATTTGCGGCACAGGAATTGGTATGTCTATTGTGGCCAACCGCTTTCCCGGGGTAAGAGCAGCCCTCTGCCATGATCTGTATACGGCGCGCTTAAGTAGAGAGCATAATGATGCTAACCTTTTGGTCTTAGGCGGACGTCTCTTGGGGAAAGGATTGGCGAAAGAGATTTTGCAAGTTTGGTTAGATACCGAGTTCCAGGGCGGGCATCATCAAAGAAGGATAGCCAAAATAAATTCTCTCGACCAAAAAATAAGAAACAAAAATTACCCCTCTAAGCGGCCATCATGATGAGGTATTAAATAAGTTTATGGCCAGTCGTCCTACTTGGGAAGATTATTTTATGGAGATCACCCGCTTAGTAGCTAAAAGATCAACATGTCTCCGGCGCCAAGTAGGAGCCATTTTGGTGATGGAGAAAAGGATATTGGCTACGGGCTATAATGGGGCCCCTTCCGGATTAGCCCATTGCTTAGAGATTGGCTGCCTGCGCGAAAAAAACCAGATACCTTCGGGCGAACGTCATGAACTTTGTCGGGGATTGCACGCGGAACAAAATGCAATTATTCAAGCTGCTTATCATGGTATCCGCATCAACGGAGCTATTCTTTACTGCACTAATCTTCCTTGCATTATTTGTACTAAAATGATCATTAACGCGGGGATCAAGGAGATCATTTTTGAGAGTGGTTACGCTGATCCGCTGGCGCAAGAAATGCTTCTGGAGGCCCATATTCCGGTGCGCCAATGGCCAAGGAGATGAAAAATGGGAGAGAATGGAGAAAAGGATGGCCAAAGTTTGCCCACTTCAGAGAAGGCGAGTTATGGCTTAGTCAACTTTGAACGAAGGAGATACCCGCGCTTTTCTATTGACCTGCCCATTGAATATTATCGCCTGCCCTCCCCTGAAAAGAGGCAGGCGCGGGTCAGCAATATAAGCGAGGGAGGGATAATGATTTATTTGCCCGAAAAACTGGATCTCGGGCAGCAATTGCGCGTAAAAATATTCTTCCCCGCTGAACCTAACCTAACTGCCATGGAAGTAATCGGGGAGGTAGTTTGGATAGATTTCTGTTTAGAGGAAGGTAATGAATATCGTTGCGGCTTGAAATTTATAGAAGTCTCCCCCGATGATTTAAAAAGGTTAAAAAATTTTTTGCATAATCTGGCGCAAATTTGAATTCGCCTAATAGGCATACCATTCCGCAATTTTTTTTAAATAAAAATTTTCTTTCTTTTTTCCCGAGATTAAGCCCGGAAAACTGGAAAGAGTTCCTCAACATTTCTCTGCAGACCAAACCCAAGATTTTCATGGCGCTCATCATCCTCTCTTTTTCTGCTCTCCGCTTAGGGGTGGCTCCTTTTTTCGGCTTGGGAGTGGATGAAGCTCATTATATTTTGTACGCTAAATTTTTAGATCTAAGCTATGTGGACCATCCGCCGCTGGTCGGCTGGGTGCACAGCCTAATCTTTTATACTTTGGGAACAAATGAGTTTTTGGCCAGACTACCCGCGGTCCTCATCTTCGCCGGCACTTCCTATTTAGCCTATCGTTTTTTGTGGTATATCTCCAGATCCGCAACTTTATCCTTAACCGCAGTCTTTGCTTTGAATAGTTCATTTCTTTTTAATGCTTTGGGCTTGATGCTTCTTCCCGACTCTCTTCTGCTTCCCTTAGCCTTTTTATTCCTGGAAATTGTGCTTAAAATTGCGGCCCAAGGGCAGCGCCAGCATTTTTTATATTTGGGCCTTATTTTAGGAGCCAGCGGCTTAGCCAAATATACCGCTATCTTGTTTCTTCCGGTCCTTTTTCTTTTTTTCTTAAGCCGGAGGAGGTGGGCTTTATTATTTTCTAAGGACATCTTCCTCACCGCCCTCATTGCTGGACTAAGCCTTGCTCCTGTGCTCATCTGGAACGTGCAGAATGACTGGATTTCTTTTCGCTACCAAGGGCAACACCTCACTTCTTTTTCGGCGCATATGCTGAAGAATTTTCTCTTTTCTCTTTTAGGCCAATTTTTGAGCTATAGCCCATTTCTTTTTGGAGTAGCCTGCTATGGATTTATTAAAAGTTGGTCGGCGGCCAATGAGCGGATCTCTCTGGCCTTTCTGTTAGGGGCTAGCAGTTTGATTTTCTTTAGTTTCTTTTCTTTCTTTGATGTGATACTGCCCCACTGGAATTGTCTTTTCTATCTTCTTTTTATCCCCTTAGGTGTTTATTATTTGGGACGAGGAGAAAATGAGCGGCAGAAAAAAATTTTAAAAATTTGTCTAATGGCCAGTTTCGCTTTGACTATTTTCTTCTATGCCGAATTGGCAGGGAAATTTTTCCGTTTTCCTGATTTTCGATCTCCTTTCCAAGATATTTATGGGTGGGACCGTATTTGCCAAGAGGCTAATCGATGGCTAAAAGAAAACCCGCGGTCGCCTAAAGCTCTGGCAGTTACCAATTGGACAATGGGCAGTAGGGTGATGTATTATTCATTGCCTTATGGAAATGAAGTTTTCGTAATCGATAACCGCCGGGATCAGTTCGATATTTGGCAAAAGAAAGAGCCTTATGGCTATGATCTTTTATTTGTGCAGACTTATTTTGAAAAAGTGGATATGGGGCAGAAGTTTAAATGTACCCAAGTAATCCCTATCTATAGCATGGAAATCACGCTCAATGGGGGAAAAGTAAATAAGGTCGATTTGGTATGGTGTCAAAATTACCAAGGAATGAAAAATGAATAAGTCCCTTTTAATGACGCCGATTCTTTTGGTCTGCGGCTCATGCTTCATTGTTTTAAGCTATTTTTATATTGATATTCCCTTAGCCAATTATTGTCGTCATCTGCATCCTGGGGTAAGGTCTTTTTTCGGGATGGTAACGGAATTGGGTCAATCTACTTGGTATTTAGGAGCATCTCTTTTTTGCTTCTTGTTATTTCGATATGTGTATAAAAATATTTTTCTTGCCCGGCGGATTCTTTTTCTCTTCGTAGCTATTGCCGGATCAGGAATAATCGTCAACATATTCCGCTTTTTAGCCGGCAGATATCGGCCAGAAATGTTATTTACCCAAGGCGCTTACGGATTTGAGTTTTTTCAAATAAAATCTAATGCTTTATCTTTTCCTTCCGGGCATACTACTACTGCTTTTGCCTTAGCCATGGTCTTGATTATTTTTTGGAGAAGATACTGGCCTTTCTTCGTCTTTTTGGCCACCTTGATAGCGGCCAGCCGCGTAATCATCACCGCCCACTTTTTGAGCGATGTAGTGGCTGGAGCCTACTTGGGCTTATTCAGCGTCATTTTTCTAAAAAATATTGGGGATTTTATTTTTTACCCAAGTCTTAAATTCTCTCATTGACCATTTATTACCTTTTTAATTCAGGGCTGATTTATGCGGGAATTGAAAAAGGGATTGAAGGGCAGATAGTGTCCCTGACCGTTGATCACTTTTTAAATTTCAGCTTAATTCAGGCGGGAGGGGGAGAGG
>JBNAWB010000064.1:0-17233 GCA_049699975.1 Thermodesulfobacteriota bacterium
ATTAAATAAATGACATCTGTTGTTCTTAACCCCTCACCTCGGTACGAGTCGATTCCGACCCTCCCCTCTCCCCATGCGTGGGGAGAGGGGAGGGTGAGGGGAATAAGTATAAATATTTAATCGCTCCGAAGTAATAAATTATTTGGAATTTTTGCCGTCTGGGTTAGCTGGACATGATAAATAGCAAACTCCCTCGGGTGTTTCCACTGCGTAAGGGAAATACTTTCTTCTAAAGGCTAATGCTACATTAACCAGACTGATGAGTACGGGCACTTCCAAGAGCGGACCAATAACCGTGGCAAAGGCTTGGTTAGAGGCAATGCCAAATATGGCTACGGCCACAGCTATAGCCAATTCAAAATCATTGCTGGCTGCGGTGAAGGAAATCGTAGTCGTTTGGGCATAATTAGCCCCGATTTTCTTCCCTATGTAGAAAGTTATAAACCACATAAAAAAGAAATAGATACCCAAAGGAATGGCCACCCTTACTACATCAAGAGGCAATTCAATGATGACCTCCCCTTTAAGGGAAAACATGACCACGATGGTAAAAAGAAGCGCGATTAAAGTAATGGGACTTATTTTAGGAATAAAAACACTCTCAAACCATTTCTTGCCTTTTGTTTTAATGAGGCTGAAGCGAGTTATAATGCCTCCCAGGAAGGGAATTCCCAGATAGATGAAAACGGTTATGGCCGCATCCACAATGGAGATCCTTACCTCCAGTCCTTTTACCAGCCCCAGCCAATTTAAAAAGAGGGTTATAAAAATGTAAATATAAACGGCATAGAACAAAACTTGGAAAACAGCATTAAAAGCAACTAAGCCAACTGCTAATTCACGATCGCCTTCCGCAAGTTCATTCCAGACGATCACCATGGCAATGCACCGCGCTAATCCCACTAAAATTACACCGATCATGTATTCTGGATAATTGCGCAAGAAAATGATAGCCAAGACAAACATGACTAAAGGACCTATGATCCAATTCTGGATCAAAGAAATTGCTAAAAGCTTCTTATGGCGAAAAACTTTGTCCATTTCTTCATATTTCACTTTCGCCAACGGTGGATACATCATTAAAATAAGGCCTATGGCTATAGGGATTGAGGTCGTTCCTATTTGCAAACTGGCAATAAATTTCGTAACTGTTGGAGCTAAGTATCCAATCCCGATCCCGGCAAACATGGCCATGAATATCCAAAGAGTCAAAAATTTATCCAATACGGAAAGTTTCTTTTCTTGGGCGGTAGACATTCTCCTTCCTCCTCTCAAATTTTTAATTTACCAACCATATAAAATAAATCCCAATAAGCATAATAAGCACGCCACTACCTTTGCGCAGGTAAGCCAGGCCAGTATTTAGGCCTCTGGATTCAATGATTCTTTTGGTCAAGCCCATAGATGTTCCAGCAATTAAGATTAGGACGCAATGGCCCAAAGCATACATAAAAAGAAGAAAGCCCCCGTAAATTAAATTTCCTTGGGAAGCAATGTAAACGAGCAGCACAGCCAGAATCGGAGTAGCGCAAGGAGTAGAGACAACCCCAAAAAGAAGACCAAGAAGAAAAGCTCCCCAGGCACCGCCTTGACTGGGCTTCCAGCTTTGAGGCAGGGGTAGGTCAAAATTCCAAACCCCTAATAAGTGGAGCCCCATGATTAGACAGACTAAAGCCACCACATAAGGCCAGAATCTACCAACATCTCCTATTAGCCGACCCATCAAGGACGCTATAATTCCCAGTAAAGTAAAAGTTATCGTAAGACCTATAACGAAAAAGAAAGAAAAGGTGAAGGCCTTGCGTGCATTGCTTGTTTCTTGATATGCCCCCACGAAGGCCATCATCAAAGGGATCATGGCCAAAACGCAAGGGTTAGAGGCCGTAAGTGCTCCCCCTAAAAAAACTGCTAAAGGAGCTAACCAAGGATTGTTCTGAATGATTAAGCTAATATCGCCTAAAATAGTCTCCATTAAATGTTTCTTTTCTATGTCCTTTATAATTATTTGCTGTTTTGGGGGAAGGTTTTTATAAATCAAGCAGCCACCCTGGCTGCCAATAATTTTATTATCATCACCCAGGGGATGAGACCAATTCGATTAGATCGTTTTCTTTGAGGGTCATGTTGGCCCGGTTAGATCCAGAGATCCAAAAGCCGTTTACGATGATGGCTAAATCTGCGGATATAAATCCATCTTCATTAAGAAAGAGCTCGCGCAATTCTGGAGCCACATCATTGATTATATGTTGCATAAGATCATTAATTGTCTTCCCGGAGAAATTTATTTGCGGCTCTTTGTTTTTTTCAAAAGCTCGAGGGATTTCAGTCAGTCCTACCAATTTTACGCGTACTTGCATTAGCTGCACCTTTCCTTTCCCGCATCTCCTCCATTTTCTCTCTGGCCTAAATTAAGGACAGCGAATAATCCCTTGGGCCCATAAGCACCCGCCACAAGTAGGAAACGTGTTTCCGAAACAGTCTTCTTCATTTTTTTCAAAAAGCTCACATCCGCCGCAGATAGTACAAGGAGAAAAATCGAACCGTTTTACACGTTCCCTTAAGGCCACATACTCCGCATTATTCCACAAAGTCCAAAGATCATTCTTTAGTAAATTCCCTACCACATATTTGCGCGAATAGCGTTCTCGATCATCAATAAAATGTTTATGACTATGCAATAGAGGCAAACAAGGGCTGACCTCACCTTGCCAGCTTATGGAAGTCGACCCGCTCTCGATAAAAGGACAATAATCATTCGTTTCTCCTAATTGGTCTCCTGGAAAACAAACATTCTTTCCGCTGCGCATGGTCCAGTAAAAAGGATCACGAGTTTCTTCGTTCAAATCCATTTTGGGCAGCTTCAAGGCCCCTCCCCAAGCAAAATCACCTAAGGCGCGCGTATAAAGAATTTCTTCCCTCAATTCCGGCGTATAAGCCAAGACGTTGGTGACTAAAAAGTCATTAGCTCCCAATTTCGTCCCCAAATTTAAAACTTCAGGAAGGTCCACAATATTTCTTTTCATGGCCACAAAGACGATCCCCAATTCCGGGCGGGGCGGGGGAGCCAAGTGACATTCCTCTCGAAAATTCATGATATTTTTGATTACCTGAGGGAGAGCAGCTCCCAGTCGTACATCAGCATAACTTTCAGGTTTCGCTCCATCAATAGAAACCCATAATTTTCTTAAGCCGCTGTGAATTAACTCTTTAGCCATTGACCGCGTTAGCATGGTCCCGTTAGTGATTAACTCTACCCAAGCTCCGATGGCTTTAGCTTGCGCTATCATTTCGATTATCCGTGGATGTGCCAAAGGTTCGCCAAAACCGCCGAAAAAAACCATGGGTATAGGAGAAAAAGATCTCAACCCCTCCATAAGGCGGGCAAATACCTCGGTTTCCATATCGCCTATTGGCTCTTCCCAACGCCGGCGAATGCAGGTCAGACATTCCAGATTGCAACGGTTAGTTGGCTCGATGTATACTTTAGCTAAATAACTAACGGGCAGACGAATCTTTAACCCGTGCCCCACTTCTTCAAGCACGAGATCCGCCCCTGGCTTTAATCCATAATACCAGCCCATCTCCGGTGGAAGAACGATTTTCCCTTCCCCATCCACAAAAGCGCGCCATTTATGTTTAGAATTCTGGCGAATGCCTAAAATTATTTTTTCTTTTAAATCAGTGGATTGCATAAAATAAGCTCACTTAATCCATTCTTTTATCTCTTCTACTTTGGGAATCTTCCCGGCTGCCTTGACTACTCCATCAACAACTAAGGCCGGAGTAATCATTACGCCATAGCTGCTAATTTTCTTTATATCTTTTACTTTAATAACCTCGGCTTCAATACCCAATTCTTTTACCGCTTCCTTAGCTCGTTCCTCGAGCTGATTGCATTTGGGTCACCCCATCCCCAGTACTTCAATCTTCCTCATCTTCTCCTCCCCTTCCCTATATTTATTGCCACAGAGCCCTCAGAGAGCACAGAGACTATTTTTTCTCAAGGGCAAAACATAAAAAATGTTTTTTGAATTTGAAAAATAGTTCTTTTTTTCTCTTTATCCTCTGTGTCCTCCGTGTTCTCTATGGCTCAATAATTTCAAAAAATAAAATTGCCGGTAAACCAACCTACCAAAGTTCCTAAAACAGTTATCAAAGGAATATAAACCAATCCTTTTTTTACGCCGAAGACCCGCATAATGGCTAACATATTCGGCAAGCTCATGCCCGGACCAGTAAGCATTAAAGCCAGAGCTGGGCCTTTACCCATCCCCATGCCTAATAATTTATGCACGAAGGGAGCTTCGGTCATGGTGGCAAAATACATCACTTGCCCGATCAAAGTTGCTAAAAATGAAGGAAAGATACCAGCTCCCCCTAACCAATGTTCAATCCATTGCTGGGGGAGTATTTTCCCAATTACCCCTACTACAAAAACGCCACCTAAAAGCAAAGGAAAGATTATCCGCACAAACCACCAAGTTTCCGTCATCCACTGCCGAATTTCTGCACCAGATTTAACTTTCCAAGCGTATAAAGCAATAAGAACCATCCCCACTGCCCACACATATACTTTATGTAAAAAGGGGCCTGATTGGACCAGGTAATTGGGAGCTAAGAGGTCAGCCACTATTAAGATTAAGAGAATTAGGTCTGGGCGGGTCACTAATGCTTTACTTCCTGGGTTGATAGGCACAGACCCAACTCTTTGCATTTCTTCCCGGCGAAATGCCGTACTCATGACCCAGCCCACAACAAAGGCCATGAGCAAGGCGGAGATGACCCGCACCAAAACCATCTCTCGGCCCAGGATTGCGCCAGTGTAAACCAAGGCAAGAATATTGGCGGCCGGCGCAACCCAGAGAATGATAAAGGCAGCGCCCACACCACTACCTCCATAATATAGGCCACTGGCTACAGGAATAACCGTACAGGAGCAGGCGGCAACAAAAAAACTTCCTCCGCTGGCCAAAGTAAAGGATTTTAGTTTATTGGCAGCACTGCCCAAATAATAAATTATGGTTTCTTTGGAAATAAAGGTAACCATGGCCCCAGCCAGGAGAAAGGCTGGGATCAGGCAGGTAAGCACATGTAAAGCAATATATTCTTTTAAGGCTTCTAAGCCGGCATAAACTAACTCGATAACAAAATTCATCCTTATATTCCTTTCTTTTTATTAAAACCATAGCCAAGCCTTGATTCTATATGGTAGCTAAAAGCTTTCGCTGTTCTTTTAATTGTCTTTTCAACAAAATACTCACCTTATTCAGGATCTCAAAAACTTCTGGGCTTTTAACTTTTACCATTACTCTTACCCCATCTTTTCGGGTAGTAATCAAATGGTTCTTCTGCATTACAGCAATGTGTCGAGAAATGTTGGACTGTTCTCCATTTACTTCGGGAACAATTTCGCAGATGCATTTTTCGCCGTCGCGCAAGCATTCCAAGATCTTCAACCTCGTTGGCTGCGCCAGCGCTTTCAAAACTTCGGCTTTTAATTGGATTGCTCTTTCTTGCATATTATTACTCCATGCAATTATGTATAATTAATCATATATGCTAAAAATCTGAATGTCAAGACTAATTTTAGCTGATCGTCGAACAACTTTAATTTTGAATCTTATTACTCAGAGCGATTAAATATTTACACTCATTCCCCTCACCCTCCCCTCTCCCCAGGCGTGGGGAGAGGGTTAGGTCGGAATCGACTCGTACCGAGGTGAGGGGTTAAGAACAGCAGATGTCATTTATTTAATGCTCTAATTAATTACGTTAGAGGATAAACTTGAAAGATTGTTGGCCTCATGTCATTATTATAAATATTGGAAAAATGGCCATACCCAAAATTTTATAAAAATTCAACTGGAAGGAAAAATTTATTTCTTAAATTAAAATATTAATAAATTGAGGTTAACTCATGAAAATTGCAATGTTAAGCCCTATTGCTTGGAGGACTCCTCCCCGGCATTATGGGCCATGGGAATGGATAGTTTCTATTTTAACTGAAGGATTGGTGCGCCGAGGAATTGACGTTACCCTTTTTGCCACCAAGGACTCTATTACTTCGGCAAAGTTAGAGGCTATCTGCCCCCGCCCTTATGAAGAGGATCCTGATATCGATGCTAAAGTTTGGGAAGGAATGCACATTGCCCACCTTTTTGAAAAAGCCGCAGAATTTGATCTCATTCATAACCATTTCGATTTTCTTCCTTTAAATTGGATTAACTTTGTGCGCACTCCTGTGCTCACTACCATTCATGGATTTTCCAGCCCTAAAATTTTACCTGCTTATAAGCACTATAATAAAAAAGCTTATTACGTGGCCATTAGTGAAGCTGACAAATCTCCGGAACTTAATTATATAGCCACTGTTTACCATGGAATCCCTGTGGAAGAATATAAATTTTATGCTGAACCCGGGGATTACCTACTCTTTTTTGGCCGGATCCATCGAGACAAAGGCACGCACGAGGCCATAGAACTTGCCCGCCGAGCAGGGAAAAAATTAATCATTGCTGGTATAATCCAAGATCGAGAATATTACCAAAAAGAGATCGAGCCCCATCTTAATGCTTCGATTCAGTATATTGGGCCAATTGGTCAAGCCGGAAAGAGCGAACTCTTGGGGAAAGCTTATGCCTTAATTCATTTAATTAATTTTAAAGAACCCTTTGGCCTTAGCCTAGTCGAAGCCATGGCTTGCGGTACTCCGGTTATTGCCCGCGGTTGGGGGGCTATCCCAGAAATTATCGAACCCGGCCAGAACGGTTTCATAGTAAACGATTTGGATGAAGCTTTAGGGGCTTTAAAACAAATACCTCAAATTGACCGCTCGGTGTGCCGAAACATAGTGGCCAAACGCTTTCATCAAGATAGAATGGTCGAGGCTTATATCGAAGTTTATAAACGCATTCTGGAAAAAGAAAAGCGAGAAGAAAAAAGGCCTTGGGGAGGATATAAAATTTTAGGTGCGGAGGCCAATTTTAAAAGTAAGAAGATTTGGGTTGATCCGCAAAAAAGATTGAGTTATCAAAAACATCGTTTGCGGAGCGAACATTGGCTAATAATATCGGGAGAGGCCAAAGTGACTTTGGATGGGAAAGAATATTTTTTAAAGCCAGGCGAAGCCATTGATATCCCCCAGGGTTCTGCTCACCGCATTGAAAATATAGGCCAGGATCAGTTAGTATTTATCGAAGTGCAAAGAGGGGAAGATTTTGCTGAAGACGACATTATCCGCTTGGAAGATGACTACGGACGGATTAATAAGTAAAGAGACCCAAAAATTTTCAAAGAGGAGGTTTTATGGTCATTGGCCTCATGCTCATATTAGCCGGCGTGCTTATCGCTATTTATCCACCGCTTCTCTCCATAATTGTTGCTTTGCTCTTGATTTTTATCGGCTCCTTTTTAACCATCTCAAGTTATCGTTTTAAAAAGTTAAAAAGAAATATTCCTAACTCTTATTTTGATTTCTTCATTCGCTATTAAATTTGATATTCCCTTTTCCCTCTTTTTCTAAGGACTCTATACCCACCATCAACAAAGCCCCTCGATCCTTATTTTGGGGAGTCCAGATGACAGAATGATTCAATTCCAGGGAAAAATGAACAGCGTAAGGAACTCTTATTTTAAGATTAAACATTCATCTACTCCCTTTATTTTGTAGGGCAATCCTTCATGGGTTGCTAAAGAAGGAAAAGGCAAAGAACTTACTCAACTCTCTCATGATTTCAAAGGAATACTTTTTCTCATTAAATTGGGAATTTCTAATTAAGACGTAATCTTGAAATGAGACAAAAAAGAAATATTATTAAAATCCAATTTAGTTTTAGTTAATTATATTAAGGCCGGTTATTAAAGAATTAGTTCAAGGAAGACAGCAAAAAGAAGGAAATCAAATAATTTCCTCCAGAGGCCAGATAAAAGCTTTAATTCCTTCCTGGCCTAATGGTGAGGCTTTCAGGCTTTTAATTTTATCTAATAGAGCTGGAACTTCTTGGTCATTTACGGCTAAGGCTAAAAGGGCATTGGTTTTGGGCCAAATATGAGTGCCTAAATGGGGTCCACTGGTTTTTCCTTGGCCTAATACTCTTTCCCACTTAGTAAATTCCTTGATACCTAAAGAAGAAAGAATCTCCAGCAATTCATCTTCGAGGCCCACATAATAAGCAATCAAAACCATTTTCATCTGATATTATTCCCTTCTGCAGATAATTTTCTTGCTTTCTTTCTTTCCGTACGTTCTTCAAAGGCCGCATAAAGGGTGGGAACAAAAATCAAGGTAATCAAAGTGGAGATCAACAATCCACCTGCAGCCGGTGCGGCTAATGGTTGCCAAAACTCAGCCGCCTCTCCACCCCGCAAAGCCAAAGGAAGGAGGCCAAAGAAAGTTGAAAAAGCCGTCATCAATACTGGCCTTAGTCTGGTTCGGCCGCCAGTCATTACCGCTTCCCGCACGCTCATTCCCCGAGCCCGCAATATATTGATGTAATCGATTAAGATTATCCCATTTTTGGCCACGATCCCTACTAACATGATCAAACCAATGAAGGAAGGGACGGAGAGGCGGTGTCCGGTTATAAATAGAGTCCAAATTAATCCGGTGATGGCGAAAGGTATGGCAAAATACATAATCAATGGATCCCGCAATGATTCGAATTGCGAAGCCATCACCATATACACTAATACCATCCCTAAAACTAAAGCTACGAGCAACCAAAAGAAGGCTTTTTCTTGTTCTTCCCGCGCTCCGCCAAAATGCAAACTAAATCCGGGAGGAAGAGCTAAGCGCGATAACTTTTCTTTGGCTTCCTCGACTACGCTGCCTAAATCGCGTTGGTAAATATCGGCCATTACTTTGACAATTCTTTGCTGCCCCTTTCTTTCAATCCGCACTGGGCCAGTAGCTTCTTCCAGCCTGGCCACATTAGCTAAATAAATCTTTTGCCCCATACGAGATTTAACATAGAGGCGGGACAAATCTTCTATTTTTTGCCGGTCTTCTTCTCGCAAACGAGGATAAATATCGAATTCTTCTCCTCCAGCCCGGAATTTTGTTGCCCGTTCGCCTTCCCCAGCAATGGCTATCTTAACCGTATTGGCGATAGTAGCTACATCCAACCCCAGGAGAGAAGCCTTTTCCCGATCCACCAAAACGCGCAATTCCGGTTTCCCTTCTTCGCGACTGATCTCTATATCCGCCAGGCCCGGAATGCCTGCTAAAATATTGGCGACTTCATTAGAAAGGCGTCTGGCCTCATCTAAGTCCCAGCCCCAAACTTCTACTTGAAAAGCCCTACCTCCCCCAAAAAGCAGTCCGGCCATTGGATCATCAGTGCTGAAGCGGATAATTGATCCAGCAAAATCTTTCGTTAAAGGCCTGAGAGCTTGCACGATCTCTTTGTTGGACCTTTGGCGATCGTTCTTAGAAATAAGACGTACCCATACGGAGCCAATATGGCTTCCTTCTTTTCCGCCTAAAAAAGTCCCTAAGCCTACACGGCCATATCCCCAACGAGAAAAATAGGTTTGCATTTCCGGAGTGTTTTTGATTACTATTTCTTCCACTGCTTTTACTACCTTTTCCGTCTCTTCATATCTGGTGCCTACGGGAAGCTCAACCACGATGCGAAATTGATTCATATCGGATTCGGGCATGAATTCGGTCCCTAGGCGGGGAAGCAAAACGATGCTCGATATTAGAAAAATGCTCCCTCCCCCGATAATTATTTTCTTATGCGTCAAGGCCCACCCTAAAAAAAGGCGGTATCTATTGTCTAGGCTGTTAAAAATTTCTTCTCCCCAAACTTTAATTCTGCTCCACCTGCCTTTTTTATCCTCCCCTTTTAAATTCAAAAAGCGCGAACTAAGCATGGGGACTAATATCAAGGCCGAGGCTAAGGAAGCTAACAAGGCTAAGATAATCACAAAGGACAATTGCCGGAAAAGAATACCGGAGATTCCTTTGACAAAGACTATCGGGAAAAAGACGGCCACCACGGTCAGCGTGGCCGCAATTACCGCATTACCTACTTCCGCCGGCGCAAAGATGGCCGCGGCCATTGGTCTTTCCCCAGTACTTTGATGACGGTGAATATTTTCTAAGACGACTATAGAGTCATCCACGACTAGGCCAATCGCGATGGTCAAAGCGCACAGGGTTAAAACATTCAGAGTATAATTGGCAAAATACATCAAGGCGAAGGTGATGATTAGGGAGGTGGGCAGAGAAACAGCCACGATCAGACCGCTAACCAAATGACGTAAGAAAATTAGCACCACTAAGACAACCAGGACAAGGGCGATCAGGCCCGTCTCAGCCACCCGATTAATAGCCAATTTTATGTTTTGCGCATCATGACGCACTAAGCTCATGCGCACGTCCGGCGGCAATTTTTTCTGAATTTCTTTTAAAGCTTTGAGAACCTGATCAGATACCGCTACGGTATTGGCCCCCGATTGTTTCTGCACTAAAACATAGACCCCTCGCCGTTGATCGACGCGCACATCTTGGGTGAGCTCTTTAAAATCATCTTTCACTGTAGCAATGTCCTTTAAATAGATAGGCAGGCCTTTTTGCGCCCCCACGATAATCCGCTCTACCTCTTCTACTTTTAGCTCCATAGGGGTACGCACTAAAAAATCCATTTTTCCGGTCTTCAAATGTCCCCCGGGCAAATCTAAATTAGCCGCATGAATTGCTTCCACTACTTCCAAAATGGATAAGTTGCGGGCCTCCATTTTTTGCCGATCGAGCTCGACGGAAATTTGCCTTTCCAGCCCTCCCCGCACTTCAGCGGCGGCCACGCCGGGAATAGTCTTCAACACATCGCATACTTCCTTGTCGATAATATGTTGGAGCTGGGGGAAACTTTCTTCGGCCGTAAAGCCAATGAACATTATGGGAAACATGGAAATATCGAATTTGAAAATATAGGGCTCTTGCGCATCGCGCGGCAGGAGTGGCTTAACTAAACCAATCTTGTCGCGAACATCATTGCTGGCGGCATCCAAATTCGTGCCCCAGTCGAAACGCAACGTAATTATCGAAAGGTCATCCTGGGAGATGGATTCTATCTTGTCCAAGTTAGAGACTGTAGCTAATTGGGCTTCCAAAACCTTGGTGATCCGACTTTCTACTTCCTGCGGCCCAGCTCCTTCATATTTGGTAACGACGCCAATCGTGGGAATCTCAATCTCAGGCATCAAGTCTATACCTAACCCCGCTAAGGAAACTAAGCCCAAGATAATCATGGCCAAGAAGATCATGATCGTCGTAATTGCTCGCTTGACTCCAAATTCAGGAAGATTCATCTGGTGATCTCCTTGCTTTCAGCCACTATCTTTACTTTAGAGCCTGACTTGAGCCTGGTCTGGCCTTTAACGACCAACTTCTCCCCCTCTTTTAAACCATGCAAAACCTCTATTAAAACGCCGCTTCTCTCCCCGAGCGTAAGTTTGCGTTGCCCAGCCTGATCTCCTTCGATGACAAAGGCATAAGAAACACCCGTAACTTGATCAACGATGAGTACATCTCTGGTGATCACCAAGGTCTCCTTTTCCCCCACAAAAAGCACAACATTGGCGAACATACCGCTTTTTAACCGGAGATGGGGGTTAGGAATGTCTATCTCTACTTTAAAATTGCGAGAAATCTGATTTACCTCGGGAATTATGCGGGAAACTTGCCCTGGAAAAATTTCTCCAGGAAGGGCATCCAAATTTATTTGCGCTTTTGTTCCTATTCTTACCCGCTGATAGTAACGTTCCGGAACGGAGGCTTCTATTTTTACATGACGGACATCGGTTAATTTCAAGATATCTGTTTTGGGAGTAGTATACACTTGGACTCCTTCATCAACAAACCGGGCTGTGATAAAACCAGAAAAAGGTGCTCTAATTTGGCTATCACGTAAATAATTTTGCGCTACTGCTACCGTAGTTTCGGCCTGTTTAACCTGGGCTTTGGCTATTTCAATTTCCTCTTTGGTCGGCCCTTTTTGGAGCATTTCCAATTGTTCTTGGGCTTGCTTCACCTGAGCAAGAGCTGATTCGTACTGCGCGGTCACCGCATCGAGTTGTCTTTGCGCAACCGCTTCTATAGCTGCTAACCTCTTTATTCTTTGGTATTCTTTTTCCATATTAGCCAAATTAGCTGCCGCCTGATGGAGAGCGGCTTTCGCCTGTTCGATCTTTTCAGGCCGCGTACCAGCTAATAGGTTCGCTAAATTGGCCTGGGCGGTGGCCAAGGCCGCTTCTGCTTGTTTGAGACCCAAAATAAAATCGGTTTGTTCTAATTTAACCAATAAATCGCCTGCTTTAACCAAATCACCTGCTTTGACAAAAATTTTTTCAATCCGCCCCGCTACTTTAGGAGTGATGATCACCTCTCGCCATGGGAGAACCGTACCTACGGTGACTATCTCTAAAGGAAAGAAGACTTTGCGCACCACAGTTACTTCCACCGGTATTATTTCGTCTTCTTGCTTTACCTTTTTTTCTTTGCTGGATGATGGAGAACAGGCACTCAGCAACCATATTAATAAAAATAATAGGCAAAATTTCTTCACTTCTCCTCCTTATACTTATTACTCGGAGCGCTTAAATATTTACACTTATTCCCCTCACCCTCCCCTCTCCCCAGGCGTGGGGAGAGGGTTAGGTCGGAATCGACTCGTACCGAGGTGAGGGGTTAAGAACAGCAGATGTTATTTATTTATTCCCATGGCCCTGACTAATTTCGCCTGCGCCATGTTATAATCGGCAAGGGCATTAGTATAATTAGTCAAGGCTTGGACCAAAAGAGTTTGGGCATCTAAAACTTCCGTGGAGGTGGCCACTTGTTCTTGGTACCGGGCCTGATTGATCCTTAAGTTTTCCTCGGCCTGTTCGATAGCCTTTTGGGCCACGGGAATGTTTTTCTCCGCTTCTTGCATATTTAAATAGGCCTGCTTAACTTCTAATTTTATTTTATCCTTCAAATCTTCCAGGGTATTTTCAGCCTGCTTTACTCTCACTTTGGCCTCATCGACCTGCCAATTGGTCTTTCCCCACTCCCAAAAAGTCCATTTGGCCAAAGCCATGACCTGCCAACTTTCGGCATTGGGGAAAGGTTTATCCTCCGCTTTAAGGTAGTTCCCAGATAAGACGATCTTGGGATAATAGGCACTGCGCGCCAGATCTACATTTTTGCGGGCTTGTTGCCCAAGAGTGGCCAATTCCTTTATTTCTGGCCGATTGGCTAAAGCAATGTTTTGGGATTCTAATAGACCATAAGGAAAAGGAGTGTAGCGCAACACTTCTAGCCACTGGATTTTTTCCGCAGCGGGCAAGCGCAAAATAGTATAAAAGTTAGCTTCCGCCAAATCGACCGCATTTTCGGCTTTAATCAAATTTTGCCGATACTGAGCCAGTTGCACTTCTGTCTGCAATAGGTCATTTTTAGGAATCATCCCGGCCGCATAAAATTGCTTGGCTACTTGCCAATGGGCTTCTATTTGCTTTAAGGCTTGGGCAGCTACTTCGCGCAGTTTCTTGGCCTTTAAGATTTGGAAATACCCTTCTTTGACGCGATAAATAATCTCCTGGGTAAAAAGTTCATACCGCACCTTCGCCATATTTAAGCCCAAATCTGTCAATTCATAAAGTAGCTTTAAAGAAAAACCAGTGAATATAGGTTGCTCAAAGCCTATACTTAATTGATAGGTTTCTTCCCACCCTAAAGGGATATAACCAATTTTGGGAACGAAAACAGCCGGAGCTTCATTAAGCTTGGTGTAGCCATACTGCACATTTAATTTAGGGAAAAAATCAGAGAAAGCTGCCTTTTTCTTTAATTCGGCGCTCCGAATTTCTTCTTTAGCCGAAAGCAATCCAAGGTTATTCTTGAGCGCAATTTCGATACTCTCTTGGAGGCCTAAAGATTTTGGTTCTTCGGCTGCCGATAAATTAATCCAGGAAATGAAAATTAATCCAGTCCATAAAAAAACTCTAAACATCATCCTGCTTACTCCTCTTTTTACCTGCCCCTTCTAAAAAAAGTTTATAGATAAAAGGAATTTCTGATATTAATTCGCTCTTTTGGGCATAGACTGTCCAATGAAAAATAAAAGCGTTCATTATGCCTACTAAAAAATAAGCTAACTTTTGGGGCTCAACGGGCTGCACTTCTTTTTGCTTAATGGCGCGCGCCATGATTTTAGTGACGAACCGAAGATAAGCCAAATATTTACGCCTTAACTCGCCCACAGCTGTGGGACCAACAGAAGTGACTAAATGAAAGCGTTCCGCAAAGAAGATGCGGAAAAAATCCTTATTTTCTTGAAAAAATTTAAAAACTCCTGTGATTACCCCTTTTATTTGCGGTAAGCCCTCCGGTAGATTATTTATTTCCCCTGTCAATTGTTGCAGCATGGAATCAAGCTTCTCCATGATCAAAGAGTAATATACTTCCTCTTTACTCTTAAAAAAATTATAGAGGGTGCCCACAGAAAATTCAGACCCCGTAGCTAAATCGGCCATTGTAGTCCCATAGAACCCGCGTTGGGCAAACAATTTTTCGGCGGCCTGTAAAATATAATGGCGCCGGGCTTGGTGTTCTCTCTCTTTTCTGCTCAAATAAGCCGAACTTTTATTCATTTTTTTAATTCAAATTATGAATAATGAATTTTTATTCAAATTCTACGCAAATTAAGAGATTTTTGTCAAGTTTGTTCGCGTCTAGCTCTTGATCAATTTTACCTCCAATTTTGGCTCTTCGCCAATTTTGGCCGCGCAACTAATTTTAATTAATCCCCTTTAATATCCAAGGGGGAAATTTAATGGACTAATCAGGTAAACTTCCCCTTTACAGGGCGGATTACAAGAAAAGAATTTTTTCAATTTACTCGGTTCCGCAAAATACGGCAAACAAGATTTTGGCTCTCGGCGGCCGCGCGCCGAAGAAGCTCGGCATTTTTCTCTACTCTACTTAGGGGAGGGTAATCTGCGGGCAGGCTTAGGGAAACTAAAAAAGGTCCTCGTTCTTGTTCTTTTTCTCTTTGGTGAATAAAGGAAAGGCATTCGTTATAGGCATCGGGCATATGCAAATAACAATCTCCTAATCCTTTCCGCCAGCGATTAATTAGGCGGGCAAAGAGATATTTATCCCAGATGCTTGTTTTTTTTTTACGCTTCCCCTTAGGCCGGGTTAAAAGGATAAGAATGTGGGTGCATCCATCTTCCAAAGCTGCCCAAACCGGAATGCCCTGGAAAAGGCCGGCATCCAGGAAACGATCTCCTTCTATTTCCATTGGCCCGCCAGTTAGCAAAGGCATTTTAGCCGTCGCATATAAGGCCCGAAATAATTCTTCTTTATTTTGAAATCCCGAAAGGAGCAGAGGCTTCAGCAATTTTAATGAGGAAACGACAATTTTTAAGGGAATGGGCGATTTAAGAACAGACTCCCAATGAAGCGGTTTTTCTTCTCCTAATACTTTCTCCATGACATAGGCCAAGTTGACTACGGGTTTGCCCTGGAACAATCTCCAAAAATTAATAAAATTTTTAGAATTGAGATTTTCATAATAAATGGTAGTCCCTAAAGCTGCCTGTCCGGCTAAAAAATAGGCGCCGTTAAAGGCGCCTGCCGAAGCCCCATAAACCACATCAAAAACTCTCTTTAATCCTAGGGATTCCAGGCCGGCCACCATGCCCGCGGAGACTACTCCGCGCATGGCTCCCCCCTCAATAACTAAGCCTAATTTGCATTCGTCTCGACGCTGGCCAGGCTGACTTCTGGAGAGAGCTCGTTCAATAATTAGTTTTAATACGGGATGTTCTACCCCATGATTAGATAAAGAGACCATAAAACTACCTGCTTATTTTTATTTTCTATGTCCCGCCAGATAATAGTTCTCGTTCGCCATGATATGAGCTGCCCGAACCATATTCCAAAATTGAATAAAAGAATCCCATTGGCCAATTGACTTGGCCAAAGCTTGCAAACCATGCCATCCTAAATCAAGGCGGGGATAACTAATTTTATAAAGCTTAGAAAATTCTTGATAAAATTCTTTTAAGTTCATCTTAGTCGGTAAGACAGCATGAACGGCATCAAAAAGTTCCCAATTCTTGGTGGTAAGTTTATCTTTTAGGCGTTTAAAGAGCTCAGTTCCTGGGAAAGGGGTATAAATAGTCAAAGATGGAGAATAGAGTTTCCACTGCCGAATATAATTGCGCAAACGTTCAAAATCACTCTTTTCATATTGAGGATCGGCGATAAATGAAGCACAAACCTCAATTTTGTGGGCGCGCAGAATACGTATTGCTTCCTCATTATTTTTTACGGTGTTCTTTTTACCTAAAGCAGAAAGTTCCTCATCAACAATCTTCTCAAAACCAATAAATATTTTCCAAAGACCTGCCTTGCGCCAGAGGGAGATAATCTCTGGATGGTTCACGATCGAATCGCTTCTGGCTTGGATAGTTATTTTTTTGCGGATACCTTTTAAAAGGAGAAGCTCAGCAATTTTTTGGGCCCGCGGAATAGATTGCAAGAAATTGTCATCGGTAAAAAGAAGATATTTTTCCCGCAAGGAAGTAATTTCGGCTACCACTCTTTCAGGACTTTTTGTTCTGTACGCACCTCCATAAAAGTTCCAGACGCTGCAAAACTCGCACCGGTAAGGACAGCCGCGAGAAGTCTCTATCATCGCTATAGGCCTCTGAAAACCCAGGTAGTAAGATTTGCGGTATCTATGGAGAATATCGCGCGCTGGCAGAGGCAACTTGTCCAAATTATCTAAGCGCGGTCGCCTGGGGGTTAATCTCTGTTCACCCTCTTGATTTATCGCTAAACCTCTTACCTGCCCGAGGTCTTGCCCTTTCTCCAGGGCCTTAGCTAATTCCACCGCGGTCATCTCTCCTTCCCCAATAACCACGGCATCTATCGGCTGCTGATTAAAATCGCCCGGACTCAAAGAAGCATGATGCCCACCCACTATGACAAATATATCTTTATTGATTTTTTTGACAGCCTCAGCAATCTTTAGGGTTTGATAAACATCGATGGCGAAAGAACAACTAATGCCGACCAAAGTTGGTTGAAATTTATTTATTTTCTCCGCTAATTTTTTTTCCACCCGCAAATCTAAAATATCAACTAGATGACCGTGTTCGCGGAGAGAAGCAGCTACAAGTTCCAATCCTAAAGGTTCTACCAAAGCTATCTGCTGAAAGCCTAATCCTTCTC
>JBNAWB010000065.1:0-17081 GCA_049699975.1 Thermodesulfobacteriota bacterium
CTTTGAGCATCTTCTTCTCCCGCCGATGCTTCTTCATTCATGCCTGCCTCCGGCCCGCCTCTGGCCTGCCTCGGGCACTTACAAAAATAAAAATTCCTCTAAAAATCCCACCCCTTAGTGAGGGATTACATTTTTAATATTTCGAATTTTGAAAAAGCAAATCTCTTCACTTGCCTTTTTCGAATTAAATTTTCTTTTTTAATGTTTGTCCATTGGGGAAATAAATTCAAGAGGTTGGTGAACCAGAAAAATTGATCCCCACGAAGGCCCCAAAGAAATTAGCCATTGCGCTAATATCTTTCTCGGAATATCCGGCACTGGCGGCTGCCCGATAAAGCTGGGTAGCCAAACTAGTCATGAGGGTGGGAATTTTTAAATCCCGCGCCAATCGCAAATCATTTATAGCAGTAAGCTTATCTTTTATTTTCTTCTTTAGTCCGGCCGAATTAAGCCACACCAAAGTAAAAGTTGAGTTAGATTTAATTTCCTTCGCAAAACCATCTTCATACGATTATATCGTATTCCGAAGGGTCAACGATCGCTTCAATAACTACCGGCCCGTTTCCCTCCAGGCTCTTTCGAAAAGCAGTGCGGAATTCTTCCTCATTCCGTACCGAAATTACCGGTGCCCCAAAGAAATTGTTGCTGGAAGCATAAGAGGAGTCAAAAAGATCAACCCCATATTGATGATACTCTTTCCGCGTCTGCTTCACTTTAATCAAACTTAGGAAACCATCTCTCAAGATTACAAATACCACGGGTATTTTGAGGCGCACAGCCGTGTTTATCTCTCCTACCATCATTAAAAATCCACCATCTCCCACACACGCGACCACTGGCCGATCGCGCAAAATTAATTTGGCGGCAATCGCGGCCGGTATGCCAAATCCCATAGAAGACCAGCCATTAGAAACAAGAAAATTTCCTGGACCACGTGCCTCCCAAAGCTGTCCGATCAGATGCGTATGCGCGCCCACGTCCGCTACCAAAATACCGTCATTGGGCAGAATTTCTCGCATAGCCAATACCACATGATGGGGAGAAAAATTTGTTTGGGGGGGAGTCAAGGCTCGATATAATTTTTGGCGATGCAAGCGGAGGGCCTCTAAATCCCATTTATGGTGCAAAGGCGGCAGTTTTAACAAAGCCCTTAAGGTCTGCCCAATATCTCCTACTATTTCGCCGGCCAGCCGGTATTCAGAGTGAATATCGGCCGGCACAGTGTCAATATGGATTAAAGGAAGATCTTTGCGCAACCAATCTTCATAATTGAATTCCACAGGGTCATATCCAATAGCTAAAACTAAATCTGCTGGCTTATAATATTCGGCCACTATATCTCGCCGCGCCCGACCCACTACACCCACTAATTGGGACCCTTCTTCACTTATCTGTCCCTTAGCCATGAGAGTGGTGACTACCGGGAGGCGATGTTTATTTACAAATTCTTGAAGTTCTTTGGTAACTCCTGCCCGATTCATAGTCAAGCCTACAGCCACTAAGGGATATTTAGCCTGGGAGAGTAAATCTTCCACTTTTCTTAATTGTGTTTCCTCAGGACCTGAGAGGAATGTTGGATTAAGAGAGAAATCCGTTACTTCCTCAGCGGAAAACTCTTCTGCCATATCCTCGGGAAAGTCTAAATGAACAGGGCCAGGTTGTTCGGCCAAGGCAATCTCCGCCGCTTTTTTAAGCGTAGAGTAAACCTGACCTGTTTTCAATTCCGCACTCCATTTGGTGATGGGGGCATAAAGTTTTTGATGATCTATATGCATCTGCACCGTCCGGCCTTTCCAGAATTTTCCCATCTGGGCGGTAAAAGCCAACAGAGGCACTCGATCAAGATAAGCATTACCCACGCCGGTAGTCATATTAGTAGCTCCTGGCCCCAAGGTGGAGAGACAGGCCCCAGGCTTTTTCGTTAATCGGCCATAAATGTCAGCCATGAAACCCGCACAGGCTTCATGAGTAACTAAAATGAATTCTACATTACTTCCATACATCGCTTCCAAAAAGCGGGCATTTTGCCCACCCGGGTATCCAAAAACATAGCGAATCCCCAATTTCTCTAAGGCATCTACCACGATTTCCGCATTGCTCCGCATAATCTTATACCTCTCTTCATATCTTAAAATTTTCCACTACCCAGCTATTTAGCCGGTGCAAAGGCCAAGCAATAAGCAAACCCAAGGCGGCCCCGCCTAAGGCATCGAAGGGGTAATGGATGCCGATATAAACTCGCGAATAAGCCACCAGACTAGCCAGGGCATAAAAAAAAATGGAAAACTTCTTTAGCTGCTTAGCCAAAAAAAAGGCTGCCGCGAAAATGTTAACGGCATGAGAAGATGGAAAAGAATAAGAAGTATTGCAATCCGTCAGCAGACGCACTTCGGTAAGAGTATGGCAAGGGCGAATTCGGCCCACTAAATCTTTAAGAAGGCTACTGGAAAATTGGTCGGTAATGGCCAAGGTGATCCCCATAAAGATCAAGAAAATAATACCTTCTTTTTTGTGCTGGTAAAGAATCCACAGGCCAAGGGCCAATAGCAAAAAAATAGAATTTTTTAAATCCGTGATCAAGGGCATAAACCAATCAAAAAAGGAATTCTGGCTTTTCTCATTTATAAGATAGAAAAGAAAATTATCCACCGCCATCAAATAGTTGCTCATGATATTTGGGATTAAAATCTTTTGCCAAAAATCTAATTTATTTTATAGAAAATTATCCCCCCTGTCTATTACTTTTCATAAATAAGCGCTTACTCTTTCAGTGGAAACTATTTCCGAATCAAACGCCAAGGCTAAGGCACGCTAATTAAAAATTTCTTGCAACTCTTGGCTAAAGTCGATAGGATGATTTTAATAAAATAATTAAACCACTTCGCCCCATGAACGAACAAAAATCTCTAATCGTCGTAGAAAACGTTTCCCTGCACCTCAAGGGTCTGCAAATATTAAAAGATGTCTCTTTTAATATTTCAGCGGGAGACTTCTTGGCTTTAATCGGCCCTAATGGATCTGGAAAAACTACGCTTATTCGCATCATCTTAGGTCTCCTGAAGCCAACTGCCGGGCGAGTTTTCCTAATGGGCGAGCCCGTGGAGCAATTCCGCCAATGGCAAAAAATTGGTTATGTTCCCCAAAAAGCTACCCAATTTGATTCTTATTTCCCTGCTTCGGTAAAAGAAGTGGTGGCCATGGGACTCCTTTCGCTAAAGAAATTCCCCCGTTTCCTAACTTCCAAGGATGAAGCAGCCATTGACCAAGCTTTGGAAGCAGTGGATATGCAAGATTTGAAGAATCGTCGTATAGGTGAGCTCTCGGGCGGCCAGCAACAACGTGTTTTTATTGCCCGGGCCATTGTGAATGGCCCAGATATTCTCTTTTTAGACGAACCGACTACAGGTGTAGATGCAGAAACCCAAACCCGTTTTTATGATATGTTAGCCGACCTCAACCTCCGCCGGAAATTGACCATAGTGCTTATTACTCACGACTTTGGCGTCCTGACCAAGCATGTTAATAAAGTAGCTTGCCTAAATCAGCGTTTATTTTTCCATGGGACGCATGCGGAATTTTGTAGTTCGGAGTTTGTCCAAGATCTCCTTCATGGAGAACATCATCTTATCTGCCATCGTCATTGATGCCCATAATGGAAAACTTCTTAGTATATATTTTTATTCAACGGGCCCTTTGGGCTGGTTTCTTTATCTCCTTTGCCTGCGCTGTTTTGGGAGTTTTCTTAGTCCTCCGCCGCGATGCTATGTTAGGCCATGGATTAGCCCACGTAACTTTCACCGGCGTAGCTTTCGGCCTTTTTTTATCCATTACACCCACGCTGATCGCCTTAGCCGTGTCCGTTTTAGCTGCTTTAGGTATGGGGAAACTAAAAATGCGCACCGGCCTTTATGGCGATACGGCCATCGGTATAGTTAGTAGTTTAGGCATGGCTCTGGGAATTATAATCGTCAGCTTGGCCGGAAGTTTCAATGTGGATCTTTTTGGCTATCTTTTTGGAAATATTTTGGCCATCGAAAAAGAGGAAGTATGGTTGGCTTTAATTTTAGCTTTAGGAGTCTTGATCACTGTAGCTCTTTTTTATCAAGAATTTCTATTTTTAACTTTCGATCCTGAATCTGCCCAAGCTTCAGGTATCCAAGTGGCCAGGCTCGAATCTTTTATGGCCATTTTAGCTGCCATCACCGTGGTTTTAGCTATGAAAGTAGTAGGCATTTTACTTGTCTCTGCTCTCTTGGTTATCCCGGCCGCCGCAGCTCTGCAGGTAGCCAAAAGTTTCTTTCAGGCTATGTTAATCTCTACCATAGTAGCTTTGGCTTCAGTTATGGGAGGACTGGTTATGGCTTTCTTTTTGGATTGGCCAGTTTCGGGGACAATCGTCTTGATCTCAGCCAGCCTCTTTTTTCTACTTTACCAAATTCGGCGCCACGGCCGTCTTTAATAAAGAAAGGGAAGGATTTAGCATATGAAAGAGGAAAAAAATATCAAATTCCCTGCCGGAAATCAATGCGAGATCGAAATCGAATTTACCGAAAAATACCGCAGTCAGCTTCCGCAGGTTATAGAAGAGATTGTGGAAAGCTGCCATAAAGAAGATACCATCGCCCATTTTGATCCCATTATGATTCCTTCTAAAGAATCGGTTATAGAAATTCTCAACGATTTGAAAGAAATTCTCTTTCCGGGGTATTTCCGCGAGAAAAAACTGAGCCCATACGCTCTGCGTTTTCATATCGGAGATATGGTTAACCGCCTCTTTGAAAAATTGGCCGCGCAGATTACCCGTTCCATTCGTCACGAATGCCGTCGTCTCCATAGTATTTGTTCCCAATGCATTGAGCGGGGACAAAAAGAAGCTCTGGAGTTCTTAAAAAAAATTCCCGTTCTCCGTACCACTTTAGCCGGCGATGTACGAGCTGCCTACCGCGGCGATCCGGCAGCCAAAAGCCTCGATGAAATTATCTTCAGTTACCCTTGTATTCTGGCCATTATGGTATATCGAGTTGCTCATGAACTGCATATCCAAGGAGTACCCTTGCTCCCGCGAATTATGACCGAGTATGCCCATAGCGAAACCGGAATTGATATTCACCCCGGGGCTAAAATTGGGCAAGAATTTTTCATTGATCATGGCACGGGTGTGGTTATTGGTGAAACCACAGAAATCGGGGATCGGGTAAAAATTTATCAAGGAGTCACCTTGGGCGCTCTGAGTTTTCCTACTGATTATCAGGGCAACCTCATCCGGGGAGTTAAGCGCCATCCTACTATAGAAGATGATGTTACCATCTATGCTAACGCTACCATTCTGGGACCTACGCGTATAGGAGCTCGCTCAGTTATTGGTGGTAATGTGTGGATAACCCAGCCTGTCCCCCCTGATACCGTAGTCACCATGGAAATGCCCCATCTGCATTATAAAGAAGGGTGCAAAAATATTCTCGGCTCTTTGAACTCAGTATTGGAAAAAGAAAAGAGCTAAAAGAAAGGAAACGGATATGCCCTTTAAAAAAGTCTATTTGATCTTGGGTATCACTTTCTTATTTCAGCTTATTTTTAATACTGATCTCTTAGCATATTCAGTTGCCGAAAGTAAAATCTTTGCCGTGGGGCCCTACGCTTTTAAGCTGGAGATTCAAATCTCCGGCAAAGGAAGCCTTAAAAAAAGTTCTTCTCTTCCCGTTTCCTCTTTGAAGATAAAGATTAAAAATGACCGGGCCAGTTCTCAAGATCTAAAAGTTAAAGCTATCAGAATTTTTCAAGAACCTATGGTCTACCAAGACGTAGAAACTAAAGCCTTCGTGATTCCTCCTGGAAAATGGACCACCAAATACTTTCGCCTTTCTCGCCGAAGCAATCATTCTATTACGCCCCAAGGGTTTATATCTATTGAATTCGAAAATTTTTCTGTCCGCTTTCGACTATGGGAAAAGAAATTTCAAGGGCCAAATAATGAGGCTTGATAATTTTAATGCGCCCCGCTGGCTTTTGCCGGAGGCAGGCCAGAGCCCCCAAGGATTTATCGATCTCAGCTTAGATTAAAATTTAAAAGTAGTCAACGGCCATGAAAATTAGGCATTGACTAATTTACCAAAAAATTTGATATATTATATTTGAATTTCAAAAGGCAGGAGGGGATTTAATGCCTAAAACTACCGTAGCCGAAGGCGAGACCGTACCCCAAATGTTTCATTCGCGGGTGCAACTCTCCAAAGACCAAGTAGCTTTGCGCTATAAAAAATTAGGTCTCTGGCACGATGTCACTTGGCGTCAGTACCACCAAAAAGTAAAGGAGGTGGCTTTAGCCTTAATATCTTTCGGGCTGAAACCCGGGGAGTGCGTTTCGGTCATTGGAGAGAATTGCCCCGAATGGGTTTATATCGACTTAGGCACTATGCATGCCGGAGGAGTAACCGTGGGGGTCTACGCTACTAACAGTTGGGAGCAGTGTCAATACGTAGTTGATCATTCCGAGTCTCGCTTCTACTTTGTGGAAAACGAAGAACAACTTGATAAAGCCCTTCGTTTCCGCGCGCAAGTCCCTCGCTTGGAAAAAATCATTGTCTGGGATCTTAAAGGCTTAAAGCATTTTCGCGATCCAATGGTGATGAGTTTTGATGAATTTCTATCCATAGGGCAAGAACAAGAGCAAAAAGATCCCCTTATCTTCGAAAGGCGTTGGTCCCAAGTCAAGGCTGACGATTTGGCCCGGCTGATTTACACTTCTGGAACTACCGGCCCCCCCAAAGGAGCTATGCTCACCCATAGCAATATAACCTGGATGGCCCGGGCTATGGCTGAAGGTAATCCTATAGAAGAGCAGGACGAGTTTCTTTCTTTCCTCCCCCTGTGCCATATTTTCGAACAGCTATTTACTATTTTTATGAATATCAAATACGGAGCCATTGTCAACTTTATTGAGAGTACGGATACGGTTATAGAAAACATGCGCGAAGTTTCTCCCACCGTAGCTTACGGTGTCCCCCGCATCTGGGAGAAATATCATTCGGGAATCATGATTCAAATGGCTGATGCTACTTGGTTTAAACGCCAGATATTTCAATTGAGTCTAAATATTGGTAAAAAATATGCAAATCTGAAAACTTCTCATCAGCCTATCTCCCTCTGGCTCCGTTTGGCATACGCTTTCGCTTATTTAGCGACTTTCCGAAAATTAAAGGAGCGTTTGGGATTTGATCGAGTCCGCTTAGCCTTCTCTGGTGCGGCTCCCATATCTCCAGATGTTATCCGTTTCTTTCAGGCCATTGGCATTCCTCTCCGGGAAGGGTATGGCATGACTGAAGGCACCGGGGTCACCTGTGCCAACCAAGGTGATCGAGTTAAAATTGGCACAGTGGGGCAGCCCCTTCCTGGCGTAGAAGTAAAAATAGCCGAGGATGGAGAAATTTGTTTTCGGGGTGGCAATGTTTTTAAAGGCTACTTCAAGAATCCGGAAGCTACGGCTGAAGTTCTTAAGGATGGGTGGATGCATTCTGGAGATGTGGGTGAGCTTGATGAAGAAGGCTTCCTCAGAATTACCGACCGAAAGAAAGATTTAATTATCACTGCTGGTGGCAAAAATATCGCCCCCCAGAATATTGAAAATCAACTAAAATTCAGCCCCTATATTAACGATGCCATCGTCATCGGTGACCGGCGCAAATATCTGACGGCCATAATAGTCATCGATGAAGATAACGTAGTAAAATATGCCCAAGACAATAAAATTCAATACACCACCTACGCCAGCCTAACTCAACATCCCGAGATAAAAAAGCTGATCCAGAAAGAAGTAGATGCCGTAAACAAGACGCTGGCCAATGTAGAAACGATTAAGAAATTTACCATCCTCCCCAAAAAACTTTTTGTGGAAGATGGGGAAGTTACGCCCACTATGAAAGTTAAGCGGAAATATATTAATGAGGCCTTCAAAGATTTAATTGAAGCCATGTATAAGGACTAACCTGCCTATTTGGAACCAGTATAGAGTACGGCTAATATCTTTGTTGTTTTCTGGCCGGCGCATTTGACCAGGTGCGGAACCTGAGAATCATAGTAAATGGCATCTCCAGGATGAAGAATTTCAACTTGATCGCCCACCTGGGCCTGCATCTCCCCCTCCAGGACAAAAATGAACTCCTGACCATCGTGAATGGATAGTTCCTTTATCTCGCTGGGGACCATAGTGATTAAAAAGGGTTCCATAAAGCGATTAGCTTTTTCCGGAGCTAAAGATTCATAAAAGTACCCATAGCGAGCACTCTTTTTCGTGCCAAACCGGGAGACAGGTTTTCGGCTATCAGCGCGGACCACAGTCATTGCTTTTTCCACACCGGGGGAAATGAAATACCCCATTTTCATTTCCAAAGCCTTACCTAATTTTATAAGCTCCCCTAAGGGCGGAATAATTTTATTGGCTTCAATCTGTTTCAAAGTAGAAAGGCTGATCCCTGTGCGCGAACTCAAGTCTTTTAAAGTGAGACCTCTTAACTCCCTTACGGACCGGATCCGGTCTCCCAGGCTTGCTTTCTGGGCTTTAGGAAGCGGGGGAGTAATAGCTCCTTTCCACTGGGCATAGCCGTGATGCTCCGGATCTGTAAGAAAATCATCCCCGCTTCCATGAGTTGATTTCCATCCGCTTTCTTTCTTCCCCTTGGTCAACACCTTCTTTACTTTCTTTTTCTTCATTATCGTCTCCTTCTTTAAGGTGATCTTTATAAAGCTCTACCCGCCACCCCTATGCTGCGCGCAATAATGATGCGCTGAATCTCCGATGTTCCCTCACCAATCTCTAAGATTTTTTGGTCGCGGTAGAAGCGTTCTACTTTATAATCGCGCATTAATCCATAACCACCGTGGAGCTGCACGGCATGGTTAACACACCTATACATTACCTCCGAACAATATAGTTTGGCCATGGCTGCCTCTTTGGAGAAGGGGCGATTCTTTTCTCGTAACCAGCATGCTTTATATAAAAGGTTTCGGGCCAACTCTATTTCCAAGGCCATATCTGCTAATTTAAAGGCGTTAATCTGAAAGGAACTTATAGGCCGTCCAAACTGAATGCGGGTGTTAGCATAATGAAGGGCCATTTCGAAAGCCCCTTGTGCTCCACCCAAACCCATGGCCGCAATGGACAGTCTTCCTCCATCAAGAGTGGCTAACATCTGGTGGAAGCCATCTCCTCTTTTACCCAATAAATTCTCTTTCGGAACAAGGCAATCCTCGAAAAAAAGCTCGCCCGTATTGGAAGCGCGCCACATCATCTTGCCTTTCATCTCGCGGGCGGTAAATCCTGGAGCATCCTTGGGTACTAAGAAACAACTTAACTCTCTCTTTCCATCTTCCCTTACCCCTGTTATAGCTTGCACTACAACTACACCCGTCAAAGGATTAGCCGAGTTGGTAATGAATATCTTCGAGCCATTAATTACCCAATAATCTCCTTTGAGCTCCGCTCTGGTTTGGGAGCTACCTGCATCTGACCCGGCATTGGGCTCCGTTAACCCAAAGGCCGCCAACATCTTGCCCGAACAAAGCTTGGGGAGCCATTCTTTTTTTTGCTTTTCATTGCCAAAGTAATAAATTGGCCCTATACCAAGAGAATTGCCCGCAGCAATAGTAGCCGCCTGCGAAGCATCAACTCTGGCTAGTTCTTCAACGGCAATTATGTATGCTATATAGCCCATATTCGACCCCCCATATTTTTCAGGCACGAAACAACCCAAAAGCCCGAGTTCTCCCATCTTGAGGGTTAGCTCCACAGAAAATTCTTCTTTAGCATCCAGCTCGTCAGCCAAAGGGGCAATTTCTTTTTCTGCAAAATCGCGTACGGCTTGCCGGGTTAAATTTTGTTCTTCGGTGAGGTCAAAATTGAGGGCCATTTTAACACCTCGTAGATTCTTTAATTGATATTTGGCAGGTAAGCCAATATAAATTTTTTTACTTTTCAAGTCAAGGACCAATTATTCATTAATCCCCGTCAATAATTTCCCTTTTTGCCTTAGGTGGCGCAGATAAGAACTAACTAAAATATTCTTTTTCCTCTTTCCCTTTTTAGAAAAATAGAAGAGTTAATTTTAGTAATCTACCTTCGCCAATTTTATACTTGCTTTTAAACTTAAACTAATTCATAATTTTTTCGCTCGGAGGATAACACTTTTTGATTAGACTCGTTATAACCGGGATTTATCATTTCTAAGAATAATCGCCAGGCATGTAACTTTTTGCATAAATTGCTAAGAAAAAATTGCTCAATTTAAGTCAAAATAAGCAAAAAGGAGGCGAAAATATGGCCAAAAAAATCAGCCGACGAGAATTCATTCAGGAATGCGGTTTAGCAACCCTCGGAGTCTTTGTTATTGGGGAAGAGATCTTCCTTAAAAGAAATATAGCCCAAGCGGCAAAGGATAATTGGGATGCAGGTAATCTCCATCATTTAATTCCAATAGTAAATCATGAGCGGATCTTTATTAAAACTTCTTTTAAATCTCCTCTTAAAAAAGCGCCCCGATTAAAAATAGGCCAACGTTATGCGGAAGGAATAAAAAGTGATACGTTGGGGCGTTTCTGGCAGTTTGATATAAGCGGTTTGGAAGCAGGTAAAGAATATGAGTTAAGAATTGAAGATGGGGCAGGTGGTTTCCTCTGCGATCCCTGGCCTTTAAAAACTTTTCCTCATCCTAAATCCAAAGTTGAGCACCTGCGTATATTAGCTTTCACCTGAGGAGGTGGGAATGGCAACATTCCCACTCTTGCGGGCAAGAGTACATTTTTACCTTTGGGGCCACGTCAGCGTCTTCTTGACCGAGCGCTATCTTTCTCTCCAGATATAATAATTAGCAATGGAGATCATGTATATTGGGACCAACGCACCTGGCTCGAACACCGCAGCCCAAGAATTCGCGAGTTGGCCAAAAAAGTATATGATGAGTATGGATACATTGATAGAAATTATGCAATTTTAGGGACTAAAAATGAGACTATTTTTACCCGCATTGTGGATGACCAAATTGCTCAATTATACCGTACTCGCCTTCGTTCTATTCCTTCTTTTTTCATTCAAGATGATCATGATTACTTTGAGAATGATGAAGCAGAGGAAAGATGGATCACTTTTCCTCCAGATCCTTATATGCTGCGTTTGGCGCGCACTACCCAACATCTTTATTACCCCGAATTCCTGCTCGATGCTAATCAACCAAGTGGATTGGCTGGAGCCTCAGCAGATGACCGCCGGCCGGGACTATCGGAAACCTATGGTGCTATCCGTTTTGGTCGTTTAGTAGAAATGCTCCTTTATGACATCCGCCGTTATTTGACCTTGAAAGGCCATTTGGCCGTATTTGTGGACGAAGATGCAGAAAAATGGTTATTGGCTCGAACTAAAGCAGATGAGGAAACTGATCATCTAATCCATTGTCCTTCGCATCCTTTTGGGTGGTCTGCCGGCAAGTGGTGCGAATGGTATCCTGATGTTTTGGAGAAAGATGGAAAATTGGGTATAACAACTCCCAAACCATACTGGCAATCAGGATGGTTCGCTCAACATCAACGTTTGCTTAAAGCTATAGCTAACCAAAAGAGGATACCCCTCATTGTTTCCGGAGATTTACATGCTTTGGCTGCTGGTAAAATTATTAGAAGTGCTGAATTAGATTTGAGTGCTAACCCAGTGTTTACTGTGTTAAGCGGCCCCTTGGGTACAGGAGACCTTGGTTTTCCTTCTGCTTTTCGTGATACCCCGCCGAGAGTTCCCAATCAACTAAAGGTGGAAGAAATGCTCAAGCCGTTGGAGAAAAATGGATTTACTATAATTGACTTGACTCCGCATAGCATCAAATTTCGTCTTTTTGCTTGGCGCCCGCCACAGCCTGTTGAAGAAATAGATAAAATGGACCCAGTTATCTCTTTTGAGTTAAGGCGCTAAAGCATAAAGACAATTTTCGCTCAAATGGATTATTCCCCAAAAGCTTAGGCTTTTGGGGATACTTAATTCAAGGCCAAGATCATTAACCTTTTTCCTAGTTTCCTTCCATTAATAGAAAATTATGTTTGTGCTTTCTATGTCTAAGGAAAGTTATTTATCATGGATTTTTATACCACATATTGCCAAACGGAAGTCGCCCAATGTCTTTTTAAGGAATTGGATGCTTAGGCGCATAATTTTTATTTAAATTAGCATCTCAAGCGCAAGTCTCTGAAATGGTATAAGTTCGGCGGGCCTACTTACTACTTAGAGATCTTTTGCATCATGGTAAAAAATGAGCATTAACCATTAAGGTGATCGTGAAAAAGGAAGATTTATTAATAATTAAAAGAACCCTTCCTATCGTCTCTGAAAATGGGGGCCGTTTAGAATATGAAAACTAATTTTTTAATTTTGGATATAACAAAAATTCTCAAGGATTCCTTAATATTAATGCTATTGGGGACTTTTGCATTATCTCAAATGACATGCGGAGGTGGAAGCAAAGGTAACAATACAATAGGAAAAGCCCCTTACCCACCCGATGAATTAAGTGCGAAGCCTGGCAATGGAGAAGTGTTAATTAAATGGAGGGAGGTTAATAATGCAATTTCCTATAACGTTTATTTTTCAACCCTACCGAATATTAGTAAAACAAGTGGGACAAAAATTTCTAATGTAAGGTCCCCTTTTTATCACACTGGCCTCAAAAACAATACAACTTATTATTACTTTGTGACCGCAGCTAATAATTATGGAGAGAGTGTTGAATCGAAAGTAATAAATGCTACCCCTTTAGCCTCGATAATAAATAAATATATAGGCGCAACAATTAATGACTATTTGGCAAAGAAAGTTTGGGATGTTTGGAAGGATTTCAGTCCCTTACCGATTCTTCATAAAAATGGATTTGGATGGGCACGCGTTTGGGTAAGAAATACTAGTAGTAATGATTTAAGGAATACACCACCATCGAATTGGAATACTTTGCCCTGGAAAGAAGAGTATTGGTCTTCTCTTGAATATGCTGAAAAGATTTTAAAGGAGTCGTCACAAGAAGGTATGCGGTTAAATTTAGTTTTCCTTTTGAGTGATAAACCAGCCTATTCTTTTAACCAACCTGCACCTCCCGAGTGGGATGGGTTAAATTTGGATGAAAGTGCTGATGCTTTAGAAGAATATTGTTATAATACGACAAAATACTTTAAGGATAAAGGGCTTAATATAGAAATCTATGATATAGGTAATGAAATCGAGTATGGAATCTTAAATTTCCTTCCCGGTCAGAGAGTATATTTGCCACCTGGTATAGATGTTATAACCGACATGGATTGGATGAAAAATAATATTTGGAACTTAGAAGCTGTCTTGTTAAAAGCAGCGATTAGAGGGGTTAAAAGGGCAGATCCAAACGCAAAAATAACATTGCATATAAATACATTAGGTTTGCGACCTGAAAATTATATTGTGAAGAGTTTCTTTAGAGCAATGGTCGATTACGGGGTTGAATTTGATTATGCAGGATTAAGCTTCCCTTATTTTAATTATTATGATTTCCCTCAACCTTATTTTGATAGTTCTCAATGGAAAGAGGTAATAGATTATATTTCTTCTTTAGGGAAGAAGATTATAATCAGCGAGTTCACCTATCCTCATAGTTCTAATGGAATAACAGGAATTCCTGATCCCGCATATCCGTTTACTCCAGAAGGACAAGCAAAATGGATCAAAGATTTCCTTGCATTTTTTAGAAATAATCAAAATATTGCAGCTATTTTCTATTTCTATCCTGACTATTTCCCAGGAATGAGTCGAGGATCAACTCCTGAACATGAATCCTCTGGCCTTTTCATTAATGAAACACAAATTATGCCAGCTATGTTAGAATTTAATTTAGATTAATAAAAAATAATAATGCAAAAAAATTAAATTCATATTGCTTAAATTTAAAATCAAATAATTCTCACAAATGGTATCTTTTTCCTTGTGTGTAAGTGACATAAGCTCTTGGAATATTGCCTTTATTCAATAAATAAGTGAATATGGGGAAAGGAAATAAACTCTGTTAAAGGAGGCTAAAAAATGAACAGTAAGATCGCTGAGGCATTAAAACTTTCTTATCATCCAGTGGCCATTGTATGGACAGATGAAAAACCAGAAAAAGCCCAAGAATTCAAACAAGGGAAATGGGGTTGCGTGATGTGGATGCTGGCCAGTGCAGCTAAAGGGAAAACTGCTGTTTTTACCAAAGAAACCTATGGCTGTTGGGGTGGAGGCGTGGGCCTTGGCTTTGGAAATCAATACTTGGCATTTCCAGGAGGCATCGAATGCTTTTATTATTTCCTTTCTTCAGGCAATGACCAATGGCAGAGGGGAAAAGAGACGGGAAAACAGATTGAAAAGTTTGTGACTAAAGAATTTATGAAAGATTTTCTCCATGGTGAAGGATACCTAAAATCCCCCGAACAGGTAAGAGAATTTGTGGAATCTATGCCTATTACAGACGTGGCTACGAAATATGTGGTCTTTAAGCCTCTTGCAGAAGTAGAAGTAAATAAAGAAAAACCAGAAATTATTGTATTTTTGGCTAATTCTGATCAGCTTTCGGCTTTGGTTATTCTGGCGAACTACGGTAGAAAAGGGAATGAAAATGTAATTATTCCTTATGCTGCTGGTTGTCAGACTATAGGTATATTTGCTTATAGAGAGGCTCGGTCTGATAATCAGCGGGCGGTGGTGGGTTTAATTGATATATCTGCCAGGGTTAACTTAAGGAAACAAATAACAGGGAATTTATTTACTTTTGCTGTTCCTTGGAAGATGTTTCAGGAGATGGAGGATAATGTAAAAGGGAGTTTTTTGGAGAAGCAGACCTGGAGAATTCTTGTTGAGGAGAGCGCTCATGAGGGATAAAAGGTTTTAAAATTTATCAGGCAAGGAGTTTATTTATGCCTACTATATTCTTCTATGGCCCAATGCTGGAAAAAGAGAAAAGAAAAATATTGATAAAGGAATTTACGGAAACCGCGAGTAAGTTAACTGGGATCGATAAATCCGCCTTTGTGATTTATCTCCGAGAATCATCTGCAGAAGATGTAGGTGTTGGGGGCGAACTACTGGAGGAGGTGATTAAAAGAAGGAAGTAGAAATATTTACACCATGTTGATCTTGGTATTGGTCACTTGAGTTTTAGACGCGGGTTATTATGAATTTGTGCCGGCAATGAGACCATTAGGCTTTTCAAGAACAAGAGTTAGTTGCGAAGAAAAATTAATTTTTTCAAAAAGGAGAAAAACATGGGCGAGATCGTGCATACATCTCGGATCAGAATCGTGCGGGAAAAAGGTCCAACCCGCAGGGCTGTAATTGAAGGATTTGCTGAACCCATCTATTATGGTGTCCACGGAGGGATTAAGAAATTCTATAAAATTGAACCAGATAAAGAACACGCCGCCACCCTCGACCACATTGTGGCTGCGACTGCCTCCTGAATGATGGGGACACTGGCCACGGCGCTGGCTGGAAAGAAGATTCCCACTCCCGAAGACCGTTATTGGGCCGAGGTGGAAGGAGATATCGAGAATGTTAACGGCATCCTAAAAATTACGAACATTCGTGTAAAGTATCACCTGAAGGTCCCCGTTGGTAAATCGGCAGAGGCGAGAGAGGCTTTTTCCTCTTACCTAACTCGCTGCCCAGCAGCTCAGTCCGTGATTGGTTGCATCAATATTAAAGATGATTTGGTGCTCGAAGAGATAAAAGAGATAAATAAATAATTAATATAACCAAGGGGTCAGGCTTGTTTCTTGCTTTTATTCTGGATCTCCGCTAATTTTGTATGAATATTTTCAACTCCTATTCCCAGTCTGTCTCCTACTTCCAAATACCGGGTGATCACCGATGGGTCTCTCCAAAGATATTCTGCCACCTCCCGCCCTTTATACCCATACTGTTTTGCCACCAGACTCATCAGCACCCTCGCCTGGCCTAATTTCTCTCCTCTGCCTTTGCCTCTTAATTCCTCTAAACTGACTCCGGATATTGCTTCAACAGCCTTTCCAATCTCAGGCAATGAATACAGATACTTTCTCCGTCCATGAAAATCCAATCTGCCTGTCCTCGATTTGACCTCCTCCACAAATTTCTCATTACCAACAATCCTCTGGTCTACGGTTGCGTAGACATCTTCTCGGCGGAGCATCTCCTTCCCTTCCATATATTCCCGGTACGCTCTCGTCGCTTCCCTTCTATCATCTCCAAACATCTTTAATACGAGTTCGCTGTCCACGACCCCTCCACTCCTTACTTTCCCGATGTAAGATAGATGGCTACTCCAACGATACTCTCCTGGATTTTTGGCTATCCCAACCCTGACCGGATTCATATGAATGTATTTCACAAGCGAAAGCAAGTAGGTTTCCTTTTCGCAGAGAATTGCTTTGTATCGGCCCTGAAAGAGATGCCCAAGCGTCGTATATTTACGGTTAAAATACATCGTGTAGCGCTGGTTAATCCCTTGAAGTATCTTTGAGAGAGGGACCTCCTTCGTTTCCATTAAAAGGTGGACATGATTTTCCATCAAGACATACGCAAAGATTAGAAAGTCATATCGAAATTTGTAATCTTCAAGGATTTTCAGATATTGCTCGTTGTCTGCTGTTGCCCTGAAGATTTGTTGCCTCTGGTTACCGCGAGTGATCACATGGTAAAGGGCCCCCTCAAATTCGATCCTCGGTTTCCGTACCATGTTCAGACGATATCAAATTGGTTTTCTAAAGTTAATAAACAAGTCTGACCCCGATTACACAATTTAGGTAGAAGTAATATGGAATACAGAAATTTTTAAAAAGGAATACTGTCTTTCACCCATTTACAACAAAATTCCTCCTCTTAAAATTGTAGTAATAAGAGGAAAATATATTTATTGATATAAAGAAGAGATGAAAGGGGAGGATCCCGAAAAACGCTAATTGAAAATATAAAAAGCAGGTGGCGAATTTGTTACAATTGATTGTTCGCCTGAGTAGCGAATTTTCAGATATTATTAATGAGAGCATTAAATAAATGACATCTGCTGTTCTTAACCCCTCACCCT
>JBNAWB010000066.1:0-16905 GCA_049699975.1 Thermodesulfobacteriota bacterium
AAATCACTTTCTAAATAATGGATATTTAAATAACCATTCTTCCCTTCGATTCCCGCCGCCCGGGCTCGCACAGGAATTGTGGTGCTGAAAGAGTCAAAACCTGCAGTAACCCGCAGAGGATCAATAGGCCAGAAATTAAGGGTGGTGGCGTATCCCCAATCGCGCATCTTTTGATAGTCAAAAGTAACAGCCTGCCTCCAGATTAATTCGGGGAAGACGATCCATTCTGCCCCCAAGGCCGCCCGATTCCAGGTAAAATTTGTGTCTGCTTCAGTGGCTTCTTGCCAAAGAATTTCTTGAAATAGTTTAAAAACAGGGACTAGCGGCTCGGTCAAACGGAATTTAGCCCAATATTCTCTCGCCCCAGGATTTTCTTGGATAAATCCGCCTTCGGCATAGACATTCCACATATCTTCTACCTGCAATGTTTTTAAGGTATTTTGAATATGTTTGTTAGTTGGATACTTTTCGGCAAGCTTTTTGGCTAAATCTCGCGCTTCCTTTTTGTAATTCAAGGTATTAAGAGTTAGGGCCATCCCATTGAGGGCTTTTTGAAATTCGGGATTAATGTTTTCAATGATCTTAAATTGTTCTAAGGCTTGCCGGGGGCGGCCGCGACTTAGATATGTATGGGCCAGGCCATTGCGAAATTCTAAGCTTGAGCCAGCTTTTTGGAGGTAGGATTCGAAAAATATTTCTGCTTCTTTTAATTTGTCCTGGTAGATAAGGAACCAGCCTCTGGATTCCAAATATCCAAAGCAGGTTTCGTAATATTCAAGAGTTTCCCGCAGGCGATCTTGATAAGCGAGGAACCAACCATCTTCCAAGACGCGAGCGACTTTGTTCCATTTATCCGGCTTTTGATTTTTTAAAAAATTTTCTACTTCTTGCAGAGCTTCTTTGGCCTTGGCCCACTCCCGCAGATCTTGCAGGGCATAAAAACGACCCATAAGAGAATTAAATCTTTTTTCTTGCCCAAGAACCTGATCATAAATTTCTAATGACTTTTGGGGGTTTTCTAAATAAAGGTAAGCATCTGCTATAGCTTCTAAGACCCAGGGCGGAATTTCTTGCGTTAGCGACTTTATCTTCTCATACTGAGCCAAAACTTCTTTCATTCGACCCAGAGCATGCAAAACAATTAGATAATCGTATTGAGCCCTTAAATTTTCGGGGTGTTCCTTTAATTTTCTTTCTAAGATAAAGCTTGCTTCTTTAGCCTGATCCCATCTTAGATGGTCAATCGCTTTATTACCTTCCAGGAAATCCTGAATTTCCTCATCTCTTATACCTTTATCGAGAAGTTCTTGTTCGGCTAAGCTGGTGGCGCCCAATTCCGCCAGATTGTATATGCGGAGTTTCTGGGCTTGGATATTTTGGGGACGCAGCTTCAAAATTTCGGCATATGTCTTAAAGGCCGATAAATAATCGCGTTCCTGCTCATATAAAAAAGCCCGGGCAAAGAGAATCTCTATTAAAAAACAATTTTTCTCTTGGAGGGTATCCAGTGTTCGTTGGCCTTCTGCAGTTTTCCCCATCATTGCCCACGGGTAAACGATGAGAATCTGGGGAAGGCAAGCTGCGGGGTATTTATTGCTGGTCAATTTAAAAATATTTACAGATTCCTCATATCTTTTTTCTTTAAAGAAGGCCCAACCTAACTCAATTAAAAAGCCCAAGGGCAAAGGGGTATAATCGGCAGGTAAATTTATTAAAGCCGCCCTATAATTCTTGGTATCGATTAAAAGAAGTTGCGGCAATAAAATTTGGGACGCAAATTCTTCAAAAAGAAGCTTAAGGTCTTCCTTAGGCAGAGAAGAGGCTAATTCCTGACGTCTCTCCTGAATCTCTTTTAAAAAGCTTTCTTCTTCAATTTTTAAAGTGAGAAGGGCATACGACTTATAGGCCTGACTTTTCTTTCCTTCTTTTTCTAAGGTCAGGGCTTTAAGAAAAGCAGTCAGGTCAGGAAGATATTTTCCACTTTTTTCTAAAAAAGAATAAGCTAAAGCATGGTTACCAAGGTGATGCAAGCTAAAAATGAGTCCTTTTAAAGCTTCTTGGTCAGTAGGGTCAATTTCCCAGGCCTTTTCATATAAAACTTTGGCCCGCGCATAATCTTTCAATTCCAGGAAGGCCCGGGCAATGTTCTTAGGTATATATTTTAATTTTAAAAGTTCATTTTCATTTTGATTATAAAAGTGGACGGCCTTTTCATAATCTTCTGTCCAGATCAAACACAATAAATAATCGCCCTTTAAGAAGAGATCTTGGGGTGTCTCCTTTAAACCTTTTTCTAAAAGGGGCAGAGCTTGCCGGTATTGACCGGCTTTGATGAGGGGAATCGCTTTTTGATAAGAGCTTGACTCGGCCCAAGTTTCACCGCAAAAAAGATAGCTAAAAGCCCAGATAAATAGAAAACAGAGAAAAAATTTTTGCAGAAATTTGGTCATTCCTTCCTCAGCCTCAGCATGTTGAAAATTTCTTTAAATTTTATCGGCAGTTAAATAAAAAATCTAAACTCCAAAATTATTTATTCTGGCTAAATTGTCATTTAGCTTATAGCTTGCCTTCTCTGGCCCACCTTAATCTTTTAGATTAAATTTTAATCAGCATAATAGAGGGAAGGAGAGGTTCACTCGGGATAATAAGAGAGCTCTTCTTTCCTTGAAATTTTTTAATTTTAAGATTTTAAAAATTTAAAGGCGGCCTAACTGGCAGCAATTTTTGGGCTTTTATTTTAGGGAAGTTAAAAGCTCTTATTTTCTTAATTCTTTTAGAGCTTTGTTAATCCTATTTTCAAGGGCGATCTCCTGTTGATACTCTCCCTTCTCTAAATAGTCCTCCATGAATCCTCTGCTTAATTCAAGGTGAGCAGTCTTATCTTCTTTAGTGAGTGTGATGCGCCACTTTCCTTTTTCTAATTTAGCTTCAATAGTAATGCCGGGACCAGCTTTTTCGGCCACAGCCCTGATGACCTCTTCTTTGCTTACGGCCATAAATACCTCACTCTGTTAGGAAAAGAGTAGCTTTTTCTCTTTAATTTTTAAACAATTTATCACTGCTCGCCGCGGGAAGCAACAAAAATATAAATTTATTTAGGAGGTCGGGGGCCAAAAATAGCCGTGCCCACTCGGACTAATGTAGCTCCTTCCTCGATGGCAATTTCAAAATCGTTAGACATGCCCATGGAAAGCTCGGCCATGGATACGCGCGGTAATTTTTGGTTAGCTATTATTTCCCTTAATTTTCTTAAGCGAATAAAATAAGGTCGAGCATCTTCTGGATTAGGGAATAAAGGTGGCATAGTCATCAGTCCCTGGATAATTAAATTTTCCATATGGGAAATTCCCTCAGCTAACTGGAGAATATTATCTTCTTCCACTCCAAATTTTGATTTTTCCTCGCTTAATTTTACTTCGAGTAAAATAGGCAAAACCTTTCCTTCAGAACGGGCTGCTTTATTCAATTCTTCTGCTAAATGTAAACTATCCACGGAGTGGATTAAATCAAAGAGACGTACAGCTATCTTGGCTTTATTTGTTTGTAAATGACCGATAAAATGCCAGGCTACCTCACGGCCTAAAGCCTCGATTTTTTTCTTAGCTTCCTGCACATAGTTTTCGCCGAGAATTTTAATTCCAGCCTGAATCCCTTCGAGCACTCGGTCCGGGGGAACCGTTTTACTGACGGCCACGAGGCGGATTTCTTCGAGATTTCTTCCCGCCCTACGGGCAGCAGCTTCCATTCTTTCTTGAACTTTTTTCAAATTATCTGCTATTTGAGACATCTTTCTTAATTCTTAATTCGTATGTAGGGCAAGCCCTTGCCCTACTGCCTTTTAGGAAGAAGGGGAATTTAATCTCCCCCGCCCCTCTTTTAAAAAGGGCTCCTATGTTACCTCCCCGGAATTTATTGAAAATATCTTAATTTAAATTTTTAACGCCAAATGAAATTCTTCGCGCCCCTTCAACAGGAAATTTAGCAATCTTCCCTTTACCAAACCCCTCTCCCCGATGGGGGAGAAAGATGGGGTAAGGGCTGGCAGAGGGATTTGAAGAAGAGGAGCAAAGAGGATTATTTGAAATCCACTACTCCTAACTCTTGCAAATCCTCTATCACCTCACAGAGGGGCAAGCCTACCACATTTGTATAAGAACCTTTTATTTCTTTAATCATAAAGGCGGCTTTACCTTGCACCGCATAACCTCCAGCTTTATCAAAGGGCTCACCAGTATTAATATACCAGCGAATTTCTTCTGCCGAAAGTCTTTTAAATTTTACCAAGGAGCTGACTACTCTTTCTCTTTTTTTCCCTCCCTTAATTTGTAAAAGACAATAACCGGTGATTACGCGGTGTTCTTGATCACTGAGTTTTTTTAGCATATATTCAGCTTCTTGCACATCTTTAGGTTTTCCCAAAACTTCTCCATCAATGACTACTATTGTATCAGCGGCTAAAACCCAAAATTCAGGAAATTTTTCCGCTACCTGTTGAGCTTTGGTAATGGCCAAGCGCCGCACATATTCTTCGGGCAGTTCTCCTTTTCGTAAAATTTCTTCTACTTCGCTGGGGACAATTCTTAGCGAGACGCCCAAAAGTGACAGCAATTCTTGCCGCCTGGGGGAAGAAGATGCTAAAATAATGCCTAAGTTATCCATAAGTATTATTAGTCAACAAGTAATCCATCACTCTCACCCTTTCCCTCTCCCCAACGGGGAGAGGGTGGGGTAGTGATGGATTACGGCAGGAGTCAGTTATGCCCTTTAAAGAGATAAACATTCGGACTAAATCCCGTACGGAGCTGGTAGATATTACCTCCCAGCTGCAGAAAATAGTCCAGGAAAGCAAAATAGAGAGCGGTCTTTTGGCACTCTATGTTCCCCATACTACAGCGGCCTTGGCCATTAATGAAAACGCTGATCCCAGTGTGCAACATGATATTTTAGCCGAATTAAATCGCTTGATCCCCTTTTCGGGGCCTTATCAGCACACCGAAGGAAATTCCGCCGCCCATATAAAATCCACCTTCATTGGTCCTTCCCAGACTCTTTTTATTGAAGGAGGAAAGCTTGCCCTCGGTACCTGGCAAGGGGTATATTTCTGTGAATTTGATGGCCCCCGCTCGCGCAAAGTCTGGGTTAAGATTATTCCCGGTTAAAGAAATCTTCGATTTCCAATTTCTTATATCCTCTGCCCGCGAGTTCCGAGATGAAGCGCGAAGGTTTCTGCCATAATTCTCTTCCGCCGCGGTCAGGGGCAAACAAGGGGTAACAAAGATATAATTCATCCCGCGCCCGCGTCACGGCTACATAAAAAAGCCTTCTTTCCTCCTCCTCTCCCGCACCACCATTTTCAGATATACTACGTATTGAAGGAAACTTTCCTTCGGCCAGCCAAATGATAAAAACCCAAGACCATTCTAATCCTTTAGCTTGATGCACGGAGCTCAAAGTAACTTTTCCTTCTGCCCCTCCATTGCGCAAAGAGGTCATTTCTCCTTCTAAAGAAGTGAGCAGAGCTAATTCGCTTAGAAAATCATGCAAAGAAGTATAATTTTGGGCAAAAGAAGCCAGTTGTTTTAAGTCATCCAACCGCGATTCGTAATCAGGATATCTTGACTTTAGGTAGTCTTCATAACCTTCCTTAATTATTAGTTCAATCATTTTGTCTGGCCCTAAAGTCTGCTGCATTTTGCGAAGTTGGGATAAAGTTTTATTGAATTGCGACCATGTTTCCCAAGCTCGGCGCGGAATTTTTTCCCGGATTTCTTTGGCGTCCCAGTCTGCTTGAGGAGTTAAGATACCTGATGAGGCTAAGTGCCAGATTTTTTGAGCCGTACTTTTGCCTATTTGTGGATAAAGGAGGAGGACGCGGCGCCAAGCGAGTTCATCGAGCGGGTTGCAGATAATTTTCAGAAAGGCGCTTACATCTTTTATATGAGCTTGCTCGAAGAAACGCAGGCCAGAACGAACCTCAAAAGGAATCCCACGGCGGGTCAATTCCATCTGTAATTCCATGGAGTGATAATGGGCTCGGTAAAGAACCGCTATCTCCCCCCAAGGTATGCCCTTTTGATGAGCTTCAGCAATCTGTTGCGCCACAAAGAAGGCTTGCTCCATAACATCTGGCGTGGATACCAAATACGGTAGTGGGCCAGAGTTCCGGGCAGTCTTTAATTTTTTCTGAAATTGATAGCGATTATGGCGGATACTCAAGTTGGCCAAATGGAGAATTTGAGGAGTTGAGCGATAGTTGATCTCCAATTTATAAACTCGGGCATCGGGGTAGCGTTCAGGAAAAGTAAGAATATTGGCGAAATTAGCCCCTCGAAAAGAATAGATAGATTGGGAGTCATCCCCTACGACCATAAGATTACGATGATCGCGGGCTAAGAGATCCAGGATGTCCGCTTGGAGGAGGTTGGTATCTTGATATTCATCCACTAAGATATGCTGGAACTGCTGCCCATAACGAGTTCGTACTTCTGGATGTTCCCGGAGGAGCACTTCCCAATAGTAAAGCAAGTCATCAAAATCCATGACATTCAATTCTTTTTTCCTTTGTTTATATCTTTGCATAACAGCTTGGATTTCCCCAAGAAGAGGGGAAAAGAAAGGGTATCTGTCTAAGATTATCTCCTCTAAGCCTTCTTTTGTATTAATGGTTAAGCCCAAAATATTTTCCAGCACTTCTCCTTTAGGGAAACGCGAGCTTTTAGGCTTTATTTTTAAATCAGAGATGCAGGCATCCATTAACTTACGGGCGTCTTCGCGGTCCAGGATGGAAAAATTTGGTTGGAATCCCACTAAGGGGGCATGGCGGCGCAAAATCCGGTTTCCCATGTGATGAAAAGTGCCTCCCCACACTCTTTGGCTGGCGTCGGCAGCTCCGGGCACTAACTCCTCCACCCGCCTTAGCATTTCGCGGGCTGCTTTATTCGTGAAGGTGAGGAGTAGGATTCGCTGAGGTTCTATACCTGATTCGACTAAGTGGGCAACTCTATAGGTCACTACGCGCGTCTTGCCACTTCCCGCGCCAGCAATAACCAGGGTTGGTCCGGCCGCAGCTTTGACCACAGCCAATTGCTGGGCATTAAGTTCTTTTTCATAATTTAATTTAGTTGGGGATGTGTTTCGTAAGGGAATCAAAATACTTATATCTCCTAAAGTTTTAATTTTCCAGAGGCTAATAAATTATGGAAGAGGTTTTTGAAAATGGGGAATTGGCCGCCGAAAACTTCCGCTCCATGATGGCTTAGGCAATTTCCTAACATTTGCCGGGCAATGAAATAGCCAACTCGGGGAGGAAGGCCAGCCCGCTCATCCCCAGAGCCAAATAAAATTGGGATGAGTTTAGACGAAGCCAAATCAGCTCCTGCCAAAACTAAAAGAGTTTCTTGGTTTTCTCTACACCAGCGAAGACGTTCAGGAGTAAGGAAGAGATGGCGATGAAGAGGAATTTCGGGAAGAACTGCTTCGCTGAAAAAAACAGCCAACCCCTCACTGATTATAGAATATAGAAGGGGTTTTTCTTTTTGCGGAAAAAATTTTTGCAAAGAAGGCCACAGCGCACAATGACCATATTCATGGGCTAAGAGAAGGGAAAAATCTCGAAAATCTTTAAAGCGTTCTAACCCCAAGGCAATGGCCGGTGCCCCAGAGATTTCTAAGGTGGTACCATCAGCGCTAAAGAAACCAACAAAAAGATACACATCTGGTTCTGGATTTAGGGGCAAGACTCTTTGGCATTTTTGCAAAGTTTCTTCAGCCAATTGCGCTGGATCATAAGCCTGAATTAAACCCTTGAGTTGGCCATAATCGCCTTCTTTAATTTGAAGAACCCTCTCCTTAATAAGCTCAGGATCAAATAGACTAAACCTTTCCCAATAAGCTGCCAAAAAATTAGCATGGGGTTTAAGATAAAATTCTTGGAAAGAAGACCAAGGGTCGCCCTTTTTCATCTCTTCTAAGAATTTAAAAAAGTCAAGGTATAAGCGCTTTATAGCCATTTCTTATATTCAGTTTAATAAGAACCAGATTAAGCCCAAAAATCCGGCGAAGATTAAACTACCATCTACTACTCCTTCAAACAAAAATCCTAACCCTAAAATCTGCTCTCGATATAAGAAATAATAAATTACCACATAGGCGAGGGAAGTGAGAAATAAAAAAGTAATCGGAGAAGTCCATTTTAAAATAGGCGCCAGAATTAATACTCCTCCGAGCAGGAAAAGAAGACTAACTGTCAAAATTTGCGTCTTTCTCCTTCCTAAGACAATAGGAATCGTTTCTTTGCCCACCAGCAGATCTCCTTGAATATCTTTGAAGTCATAAAGAGTGGTACGCACAAAAACTAAAATCGTGCTGAAGAGAAAAGCTACATAAGCTGCTGGCCCTAATATACTTTCTTGGGCTAAAGGAGGGAGGAGCGAGGTAACTATTCCCCAGGCTAACGCCACAAATACTGTCTTCGAACCAGGGATATCTTTTAATTTTTGATAGCGAAGTAACCGTCCTTCGCGCCGCGGGAGAAGAGGAATATTATAGAGCAATCCCAGGCCCGAAATGGCTAATAGCAAGAAGAAGGGCAAGATTCCTTGGTACCAGGTGAGTACTAAGGCGACCATAGCTGATAAGATTCCTGCTCCGATCATAATTTGACCGTATCGCTCATAAAACTCTGTTCGGCCTGGTTGATTAAATCTCTCTGAAGGCTTATCGGCTAAACGATTTAACACGTGCATGGAGAAGACATAAAGGGCAGCAATAATTGACCAAGATAATTTGGGGGTTAATCCTTGGATAAGCATACTGGCAAAAGTAAGAAAGCCGGCCCCACAAGCCAAAAGCAGATAACTGATCGTAAGAAAACGGGCAAATTTTTCTAAAAAGCTGCTTATCCTCCTTGGCTCAGATAAACTTTTTAGACGCTCCACAACTTTTAAGATCAACCAATTGGGAGTAGAAGCACCGGCCGTAACGCCGATTTCAGAAAATTGGGAAAGTTTTTTTAAGTCCAATTCTTCTTCTGTTTCCACATGAAAAGTGGGAATCCCAGTTTCTTCAGCAATTTTGGCCAGACGACGGGTATTGCCGCTACCTTTTCCACCAACCACAACCATAGCCTGAACTTTGTGGGCTAAGTCCATAACTTCTCTTTGGCGGCGCTGTGTTGATTCGCAAATTGTATGGAAAATTTCTGCGCCTGGAAATTTATTGCGGACGGCTGCGGCCAATTCCGCAAATTTTTTTTCATCTTGCGTAGTTTGCGCCACCAGACAAACTTTTTCCATGGCGGGAAGCTTGTCCACTTCCTCAAGGGAATTAATAATATACCCTCGGCCTTGGGCGAATCCGAGAAGACCTATTACTTCCGCATGATCCTTCTCTCCCAGGATAATAATATTATATCCTTTGGTTGCATATCTTTTGATGATTCCTTGGACTTTGCCTACATGGGGGCAAGTAGCGTTTAAAATGTTTACGCCAACATTCTTGATTTTTTGATATTCTTCAGGAGGTAAGCCGTGGGCGCGGATGATAACAGTTACAGGTTTTTCATTAGCAGAATTTAGAAGGGTAGGGTCTATATCTTTTGCTTCCAGGGTCTTTAGCCCTTTCTGCTTTAAAATTTCCAGAACCTGGGGGTTGTGAATGAGCGGGCCGTAAGTATAAAGGGAGCCATTTTTTTTTAAAGCCGCATCCAGGGCCATATCCATGGCTCGCCGCACGCCCATACAGAATCCCGCTGTTTTCGCTAATTTAACCCTGGCCATTTCTTATTTTCGCTTTTCTGCTCTTTCTTATTCTCGCGTTTTCTCTTTCCGTAGGCCTTTTTAATCTCCCCCATCCTATCTTTAGTAATGAAGGACAAAACCCTCTTCTTAAAAAGACTCTGCCATAACCCTTTTATTCCATCTCCTCTTCCATTTTTAAGAAAGAGAGGAAGACCTCCTCCTTCTTGTTCCTGGAAATTTCAAAATGGCATTTTGGTGCACATTTTCTAAAGCAGAGTAGGGCAAGGGCTTGTCCCTTGCCAAACCCGGCAAGCCATAAAGGCTTGCCCTACAAATTGATAAGCATATTTAAGCCGCCCTCGCTTTGCGGAAAATCGCTGGCAAGTTTTGAACATCTTCTTCTCCTGCTGATGTTTCTTCATTCAGGCCTGCCTTTGGCCAGCCTCCGGCCTGCCTCTGGCTCTCTCTCACCATTGGGACACAGTCTTGCAGGGGAGAGGCAAGGCGAGGGGAGGAAAATTTTCTTGAAAGACTTTGCGACCCAATCTCAAAGGAAGATTTCCCTCTCCACTCCTCTCCCCGTGGGGAGAGGCAGGGGAGAAATTTATAGCTTTTATAAAAAAGATTAGCGGATTAATGTTATTGTGTCAACATGCTCGATTAAAGGTATATTGGCATAAGGGAGCAATGAGCAACAAGAAAATTGCGGGATCCAAGTTGCGAGTTATTCTGAGATTAAATTGCAAAGCGCAGAGCGCATGGCGCAAAGCAATTCTTTTAATCTTATGGAGTCTTGAAAGTTATTTATGCGCTGTGACCTCTGCGTGCTCTGTGGCAAATAAATTAACCCTACCCACCCTCCCCTTAAATAAGGGGAGGTGAGGAGGGGTTAAGTTTATTCTAACCTTCTATCTTTCCAGTAAAGAATATTTGTTCTGCTGGATAAAGTTGGCGGATCAAAATTCACTCGTTGGGTACTTGCACTTATTCCCGATCCGCCGCTTACCGTAACATAAAGGTCAGGGGGCATGGCTCCTAAAGGTTTAAAGGATATGACAGGCGTAGTGGCAATCCCAGTTCCAATATCGATACTTCTCACTGGGGTAGTTGAACCGCCACCGCCACCTCCACCCCCACCTCCACTTGTAGTTAAGACTCCAGCTCCGGTAGTATAATTTACCCCATATAATTTGGCTGAGCCGGCTTGACTACAAGGGTCACCTCCTGAAGGAGGAACATAGGAAGTAAAGTAAACAACCCCTCCAAAGACAGTGGGATCTGATAATATTTTTTCTCCACTTCCGGCAAGATTTATATACCAACCATGCTTATTAGGGGCGTCTGTATAAGTACTGGAAGTAATATTATCCAGATCGTTGATATTATAAGTGGTGGTCCGATCATTGTCTTTTAGGGCATAAAATTTTTCCTGAGCATTAGCAGCAGTGGGATCGGTTTTTTCTCCTGTGCCCCAGTAAACCCACAAATTACCATTTACATCCTTAGCTACAGCAGGAGTGCCGAAAATTGGCCTAATCACTCCTGTAGAAGCTTGGAACAAATATCCGCCACTCCAGTTAGAAGTATTACAAGTTGCTCCCTGGGCATTAGTACAAAATTTAAACCGCCACAAGCTTCCCCCAAGATCGCCAATATAAGCAGTGTCTATAAATCCGTCGTTATCAGCGTCCACAATAGCAGGGGAAGCAGGGAGACTATAATTCATATTTGAATTATTTGCGCGTGTATAGCTCCAGAGAATGGAACCATCACTTAAATCCACTACATAAAATCCTTTTCCACGGGTATCGCATCCTCCTCCGCCAGCACAATCAGAGGCATTATATCCGGCGCCAACAAATCCAACCCATTTTTCATTTCCGTTAATCTTTACGCGCCCTACAGCAAATTTGCTCCAGGGCTGACCCAAGTAAGGGGCTAAGGAAGAATCAGGAGAAATTTTCCACTTGAAAACAGGATTTAAAGTGTCAGTCACATCAAAGGCATAATATCCACAATAATTTGAATAAGTAGAAGAATACGCAGAACTAAAACCTGAATCGCAATAGGCAGATGAACTCCATAAATTTGAACTTACCCCTCTCCCTAACCCAAATATTAATAGAGTCTTCCAATCAGAGGCTGATTTACTTGTTCCACTACCTGAGCCTAACCAGACATCAGCAACAGTGACTGGCCCATCCACAAAATATTGGTGAAGAAGCCCTGTGGGGTGAGCAGAGTGGGCAATGTTTTTTAGTTTGGAAAGAATATTGGGTGGAATAAAACTCCAAGCTTCGCTGCCATTAGAAGTAAGGAAAGCATGAAATTGCCCGTCATTGGCTCCAACTACGACTATACGCAAACCATTCGAAGAAGTGCGGGATTTACTTGCTCGGAAAGTAGCGAAAGCATTATTGGCATCCTTTAGATCTTCAAAGAAAGAAGAGGGTGTTCCAATAGTAACCGGATTTGAGTGGAATATATCTCCTAATTTCCACAGATCCGGATTATAAGCTGATTCACCGCGGATATAATTTACAATAGCGTCTCTTTCAGCATCCGTAGTAACATCAAAATATGTTCTGTTGATAGAAGTAGTGAAATCGGTAAGACTACCTCCTATTAAAGTTTTAATTGAGCGACTGGAAGCAGAAGTGCTTTGTAATACAGTTCCAGCATCCCATACCTCACTGCCCACACTTCCATCACTGTTAATTGTGTATTTTTTGAGATGGCCGAGCCAGAAAGGATCATTATTCATGGGTTGGAAGGAGGCTTCATAAAGATGATTTTCATCATGAGTTCTCTGGGAAGAAACAGAAGCCAAAGAGAAGGAGTAAGTCGCTTCTCTAATCATCTCAATGGCTTGCCTTAAGGCAACTGAAAGCTCACTGGCACTTGTAGCTAAGAAGGCATACCCAGAAAGGGGAATTTCACCAGGATCATTAGAGGTGGCATAATAATGATCCCCATCGCCTTCAATATTATGATGGGAAGTTGAAGAGCTTTGACAACTGGTCACTGAAGAGGGGTTATAAGCACTCGTATCGCCTGAGTTAGCTACAAGAGGATTGTCCGTTCCACCATAATACGCGGCCCAATTCAGGGTATTTCTCAAATAGTGAGGCATAGGATTGCCAAATCCAATCACAAAAACTTTATATCCGGCATCCGCCAATGCTTTAGCTTTGGCTACAGTTTCGCGCCTTCTTTTATATTGATCTTCTTGATTTTCAGACCCACTGCCCGAGCAAGCATAAGTATCTGCTCCATCAGTTATGAGAATTACAAATTTTTGCCGGCAATCACGAGCGCTATCCTGGGATTTGTGGTAATCAAGGTAAAGCTTGGCTTCATGCAAAGCGGCAGCTAAAGGAGTACCTCCATCAGCGGACTCACCACTTATGCTGCTGGAAGAACTGCTTGTAGGTGAACAGCTTGTACTGTTGTTGCAATAAATGCGACTATATCTTGTACCGATAGCCTTAATAAGAGTATTGCAGCCTCCAGAATAACTGTAAATCCCCCTTTGTTCATCACTGGAGGAAGAGCAGTTATAAAACCTCATATAACCGAAGCGAATATTCATATTTTGTTCATCGCTATTATTAATAACATTATCATTATTATCATCGAGAATATCGAAAAGAGCTCTTTTAGCAATAGCCAGCCGGCTGCAATCCGTGGAATAGCCAGGCTGGCTGGTTGTATAAAAAGGACCGGTGCAGGATGAATTACTGTATTTGGGAACTGTTCCGTAAGGATTAATACACCAAGCATAGGTGTAGCTACCCGTAGGAGAATCATAGTATGCTCGCCCAGATTGACCGCTTACTCGTTCGGGGCATGCGGATGATGGAGCAGTATTTGTGTACATTACTTCTCCACCTGGCGTCCAGAGCATGCTTCCTGAAAGATCAAGCACCAGAAGGGTGTCAGGGGCTACTGTGGTAAATAAGCCTGATTCGTCTTCTTGAGCTTTGGCATTTGGGCATATTAAAATTAGGTTAATTAAGGAAATTAAGATTATGAATATATTTTTCAAGAGTTTCATAATTACCACCTCTTTATTAATTCATCTATAGAGAGTTGAAATTTCAACTGGGCCATAACCGACTCCAACATCTATTTGGACCATGCTGTTGTACCTTGTGTTCCTTCCGGTAACGCGGGCAATAAATCTTTCTTGACCCCATTGTTGTCCTCCCCCGATAGCATAGCCTGGTAAGGGTACAGTAGAAGGCCCGGAAGTTGGGCGAGCCGGAGCTCCTATGGTATATCGCGAGTCAGGATCATTAGTTGCATCTACTTGCTGATCTGATAAAGCGGAGCCAGAAAGGTTCGCCGGATCCAGAATCTGCGTTAACCTGTGAATTCCTGCCTCTGCCGCAGCAAAAGCTTTCTTTTCGCCAACTAAACGCCCACTGATGCGGATATCCTGCGTGGAAACAGTAAAAACTAAGATACCTACGGCAGTAAGTACCCAGATGGTTAACAAAGCAGCTATCAAAGCAAACCCATTTTCTTTTTTATTAATTATTTTCATAAAACTCCAACTCCCAAAATTAGCCACAGAGCTCTCAGAGCACACAGAGAATAATTTTATTTTTAAAAAAGATTTTTAAATTTCTTTTTTACTCTGTGCTCTCTGTGTCCTCTGTGGCAAATATTTTTATTGTAAAATAGCGTGATTTCGAGGGATGACGCTTGTCGAATAAATCATCCTCCTCCTTTGATTTGTATTAGGATCAACGTCTTCTGTTTCAACTGCTAAGGTTATTTCAATTCGCCGAATATTTGGAATAGCTCCTGGCAAGCTTCCGGCCGCTATTTCCGTTCCCGCGCCATCAAAATATCTAAAAATTGGAATACCCAGATCATTATTGATTACCCGCACGCTGCGCGGATTCCCAGAAACGTCTCCCAAAAATGCCTGCGCCCCTCCGCAATTTGTTGAACGCGTTATCCGCTGATTAGCAGTATCGTAATTGTAGGCGATTATCTCATTAGAATTGTCTCCCACCGCCCCGCTTTCAGCTATATCCATTTCAATGGTTATAGAGTTAGCCGTGGCTACTTGAATTCCTTTATAACCCTGGTTAGCCGAAAAACTGCTGCAGTCCCCAGGATCTCGCCAAATTCCAGTAACAAAATTGGGATTATATGAAGCCATGCCGATTTCCATGGCCATAATTTCTAAGACAGCACGCACATCCTGTTGGGCAGAGATTTTACTTTCCAGAGCCACCGAAGATTTTTTGCCGGAGACCATGGAGAAATAGACAGCTCCCATAATAAGAATGCCAATGAATAAGGCGAAGATAATTTCTACCAGAGTAAAACCTTTTTTTTGGATGATAATTTTGTTCATAATTTATGACCTAAAATTCTCTTGCCTGGTGACTAACAAAGTTTCGGAAATGCCGGTATTATTTCCTGGCCAAGTAACCCTTACGCGCACTGTCCAGGAGTTGTTGCCATTATCCTGGATAGAAGTCTGAATTGTATAAGGAATATCTCCTGATTGGGCAGTACTTTGACCGCTGGGAAAGACATTTTGGGTAGTCACTAATGGATTGGTAGAAGCGCAAGGGTTAGCATTATTGGGATTCATGAGAAATACTTCGACGGTTTCTAATTCTTTGTGCAAAAGACTGGCTGCTCGGCCTAAAAAATCTGATCTCCCGGACAAACTCCAGGCCGAAGGTTGTAAGGAGAGAAGAGCTAAAATTCCAAAAGTGATCAAAAAAGAAGCGATGAGCACTTCTACTAAACTAATACCTTTTTTATTGCAGATTAAATTGCACATTTGTTCTTCCTGATATATTTATTCTTATTGTGGCTGTAGAATTACGGTTATTCCTCAAAACGATCGTTCCATTAGTAACTGTACCCCTGGTTTGAAATACATAATTGGTAACGGTCGTTGAACCAGAATCGAAGGAGATATCGTTAGCATATCTATTAAGATTTTTTACCAAAACGGAGCTCCAAGAGGCGCAAGTTGAGCCAGTATTTTGGCACTGCTGAATAGCGTATGAACTGTTATCCACATCCAGCACAATCCGGTATTGGCGGCTTTCAGCTATAGCCCTCTCTTTTTGTAAAGCGATTTCGGCCATTAAATCTCTGGCCGCAGTTCTTAGGGGGCTATTAACTACTAAACGCTGAAATGAAGGCAAGGCAATAGCAGCTACAATAGCTAAGAGGACTAAGACTATAACAACTTCAATAAGCGTAAAACCTTTGCTGTTAATTTTATCCTTCCTATGTGCCCGTATTAAATTCATAATCCTTCTTTTCTCTCTCTCCGCTGGAGAGATTTCACTAACCCTACCTCTCCTTGCTATGCATATCCTCCATACCCCCCTCTCCCAACTTAGAGAATGCCTTCACCCTCTCTCCCCACTTGGGAGAACCCTATCACCTTCCTCCCTCCCCGCTGGGGAGCCCCCCTTACCCTCCCTCTCCCCTCTGGGGAGAACCCTTCACCCTCCCTCTCCCCGCTGGGGAGAGGTGAGGTGAGGGGAATTATTAAATTTGATTTCCTTACAAATGATGTGGGATGCAAAATTTGTTCCTAAATAATTTTAATTAATGGGGGAAAGAGGAAGGCTAATAATCATTTGAAATGATTTAGAAAATTTATTTTTAGCCCTTGCGGATGATAATTCCTTTTATTTTCAACTATTAAATTTTTTGACACCCAATAAAATTTTTTAATACTCTTTGGGCCACAGAGGACACTGAGGATGCAGAGAAAATAAAAAATATTATATAGTTGCCACAGAGGATAAAGAGATCACCGAGAATTTAAAAGTAACCCCTCCTTCCTCCCCTTAAATTAAGGGGAGGTTAGGTGGGGTTAAAGAATTTGCCACAGAGGCCCCAGAGTTCACTGAGAATATTTTTAAAATAATCCGTCCATCCCTCCCCTTAAATGAGACTGTGTCAAAGCCACTTTTTCGTCATGGCGAGCGCAGCGTGGCCATCTCATTATTTTCAATCAATTACGAGATTACTTCGATCGCTACGCTCCCTCGTAATGACCTAAAGGAATTGTAGGGCAAGGGCTCATCCCTTGCCGCATTTTCGGCAAGCCATAAAGATTTGCCCTACGTTTTCCCTTTTCCATATTCACCGCCACTAACCCCTCCTTCCTCCC
>JBNAWB010000067.1:0-16588 GCA_049699975.1 Thermodesulfobacteriota bacterium
CTTCTTTTTGCGCCGCTGTCTTCAATTCTTTAAGCAAGCGGGCAACTTCTTTATTGTCCCGCTTATCTTTTACCGCCCGCAGATTAGCAATCTGCCTCTCCTCCGCCTCCTCTCTTCTCTTGGGATCGTAAGGATGGGCTACCAAGCGCGTGGTAGTAACCTCCAATTCATTCTCCCCCGTGTAGCAATTAACGCCCACAATCAATTCCTTCCCTTCCTCTAATCTCTTCTGCCGTTCATAAGCACTCCTGGCTACTTCCCGCTGCATATACCCACTTTCAATGGCGGCCACCGCTCCGCCCATCTTCTGAATCTTTTCAAACTCCGCCCAAGCAGCTTCCTCAATCTGGTCAGTCAGGGATTCCACATAATAAGAACCCGCCAAAGGATCGATTACCTCTACTAACCTGGCCTCATGCTGTAAAATGCGCGCCGCATCTTCACTTAACTGAATAGCCTCCAAACTCCAACCCAAACCCATCGGTTCATCATAGGGCGGATAACAATTCGGCGGCCCGCCAGCTAAAGCAGCCGCAATACCCCCAACCACTGATCTTACTAAGTTATTCAAAGGCCTCTGCACAGTGCAGTTAAAATTCCCGGGATAAACGGTAATGGGAATACGCAAGGTCAGCGACCTTTCATTCTGCGCCCCAAACCTTTCCTTTAGTAATTTGGCCCACATCCGGCGGGCAGCGCGATGAAAAGCAATCTCCTTGAAAAACTCCATGCTCCCCCCAAAAGCATTAAAAGTAAAACGCGGCGCAAAAGAATCTATCGGCAAACCCGCATTTATCCCCTCCTGCAAATAAGCCGCTCCAATAGCCATACTAAAAGCTAAATCCTGTTCCCTGGTCGCTCCTGCTTCCCGGATATGATAACCACCAATACTCGTTACATTCACATTGGGCAAGTATTTAGTGAAGAACACTAAACTATCCCGAAACATCCTCATAGAAGGACGAGGAGGAAATATATAAGTGCCCCGGGCGACAAATTCCTTTAATATGTCGTTCTGCGGGGTAGCTCTCAATTTGTCCCAAGAGATTCCTCTTTTTTCAGCTAAAGCCATATACATGGCCATGATGATGTTGGCCGGCGCATTGATCGTAAAATTAGAAGCCGTGCGGTCTATATCATTCTCCCCTGAAAAGGCTTCAAAGATGACCTCCATATCCCGCAAAGTATCTACAGCCACTCCCACCTTACCAACCTCCCCCGCGGCTAAAGGAGAATCAGAGTCATACCCACATTGCGTAGGCAAATCAAAAGCAATGTTAGGACCAGCCCGCGAACCAAGTTTTTTCATATGCAAATAATAATCCCGGGTATCCTCAGGCGCACCATTACCTGAGTATCGTCCCGCCCTAACTAACCCAGGGGCTTGAGCAATTCCCCCAGAACCTCTCTCGCCAGTGCGATAAGGAAAAGTTGGATAGGTTCCCGCCGTAAATGGATACTGACCAGGAAAGCCAACCTGCTTTAGAAAATCAAATTCAGCACTTAAATCTAAGGGAGTATAAAATTGGGTCGGTGATTCTTTTAATTTAAACCTCTCCAAAGCTGGTTTAAGAGTCTTCTCTTCCCAGCGTTTCTTCTCTTCTTTTATTTTTTCTAAATCTTCTTTCATGCTTAACCTCCCTTTCCTTTCGCCCCCCAAACCCCTCTGCACCTCCCTTTAAATTAAAGGGTGGTCAAAAATTATATTTCTTATGTCATAGCGCGGCAAAGCCGCAATCAAACTATTTAATCCTTCCATCCCCTTTGCCAAATGCGAGAGTGGAAATGGAGGGCAAGGGTTCATCCCTGGCCGCATTTTCGGCAAGCCCTAAAGGCTTGCCCTACGTTTTATCCTTAATCACCCAAGGACCGCCATCCAAGGCATATAATTTTTTAAAAATTTTTTTCAGTTCTTTCTCTGGGCATTCTGCGAACTGGGAGAGTTGCTCTTTTTCATCAATCTGTCTCCGCTAAAATTATTTTGTTCACAATCTCCTTAGCAAGACCAGTGTATTTTTCTGGGTCTAAAAGTTCCTCGATTTTATCTGGGCAGAGATGTTTAGCTACTCTCTCATCCGCCAATAAAGCATCTTTAAAAGCCAGTCCTTCTTCATGGGCTTTCATGGCGACTTCATATATAATCCGGTGAGCTCCTTGGTGCCCAATTTTTTCAGCCAAGGCAAACATCACTGGCTCAGCCATAATTAATCCCCGCAGCAGATCAAGATTGGCGCGCATTCTTTTTTCATTCACCACCAAATCTTGCAAAATAACCAAGGAGTGCTTTAAAACACCTGAAGTATAAATACAGGCTTGGGGAACTATTTCCCATTCCACCATCCAGGAAGCCATATCCCGCTCATGCTCCTGCACCATCCCTTCCAAGGCCAAAGCGGCTTGATAACGCACTATCTTGGAAAGAGCTAAGATAGCTTCACAGAGATGGGGATTACGCTTCTGCGGCATGGTACTACTACCCACTTTTCCCATAACGAAGGGTTCAGCCAATTCGCCAACTTCCGTCTTCTGCAGATTGATAATTTCTTTAGCAATCTTGCCCAGAGTAGCACAAATACTCGCTAAAAGAGAAACAAACTCCGCCACCCGATCTCGCGCCGGATGCCAAGTAATCTCGGGCTCTCCTAACCCCAACTCTTCCATCACTCTTTTCTGCACCTCAAGTCCCAATGCCCCCATAGCCGCATGCGTACCAACGGCTCCACTTAAATTACCCACTAAAATGCGCGACCGCGATTGCTCCCAGCGTTGTAGATGACGCCTCACCTCAGCTAACCAGATGGCTACTTTAAACCCAAATGTTATAGGCAGGGCATGTTGGCCATGAGTGCGTCCAGCCATAATTGTGCCCCCATGTCTGGGCGCCAGGTTTTTAAGAATCTGCTCAATTGTTCGCAGATCCCGAAAAATAATCTCTCCTGCTGCTTTTATCTGCAGCATCATCCCCGTATCCATTATATCTTGGGTTGTAGCGCCCCAATGAACATATTCCCCATATTCCTTTTGACAAACTTTTTGCAACCCCCAGATCAAAGGCATGATAGGATGAACCGTTCGGTCCGCTTCTTTTTTAAATTCAACAAGATTAAAGTTAGTTATTTTAGCCTTAGCTGAAATCTCTTCCGCTGCCGCTCGCGGAATTATACCCAATTTGGCCTGAACGCGAGCTAAAGCCGCTTCCACCTCCAACCAGCACTGGAGACGGTATTCATCCGTAAAAATCTCCCGCATCTCTGCCCTGCTAAACCAATCGCCAAAAATCTGGGAATCGATCATCGTACTGGGCATTTTTAAACTCCTCATTATCTCGGCATAAGTAAATTAGGAAGAAATAGAGTGTAGGCTGGCCAATAAGTGATCAGCGCCAGTTGAATAATGGTAATAATGATATACGGGGTGATCCCTCTAATAGTTTCGGCCAGAGGTGCCTTGGCCACTCCGGAAATAACATATAAATTAAGTCCTACAGGAGGAGTAATCAGGGCCACTTCCATATTCAGGGTCATCACAATTCCAAAATGGACAAGATCAATCCCCAAGGCTTTGATCACCGGCAAAATGATGGGTAAGGTAATAAGCATGATGGAGACAACTTCTAAAAGGCAGCCTAAAATGAGCAAAGCGATATTTACGGCTAAGAGAAACCAAAAAGCGGTGAGTTTCATATCCCGGGCTATTTCCACGAGCTTGGCCGGAAGACCTGCCTCGGTAAGCCAATTGCCAAAAGTAATGGCCGTGGAGATGATGAACATAATCATCCCCGCCGCTTTCATGGCCTCGGCACAAATAGAAATTACCTCTTTGGGCCTTACTTCGCGATAGACGAAAAGGCTTATAAACATGGCCACCACTGCTCCCAGGGCAGCTGCTTCGGTCACCGTAACAAAGCCAGAATAAATACCTCCCAGAATTATGAAAGGAAGTGATAAAGCTGGAGATGCTTTCCAAGTAGCCCGCAGAGCTTCTTTCCAAGAAGCCTTAGCTTCACCGCCAATATTTTTCCGCCGGGCATCGTAGCGAATCCAAAGCATGTAAAAGATGCCCTGCATCAGGCCGGGCAAAAATCCAGCCATGAAAAGGCGCGGAATAGATTCTTCGGCCATAATCCCATATATAATCATGGCAATACTTGGGGGAATCATAATGGCTATCGTACCCGCAGCCCCGATGCATCCTAAGGCAAAAGGACGAGGATACCCATGTTTTAGCATAGCTGGAATTACAATTACCCCGATAGCCAGAGCAGTGGCCACGCTAGACCCACAGATAGCTCCAAAAATCATGCAGGAGACTACGGTGACCATGGCCAGTCCACCCCACCAATGGCGCACATAGCAATTGGCCATTTCAATGAGGTACTTGGAGCTGCCTCCGCGGACCATAAATTGAGCAGCAATAACGAAAAAGGGAATGGCCATCAAAGGAAAAGTGTCTAAAGCGTTATACATCACCTCTGGGACCATATGCAGAGGAACAGCAGAGTAAAAGGCAATCATAACCATGCCAGTTATACCCAGAGTAAAAGCAATAGGTAATCCAAGACACAGAAGACCACCAAATATTAAACAAAGAACCAAGACCATCATTGGTGCTTTTCCTCGCGACTCAGCTCATGAGTCTCTAATATTTGGGCAAGTTCAAAACGGAAAATCAAAAGATAGATTCTTTTTATATACCTGATGGCTATTAAGGTACAACCCATGGCCACAGCCAAGTAAGGAATCCACAAGGGAAAGCGCAGAATGGTCAATGATCTTTCGTCACGGAGATAAGCCGTCGAAACTATTCTATATCCATAATTAGCCACTAAAAGGCAAAAGCCAAGGGCTAAGAAAGAGTTGAAAATCGCCAAATAACGGCGGACGCTTAAAGAGAATCTTTCCACAAGCAACGTGGCAGCCACATGCCCTTTTTCTTCGGCTAAGGTACTAGCACTAAGGAAAACAGCCCAGATAATGGCATAAACCACCATTTCATCACTCCAGTCTGGGGCCGTCTTAAATATATAGCGCATGATTACCCCATAAAAAGCAATCACCACAGCGAGAAAGGCCAGAAGGCCAAATATAATTTTTTCTATTTCATTCCACCTCCTATAGATTTTTTCCACCTTTAATCCCCTGCTCAACATTTTAAAAATTTTTAGGCTTTTGCTCTTTAAAAGATTAGGAATTTAACCTTCTAAGAGGATATTCCTCTACTCCGGAATATCCTCTTAGCCATTTAGATGTTTTCTAAATTTGATTAATCCAAATCCAGCCCTTAAAGGAGCTCCAGATGAGGATCTTCTCTTTTTTACATGCCCAGCGCTTTCATCGCTATCTTCACGAGTTCAGGATCATGCTTGAGCTCCTTTATTAATTTATCCTGGATAGGCATTATCTGCTTCCGCCATTTAGCCAATTCTTCATCACTGGGATAATAAATATCTACTCCCTTGCTCATCAAAAATTCTTCCGCCTGTTTTTGCTCTTTTCTGGCGATTTCTCTTTGTTTAGGAACAAGCTCATTCCAAGTTTCCTGAAAAATCTTTTGTAGATCCGCTGGCAAGCTGTTCCAAAATTTTAAACTTACCATAGGAATATAATAGCCTTGAAAATTCCTGGTAAACACGCCGTATTTGACTCCAGCTTCGTGAAGCTTAGCACTCTCTACACTTTTAGCCGTAGAAGCCAAGCCATCGACCGTTCCTTGCGCCAAAGCCATGGGTACATCTGGCCAGGCTATAAAAACAGGGCTGGCCCCTAAGGCTTTGAAACGCTCTGCTGGAATCGAACCTCCGGAATGGCGCATTTTTAAACCCTTAAAATCTTCTAATTTAGTAATTTTCTTTTTTAGGGTCCAACAATTATCATAGCCCAACTCGTACCATCTACCTAAAGCTTTAACCTCCAATTTTTTCTCTAAAAGCTGGTTGACAAATTTTCCTACTTCGCCATCGACTAAATTTTCGGTAATCTTCCATGGCTGGCCAAAGAACATAGGTAGCATAGTGATGCTCGTATTAGTCTCTACGCCTTCTAAGACCCAGTTGCCCGGAACACACATTTCTACAGTCCCTGTGCGGATGGCTTTACTCACATGGGCATCTTTATAGAGCTGGCCACTGTGATAAAGCTTGGGGATAAGTTTACCGCCTGATCTTTTTTGAACCTCAGCCATGAAAATTTCTAAACCCATATTCCGAGGATGATTGGGTACAGTATCCACCGAAATCTTAAATTCAAAAGTCTGCGCGCTTAGTTGGGCAGGTCTGCCAAAGAAAATGGCCAGCACTAAAATTAACACAATCTTCCAACTCTTTGATTTTGCCATAACCCTCCTCCTTTAGGTATTTTGTTAATTTTGTTTTTTTTAAAAATTTTTTTAACTCACCTCCCTTACCATAAATTTTTCTTTTTAGAAAATTTTATTTATTCTCTGGCTCTACTAACTCAATCAATATCCCGTATGTCCCTTTAGGATTGAGGAAAGCTACTTTAGAGTGGTGAGCTCCTCTTCGCGGTTGTTGATCAATCAAAGGGATTCCTTTAGCCTTAAGATCTTCCAAGGCCTTTTCAATATTATCTACCTGGTAAGCGATATGATGAATACCTTCGCCCCTTTTTTCAATAAATTTTGAGATCACTCCTTCTGGGGTAGTCGATTGTAAAAGCTCAATGGCCGTATCTCCTACGGGAATAAAACTGGCCTTAATTTCCCCTAAATGCTCTCGATCATGAATTTTTAAAGAAAGCACCTCCGCATAGAATTTCTCTGCTTCTTCAATATTTTTCACCGCCACGCCAATATGGGCAATTTTTTTAATCACTTTCTTTTCTCCTTTCCATATGTATCTTTTGTCGATTTTTAAAAAACACAGAATTTCCGATGTTGCTAAGATTCTACTCTTTCTTAAGAAAAATTCAATATTCTTTGTAACCCCTCACCCTCCCCCTCTCCCCGCTGAGACTAGGTAACTATCCTTTTTCGTCATGGCGAGCGAGCCCGCACTTGATGCGGGGGAGCGTGGCCAACTCCTTATTTTCAATACATTACGAGATCGCCACGGTCTCTCCGCTCCCTCGCGATGACATTATGATCCAGTCTCGCTGCTTTAATAATCCCACCCTTCAGTAATGGATTACTATCTTTTACCTTCTTTCCCAAGATTGGGTTGCTATTCGTTCTTCACCAGTTAGGCGGCAAGCAAGGGAAGCGTGGCGATTTCGTTATTACTAATTTTTCCTATTTCTATTGGGAAAAGGTTACAGTCAATATGCTCACCATCATGAAATTACACTCAGCATCCTCTATAGAGGAAAAGGGAAAATTTATTTCACCATCTTGGGAAGCCAGAGCGCCAGTTCAGGAAAAAGGATAAAAGGGATTAAGACCGCAAATTCAATGAACACATAAGGCATTGCTCCCCGTAAGATTTCTTCCAGAGAAAGCTCCGGAATAATAGATTTCATAGTATATAAATTTAATCCTACGGGCGGGGTAATCACTGCCATCTCCATATTCATTACTAAGATTATACCAAACCATAAAGGATCATATCCCAAAGCCTCAATGGCCGGCAAAAAAATGGGGGTGGATATAATAGTAATGGAGGCCGCGTCGATGAGCATGCCCATAAAAACATAAATTAGCATGATTAACAAAATAACCGCATAAGGCGGCCAGGGCAATTGCGTACAGAACTCACTTACCCGGTCCGGAACGCGGGTATAGGTCAAAAATTGGCTAAATATAAAGGCACAAGCCAGAATAATAAGAATGCTGGCCGAAGTGCGGGTACTGGCTGAAAATATTGATTTAATATTACCCCAGGTCAAAGAATGGTAGATGAAATGGGCAATTACCAAAGCACCAACACAAGCTACGGCCGCCGCTTCTGTAGGCGTGCAGAACCCAGTATAGATTGAACCCAGAATAAGGATAATTAGAGTCAAAGGAGGCCACAAGCGTTTCAGCACAATTAATTTCTCTGGCCAACTGAATTTCTCATCTGGGGGAGGAGCGAGGGCCGGATTTAACATAACCCGAATAAGAACATAGAGCGCCATCGCGATGGCCAGGAAAATTCCGGGGATGATGCCCCCAATGAAAAGCTGGCCCACCGAAGTTTTACTCACGGAAGCATAAAGGATAAAAAGAATGCTGGGCGGAATAAGCATAGCTAAAGCACCGGAGGCCGTAACCGAGCCCGCCGCCAGACTCCGGTCATACCCCCGCTTCAACATCTCCGGGACGGCAATAATGCCGATGACGGCCACTCCCGCAATGCTTACGCCACACATAGCCCCAAAAATGGCGGCCGCAAAAATACTGGCAATGGCCAATCCTCCTGGAATTCGGTACAGCCAACGATGAGCAGCTTCATAAAGATCGGGGCCCACGCCAGTATTAAAAAGAATTTCTCCTAACAAAATATAGAGCGGCACAGCCACCAAAGTAAAATTAGCTAATTGGGCAATTATGGATAATGGGGCTTGAGATAGGCCAATTGGCCCACGAATAAGGTAAATGCCTACTATCCCCGCGATCCCCAGAGACAAAAAAATAGGTACCCGCCCCAGAATTAACACCACGAGCAAGAAAAAAGTCAGCAAGATAGTCCCTTCCGTGCTCATGGCTCTTTCCCTTGGGAAGGTTCTTCTTTAATTCTTTTGATTAAATGGGTTAAAAATTCCCAGGCCATCAAGATCATGCCCAAAGGAATTAAGGCATACATAATCCAAACGGGGAAACGAAAAGCCCCAGATAAATATACTTTCCCCAAATAAGTACTCCAGGTGGCTTTTAAACCGATCCATACCAGGCAAACACAAAATAATATTCCTAAGATGGATGTGCAAATACGCGAAATCTTCTGCCCCTTTGCCGGAAGGCGCAAATAAATTAGGTCCATCTGGATATGTTGATCTCTTTTAACCAATTCTGCTCCGGCTAAAAGGGTGATAAATACTAATAGAACCTCATTAAGCTCCACGGACCAATCTGTAGGCTTAGCCAAAAAATACCGCATAATGGTATCGTAAGTGGTGGTCACCATCATTAATCCGATGGTTACTTGGGAGAGAAAAAACAAAAACCTGGAGATTTTCACTTTATCTCTTTCAAATTGACAGCAAGCTCATGGGGAGGAAAAATTATTTCACCCATCTTAATTGAAAGCCAATTGATTTAGAAATGCATATTTAGCCGCTTATTATTTAGTGGCTAACTCGATAGCTTTGGCCCCCACGTCCGAAGGAACTTGCTTCTTCCACCATTCCCAGACTGGTAGACAAGCTTCTTTGAACCTTTTGGCTTCTTCAGGAGAAGGATTTACAATTTGAACTCCGGCCTTCTTAATCAAGGGCCAATATTTCTCATTATGCACTTTAATGAGGGTATGGAAACCTTCTTCTTCCATAACTTTTCCGGCCGCTACCAATATATCTTTAATCTCTTTGGGTAGCGCTTGCCAACGATCGTAGCGCATATACGGTTGACGACCATAAGAACCAAAATAACCCATGGTCACGTATCGGTAAACTTCTTGCAAACTGCGGCCGGGTACGGTGCCTGTATAATGGATGGATCCATCGATCGTCCGCCTCTTTAAGGCTTCATACAATTCTGCGGAAGGTAGAGTTGTGGAAGCAGCTCCCAATGCCTTAACTACTTCCGCCTCTAAAAGCCCGGCCGTCCGGAGGCGCATCCCTTTAAGATCTTCTTTGGTTTTGACTGGCTTATGCACCGTCCAAATCAACTCCGGTGTACTAGCCACACTAGCCAGCATGATCAAATTTTGCTTAGCCAATTCTTGATTAATAAGGTTAAAGAGCGGAGTTCCGATGCGGGTCTTTTTACTGAAATCAAATTCATCTTTATAAAGGTAAGGAAGCTCCATGATCCCCAAAATTGGCGCCGTACTCATGACATGGGAATCTGTATGTACTATTATGTCTGCCGTTCCTTGCAATAACCCAGGGATAAGCTCTTTGGCCTGTAAAAGTTTTCCCGAATGATAAAATTCGATTTGCACTTTCCCTTTCCCGTGCTTATTCACATAATTGACAAAAATCTCGTCAGCCGGGAAATAGTCATCATACGAAGGCGGCAGAAAATCCGCCATAATCAGTTTTAATTCCTTACCTAGGGCAGGATTTCCCTGGATTCCTACCCCCAAGAAAAATACCACCACCAACCAGATTAAAAATTTTTTCATATTGTCCATTTTCTCTCCCCTCCTCAAAAATCTCGGGTTATTAAAATTAATTTCCCCTCTCCCCTCTGGAAACTGGGTCTCTATGTCATCGCGAGGTAGCATAGCGGCCGTGGCGATCTCGTAACACCAGGAAATTAAATAGCTGGCCACGCTCCCCCGCATCAAGTGCGGGGTCGCTCGCCATGACAAAAAAGGTTCTCAGATAATTCTTGATGAATTCTTTTTCTTATTTGGCCAGAATATTGCGAGTATAATCAAAAAATTATTTATTGGCAAGTTTCTTTCATTTTCTCCTTAATAAATTTTCTTTGCCTTTTCCCTTTTGGGGTATCTATTTAGGAAACGCCAGATAGACAATCAATTAATCTTCCTGTCTGACTCATATTTTCCAAATCATCCACTATTTTAATAATTTTATCAACCCGATCCTGGGTTAAAGTGTAAAGAGCTAATTTCCGAAATTTTTCTTTTATCTCTTCTTGACTCATTGGGTTCTGCGGGTGGCCTTTGGGATAAATAGATTCATCTTCAAAAACCCGCCCATCTTTAGTTTTTAATTTTATCTGCGCCGCCAAAGTTCCCGGATACTTTTCCAAAAAAGATGGAACTGACTCGAGGGTTATTTTGCTCATAAATTCTTTGATCTCGGGTTCAGCAATCTTCTCCGCGGTAAAATGCTCCATCCCTATATATCCATCAGCAGCAGCCCGCGCCACGCAGTAGGGAATGCTCAAACGGGCAGCCAAAGGAGTTTTCGGATGGTAATTCATCCCCTGGCCAGGAGCAGTGGGGGTAACTCGAAAATGAATTGCTTCTAAATCTTCCATCTGTAACTTATTTTCCTTCATGACTTTCAAAGTGGCTTGAATAGGAGTATGGCTGCAAAGGATGGTGGGATAAGCTTTCAAGCTATCGAACATTATTTCGTAAGTATTCCCCAAATTTTCTGTTAAAGCCTCTATGTTTGGCTGCTCAGAATAGGCGCGGCAGAAACCAGATTTGTATTCTAAGAGTCTTTTGGGGCCAATTGCTCCTTTGGCAATTAACTGCGCGGCCATAATGCCCTTCCAAGCAGCAAGGCCTGGATGATAACTCTTAGAGAAATCCCCAAAGTCAATACAGTAGCGAAGCCCAGAGGCACTATCCGCGGCCAGGCTTATTACTTGCTCTACTTTTTCTGCTCCCAAACCTAAAATTCTGGCCGCCGCCGTTCCCGCGGCTATGACACCTAAGGTAGACGTGGGATGCCAATATTTGTAGTGGGTGGGCATGATCGCTTTGCCTACTCGTCCGGCTACTTCATAAGCGGAGACCAAAGAGGTGATCAAAAGGGAACCCGGAGCGTTCACCTTTTCACCCATGGCCAAAACGGCGGCCACTGTGGGCGCCCCTAAATGAGAAATCGAACCCAGATGCGTATCATCAAAATCTATGGTGTGCGTCAATGTCCCATTTACTAAAGCGGCTTGCGGAGCAGATGTTTTAAATCCCTCGATAAAGACAGTCGCTTCGGCCTGACCACCCATTTCATGTACTACATCATATAGCCAACCAAACTCTTCATTGGCCAAAGTGTATCCGGCAATGGCACAACCCAAGGTATCTAAAATAACTCCTTTCGTTTTCTCGATTACTTCTTTAGAAAGTTGGGCAAAAGATAAATTGCTTACGAACTCAGCTAATGTTCTTGTGGCTCCCATAATTTTCCCTCTTTCTTCGGTCTATTTTTTATTAATCTTTTCCCCGCCATTTAATTGCCACCGTGATAAATTATTTAAAATATCCCTCAAACCAATTCCTGCAGACGTTTCTCTATGGCGGCGAAAGTGCCTTCGGCAAACTCTTTGATCTCGCCCCCAAGGAGAAAGCGGGACAAACGCCCTATTTTTTCTAATATAGCTTTACATTCTACCCCCGCCTTCTCCTTTCCTTCGGCAGTAATTTTAAAACATACTCTTTGGTCTATTTCCGAAAAAATTCCTGGCCCGGATAAAGAAAGTCTCACAGTTAAATTTTCCGGAGGCTCTATATCTACTACTTCGCCTTTCACTTTTAAATTTAACTCTGCCCCCAGTATCTTTGTTTTCAAAATAGCCCGAAAATTATTTTCGTCCAGTATTTCTATATTCTCCATCTGGGGCAGACTACTGAAGATCACCTTGCCTAAAAGACGCCAAACCCTCTCCGCTGAGGAAGGAACTGAAAATTTCTTCTCCGCCACCACTATATTTTGCATATGATCTTAACTCCAGGGCTTTTCCATGGCGGCATTCCTTCCGGCGATTCTCCCAAAAACCAAAGCTTCACCGATATTGCAGGCCCCTTGATAAAGGTATCCCCATATAGAACCAAGTTCACCAGCAGCGTAGAGCCTGGGAATGGGCTTTCCCTCAGGATCAAGGACTCTTGATTCTTTGTCTCGCCGCGGCCCGCCTTGGGTATTAATCAATGCTGGCCAAAGCTGAATAGCGTAAAGAGGAGGCTCTAATACGCGCAAATCTTCTTTGGGCCTGCCGAAGTCTTCATCTTTACCTGCTCGGCAAAACTGATTGTAACGCGTTATCGTCGCTTCTAATACTTGAGGGTCCACTCCGATTTTGACAGCCAATTCTCCAGGATTATTGCCCTGCAAAATCCACCCCTTTTTGATCTCTACCGAATTATCTAAACTCCAATTATAGAGATCGCGGTTATAACCTGATGTTCCCCGACTTAAAGGACCTTTCCGCCGAGTTTGCTCATCAAAAATCGCCCAGAGCGGTACGCGGGGAAACTCCATTTTTTCAATATCGAAATGGGAGAGCTCTCGATAATATTCATGAATCTCGATGCCCGCTTCATTAACAAACCTGTAGCCATACTTATCTACAAAAATAAAGCCCTCGCTTAAAAAGGCTATCCAAAAAGCAGCCTCATACTCCGGAGCTTTAAACCCAATTAGACAAGATAAACGCGTCATATGCCACAAATCCGCGCCGATTTTTTGCGCCATTCTAATTCCATCGCCCGAATTCCCGGGGTTTCCTAAAAACATAACTGGTTTCACAGGCAAATAATCCCATTTAAGGCGAGGATCATTCTCGTACCCGCCACAAGTCAAGATGACTGCTTGGCGCGCCTTCACCCAGATTGGTTTACCATCTCTTTCTGCCTGGACTCCTATAATCTCTCCCCGGTCATTACGAATTAATTCCCGCGCCGGCGTACGGGTCAAAACCTGAATGCCCCGTTTATTTATCAACCCCGAAAGGAATTTCCAGAGACGCTCTGATGGCTTTCCCTCTTCCAAAGTACCCTTTATGTTATATTTGACTACCATTTCTGCCCCCCGTACATGGGGAAAACCCGCGCCCGCAATCATCGTCGGATAAGCCACTTCCAAAGGCCTAAATACCTGCACATCTGCCCCCATCTCTCTAATCCAATCTCCATTCTTCATGGCTTCTTCCACAAAAACTTCCAGAATCTCCCGTTCCGTTGTTTTAAAACTGAGAGTTTCCAGATACTCAAGAAACTCTTTTCCTTTGGGAATAATTATATTACCACCACAAACACGCGTATTCCCCCCTCCTTGCGCCATCTTCTCTAAAATTAAAACTTTAGCGCCTAAATCATGAGCTGTAACTGCCGCTGCCGTTCCCGCTGCTCCCCAACCGACCACCACTACATCACTTTCTATATCCCATTTTTCTGGTATGCCCACCATTCTTATTTACCCCCTTTTTATTCTGCTATAAGGGAATATTCCCGTGTTTCCTTTCCGCTCGCGTCACTTTTTTATTTTCCAGCATCTCTAAAGCTTTAATGATCTGCGGTCTGGTCTCCTGCGGCTTGATGATAATATCCAGTTGCCTCTTAGACGCTGTGTAATATGGGTTCATAAACTTCTCGCGGTACTCCTGGATCTTCTCTTCGCGCATACGTTCCTTATCTTCCGCCGCCTCAATCTCTCGCCGATATAATATTCTTACAGCTCCCTCGGCTCCCATAATGGCAATCTCTGTAGTTGGCCAGCCCAAGACTAAATCTGTGCCCAATTCTTTGTTGCCCATGGCTGCAAAAGCTCCCCCATAGGCTTTACGAATGACGCAAGTAATCTTAGGTACCGTCGCCTCTTTCCAGGCGTAAAGCATCTTCGCTCCATGACGAATTATGCCTTTATGCTCTTCCTTCACTCCGGGGAGATAACCCGGAACATCCACTAAGGAAATTAAGGGAATATTAAAACAGTCGCAGGTGCGAATGAACCGAGCAGCTTTATCGGCAGCATCACAATCAATAGCTGAAGCTAAAAAGAAGGGATTATTAGCCACAATACCTACAGGTTTACCATTCATCCGCGCTAAACCAACTACCATATTACGGGCAAAACCGGGTTTGATCTCTAAAAATTCTCCTTCATCGACGATTAAAGGAATCAGCCGCCGCATATCATAAACTTTCTTGGGACTATCTGGGAGAACTTCTAAGAGCTTCTCCTCACACCGATTAGGATCATCATTGGGAGATTTAAGAGGTGGTTTTTCCCGGTAGCTGGAAGGAAGATAGCTTAAAAGTTTTTTTATCTTCTCAATGCAATCCTGATCATTTTCACAGACCAAATCAGCAACACCGGAAATTTGGCCATGAACCTTTGCCCCTCCTAATTCCTGACTGGTCACCTCTTCCCCAGTCACTTCTTTGATTACCAAAGGTCCCGTAATAAACATTTGGCTCGTCTTATCGACCATCAAAATAAAATCAGTAAGGGCTGGCGAATAAACTCCTCCTCCCGCACAATTCCCCATAATCGCCGAGATTTGCGGGACTACACCCGAGGATTCTACATTTTCGGCAAAAATTAAAGAATAAGCTCCGCTCCCTTCTTGAATTCTGCCGCCCGCCGAATCTATTAAACCCACTACCGGGGCCTGCGCCTGGCGAGCCATGCGTATCAAGGCCGCTATCTTTTGCCCATGGACTTGCCCTACTGAGCCGCCCATAACGGTAAAATCTTGCGCATAGACGAAGACCATCCGCCCATTAACTTTGCCATAACCAGTAACTACCCCATCACCCCACGGTCTATTCTTTTCCATGCCAAAATCCGTGCATTGATGCTGAGCTAACATACTTACTTCTACAAAAGTTCCTGGATCCAGGAGCCGGTCAATTCGCTCGCGAGCCGTAAGTTTCCCTTGGCTATGTTGTTCTTCAATTCTTTTCTTTCCGCCGCCCAAGCGCGCTTCTTCTTCAATCTGTTTTAATCTTTCTATTTCTTCTTTTAAAGAAACCATCTCTTCCTCTCATTTTTAAAATGGATTTTTGAACAAAAGGGCCAGCTCAAATTTCATTTCCTCGATATATTGGCTAAATCTTCAAGACAGGAAAAGACCACTGTATGATCTTCTTTTTCTCCCTCTTTTACCAACGCCAAACCATACACCTGCTGCACTAAATTCGCTAAGAACATGGGAATCTTGTATTCGCGAGCCATCCGGGTAACAGTATCAATATCTTTATACATAAGTCCCAGGGCAAATCCCGAATTATAAGTGCGCGGCAAGATATACTTGGGGAATTTAATCTCAGTGGAATAACTCCGCCCGGTACTTACTTGGAGAACTTCCACTACCCGTTGCGGATCTAAGCCTAATTTCATGGCTAAGATTATGGCTTCCGAGGTGGCCGCCAGGGTAGTAGCGGATAAGAAGTTATTGATAGCCTTCATAGCATGACCGGCCCCGACTCCCCCCATATAAAATAGATTCTTTCCCATGACTGCCAGAATTGGCCGGCAGGCTTCAAAGATAGCTTCCTCTCCTCCTACCATGATCGAAAGTGTCCCGGCTTCCGCTCCTATTACCCCACCGCTCACCGGAGCATCAATCATGTTTATCCCCTTAGCCCTCAAGGCTTGATGAATTTTTAAAGTACTGGGCGGATAAGCGCTGGTCATCTCTATCAGAATATCCCCTGCTTGCGCCCCTTCCCAAAAACCTTCTGCCCCTAAGACCACTTTTTCTACTGCTTCTGAATTAGGTACGATAGTAATCACCTTCCGGCATTTTGCGGCCACTTCTTTAGCCGAACCTGCTGCTTCAGCTCCTTTTTGCACCAAGGCTTCAATGGCTTCTTTCCTTAGATCGTAGACTACTAATTTATACCCCGCCGCCAATAACCTCTTAGACATAGGCTGGCCCATGGCTCCCAGACCAATAAATCCAATTTTTTCGCTCATAATCTTTTCCTCTTTATAATGAGTTTTTCACCGCAAAGATCGCTGCGGACGCCGAAAAAAAATTATTAATGAGAGCATTAGATAAATGACATCTGCTGTTCTTAACCCCTCACCTCGGAACGAGTCGATTCCGACTTAACCCTCTCCCC
>JBNAWB010000068.1:0-16586 GCA_049699975.1 Thermodesulfobacteriota bacterium
TCTCTCCCTCCCGCCTGAAGTAGGTACGAATTTCAAAAGTGATCGACGGTCAGTCCTAAAAGATATTGACAGATCAAGGCTTGTGGGCTACTATATAATAAATGATAAGGCGGGCGTAATTCAGGGGTAGAATGCAAGCTTCCCAAGCTTGACGTCGCCAGTTCGAATCTGGTCGCCCGCTCCATAAACAATTATGAACTGTGCTTCAGGATAAAAAGAAGAATTTGTTGAGTCTACTTGAAAAAAGTGGGCTTTAGAGCCCACTTTTTTTTACTGAACGAGAAAAATAAGTCATGTCGCAAACTGAAAAAATTATTAAAGAAGTGCGCCAATTGGCTGAACCAATGTTGCAGGCGCAGGGTTTGGAGTTGGTTGATGTAGAATACCAGAGGGAAAGGCAGGGGTGGGTGCTCAGACTCTATATAGATCGGCCAGGAGGGGTAAATATAGAGGATTGCGCTGAGGTAAATAGAGAATTGGGCACTATTTTGGATGTGCATGATATTATTCCCAATGCTTATACTTTAGAAGTTTCTTCTCCTGGACTAACTCGGCCATTAAAAAAGCTGGAAGATTTTAGCCGTTATCGGGGACGATTAGTTAAAATTAAGACCTGGCAGATAATTAGTGGAAGAGGCAGAGTTTTCAAAGGACGGCTTATGGGGATGGAGGGTGAGAAAATTATTCTGGAAGTGGGCCATGAGGTAATCGAGATTCCCTTCCCCAGTATAGCCAAAGCAAACCTGGAAATAGATTTTTAAAGAAGGGGATGAAAACTATGATATCAGATTTGAGCCGCATCATTGACCAGGTAGGCAAAGATAAAGGAATCGATAAAAAAATTATCATTGAAGCCTTAGAGCAAGCCCTATTGGCAGCAGCTCGAAAGAAATTTGGTCCCAAACAGGAGATTGAGGCGAAGTATAACGAAGAAGCAGGAGAGATTGAACTTTTTCAATTCAAGACAGTGGTTAAAGAAGTTAAGAATCCAGCCACCGAAATTTCTTTGGCCGAAGCTAAAGAATTGGATGCTGACGTACAAATAGGCGATAGTCTGGGGACAAAAATAGATATTTCTGAATTCGGCAGAATTGCTGCCCAAACAGCCAAACAAGTGATCATTCAGCGCGTCAAAGATGCCGAGCGCGAAAACATCTATGAGGATTTTAAAGACCGCAAAGGAGAGGTTATTTCGGGAACGGTGCAACGTTTTGAAAAAGGATCTATTATTGTAAACTTGGGCAGAACCGAGGCGGTCATTCCTCAGCAAGAACTTATCCCGCGGGAAACATATAAACCTGGAGACCGGATTAGAGCGTATGTTTTAGATGTGCGCAAAACTCCGCGGGGCCCCCAAATCATCCTTTCCCGTACTAATCCCAATTTTATTATTAAATTATTCGAATTAGAAGTGCCCGAGATCGCCGAAGGGATTGTGAAAATTATTAGCGCTGCTCGAGAACCGGGCAGTAGGGCTAAGATTGCTGTTTACTCGCGCGATGCAGATATTGATCCGGTGGGAGCTTGCGTCGGCCTCAAAGGATCACGAGTGCAGGCGGTGGTTCAAGAACTGCGGGGTGAAAAAATAGATATTATCCCTTGGAGTGATGATCCAGCTAAATTTGTTTGCAATGCTCTGGCGCCCGCAGAGATATCCAAAGTTATAATTAACCAAGAAAATAAGTCTATGGAAGTGATCGTGGAAGATGATCAACTTTCTTTGGCCATCGGGCGGCGGGGCCAGAATGTAAGATTAGCTGCTAAATTAACGGATTGGAAAATTGATATTCGCACCGAGGCAAAAGCCCTAAGTAAAATGCCCACTCTTGATGCCATAGCTTCCCGGGGAATGGATGGGGTGGAAAAAATAGCCGGCGTAGGAGAAAAGACGGCTAAAATACTCAATGCCGCGGGATATATTACTGTAGCCGACCTTTGCCAAGCGACACCTGAACAATTATCTAAGATAGAAGGGATTGGTCCCAAAAAAGCAGAAAAACTTATTGAAGCAGCAAAAGCGCATTTCGATGAAGGGGAAAAGAAGAAAACATGAGCGCCACTGGCATATGCCCAAAAGGTAATATATAGAAGGGGGAGAGGAGCGTGGCCAAAGTTAGAATACACGAGTTAGCTAAGGAATTAAAGATGGAGAATAAAGATCTCCTCAAGCTTTTAGAAAAGATGGAGATCCCAGCTAAAAATGTCCATAGCACTCTTGATGATGCGGATGTAGAGCGAGTAAAAACTCACGTGAGCCTCTCTCGCAAAGAGGGCGTAGTGGAACAAAGAATCAAACCGACCGTAATTCGCCGCCGAGTGCAAAGGGAAGAGGGCGTAGCCGTGACCGCTCCCGAGCTTATCAAAGAAGAAGCCAAACCTGCTCCACCTCCTCCACCACCTATAAAGAAGCCGGCTGTCCCAGAGGTGACCAAACCAGAAGTGATTAAAAAAGAGGCGGAAGCTATCCCCAAAGTAGTGCCTAAAGTAGAAAAAATTGAAAAGATAATAGAGGAAAAAAAGGAGATTCCCCCTCCGCCCCCTCTTGCGGAGGTGCCGCCTCCTGCACCTCCTCCGGTCGCCGTAGAAGGGCCGCCGATGCCAGAGATGAAAGAGATACCCAAGGAAACCCGGCCTGAACCCGAGCCTTTAGTTCGGGAACCACTTAAAGAAATAAAAGAAAAGGAAATAGTTACTCCACCTCCACCCATAGCGACCGCTCCTTTGCCCCCAGAAGCGAAGCCTATAGAAAAACCAAAGGTTGCTGAAAAGCCGCCGGCTAAAATTAAGAAGAAGCCAGAGCCGGCCAAGATTATCGAGCGCCCAACAGTTCCTCCTCTTTCTCTGGCCTCAGAAACTCCGGTGGCGGAAAGGAGCGTGTCTATTCCCCCTCCGCCTAAAATACCTGCCCAGCCGCCTAAGCCGCCAATTATTTTGCGGCCTCCAGTCCCTATTCCCCAGCCAATTCTGGAAGAAGAAAGGATCCGTCGTAAAAAGAAATTTAAGCGCGACGTAGAAGTGATGGAAGAGGGAAAACCCAATCGTATCCGCATAATAACTACCAAAAAGAGGGCTTTCCGGGAGTTTGATGATTATCAGGAAGATCAAGGCTTAGATTTAGTTCCTTTTGAGCGGGAAGTACGGGTTAAGCCAGTTAAGCCTAAATTAGCCAAGCCGGAGATTACCATACCCAAACCGATTAAAAGAAAAATTCGGATTTCCGAGGCTATCTTGGTGGGGGAACTGGCCAAAAGAATGGGCATTAAGGCCTCAGAAGTAATCAAGAAATTAATGGATTTAGGGCTGATGGTTACCATAAACCAGGCTATCGATGCCGATGCGGCTGCCTTAGTAGCCTCCGATTTTGGGTACGAAGTAGAGAAGACGGGGTTAGAGTTAGAAGACTTGATCGAAGAGAGGGAGGATCGGCCTGAAGAACTAATTCCCCGACCGCCAGTAGTGACGATTATGGGCCATGTGGATCATGGTAAAACCTCCCTGCTCGATGCCATTCGCCAGACCAACGTGACGGCTGCGGAGGCCGGAGGAATTACCCAACATATTGGCGCCTATGAGGTAGAGGTGGATCACCGAAAAGTGGTTTTCTTGGATACTCCAGGTCACGAAGCGTTTACAGCTATGCGGGCCAGAGGAGCGAAAGTTACAGATATTGTGGTGTTGGTGGTAGCGGCAGATGATGGAGTTATGACGCAGACGGTAGAAGCCATTAACCATGCTAAAGCAGCGCAGGTCCCGATAATTGTAGCCATAAATAAAATCGATAAGCCAAATGCCAATCCGGAAAGAGTTAAACAAGCCTTGACCGAATATGGTTTAGTTCCCGAAGCCTGGGGAGGGCAGACAATTTTCGCCGAAATCTCAGCCAAGCTCAAAATTGGGTTGAAGGATTTACTGGAGATGATTCTCCTGCAAGCTGATATGATGGAATTGAAAGCTAACCCCAATCGGCCAGCCACAGGAGTAGTCATTGAAGCAAAGTTAGATCGGGGCCGAGGTCCAGTGGCCACAGTGCTTGTGCAAAATGGAACCCTCCACGTAGGCGATCCCTTCGTTTCTGGGATTCACTTTGGCCGCGTCCGGGCCATGATCAACGATCGGGGAGAGAAGATAGAACAGGCCGGCCCCTCGACTCCAGTGGAAGTCATAGGCTTTCCCAGTGTGCCTAATGCTGGCGACTCTTTTGTGGTAGTGAAGGATGAACGCCGGGCGAAAGAATTAGCGGCGCAAAGAATGCAAAAACAAAGGGAGCTGGAACTTTCCAAGACTTCCAAGATAACCTTAGAAGATTTTTACAAGAAGATGCAGAAAGGCGTAGTTAAAGATTTAAACCTTATTTTGAAAGCAGATGTCCAAGGTTCTTTAGAGGCCTTAATAGAGGCCTTAAACAGACTAAGTACCGAGAGTGTAAAAATAAACATCCTCCATTCTTCTGTAGGAGCAATTAGTGAATCCGACTGTATGCTGGCCTCCGCTTCGCAGGCTATCATCTTAGGTTTTAATGTGAAGATAGAACCTAAAGCGCAAGCGGTAGCTGAACAAGAACGGATCGACATTCGGGTATATAACATTATATATGAAGCTATCGAAGATGTACGGAAAGCCATGGAAGGCCTGCTGGAGCCGGTTTATCAGGAGCGTTTAATTGGTCGGGCAGAAGTGCGGGCTACTTTTAACATTTCCCGAGTTGGCATGGTGGCGGGATGCTTCGTTTTGGAAGGAAAAATAGTGCGCGGGGCCCATGCCCATGTCGTACGCAATGGTCAAGTGATCCACGAAGGAAATATTACATCTTTGAAGCATGTTAAAGATGATGTTAAAGAAATAGCCTCGGGATATGAATGCGGCTTAGCCATGGGAGATTTTCGTGATTATGCCTTAAACGATATTATTGAAGCTTACGTAGTGGAGAAGGTTTCGGCTCAATTATAATCAGGGGAGAAGAATGGTTGTAGGAGTTTGTCAGGTTGTTCTTTATCTCCATGAGAATTTTTCTTTGAAAGGGAAAAGGCAAGTGCTGAAAAGTCTGGTCCAGAGAGCTCGGCAGAGGTTTAATATTTCCATTGCCGAAGTGGCCGACCATGATTTATGGCAAAAAGCCGTGCTGGGCATTTGCATAGTCGGTAATGATCGCCAACAAATTAACTCGACCCTCGATAAAGTAGTAAATTTTATTGAGAGTACGCATTTGACGGACATTGCTGACTCGCAATTAGAAATTATCAATTTTTAAGGGGAGCCAGATTTTTTTCTCCCTGCGGATGGAAAAGAGAAATGTTATATAAGCGGGCTGAGCGAGTTGGTGATTTATTGCGGGAAATAATAAGCGAAATTATTTTAAAAGATTTAAATGATCCGCGTTTGGACTTAGTGACCATCACCGCCGTGGAAATAACTGATGATTTAAAAATAGCCACGGTATTTTTCTCCGCCATGGGTAATAAAGCCAAAGAGGAAGAATCTTTATGCGGATTACAAAGGGCAGCAGGGTATATTAAAAGAAGACTGGGAAAAGAATTGAGGTTGCGCTACATACCGCAACTTGTCTTTAAAATAGATCGTTCCTTTGATTATGGGAGTAAAATTGATCGCCTCCTCAAAGATCTCCAGGAAGAAAAAGACCACGACCATCAAGAAGATAGTTGAAGAGATCATGATGGGCCATTCCTTTTTAATCTCTTCGCATAAGCATCCTGAAGGTGATGCCATCGGTTCGATGCTGGCCTTAGGCTTGGCCTTAAAAGATTTGCAAAAAAGGGTCTATCTTTTGAATCAAGACCCGGTGCCGGAGAATCTTTCTTTTCTGCCAGGAGCGGAGAGTATTAGCCAACACGCCCCGCCAAATGACAGTTTTGATGTGGTCTTAGCAGTGGATTGTGGCGATAAGAACCGTTTAGGTGAAGAATTTTCGAAAATTTCGCGGGTGGGCAAAATAATTAATATCGACCATCATATAAGCAATAGCTTCTTTGGCGATATTAACTTAGTCGATGCCGAGGCAAGTTCTACAGCCGAGATAATCTATGATCTCTTAAAAGAAATGAGAGTTCCTTTTAAGGCGGACCTGGCCGAGAATATTTATGTAGGGATTTTAACAGATACGGGTTCTTTTCATTATGCCAATACTTCGGCCAAGGCATTTCGGGTGGCCAGGGAATGCTTACTGGCCGGAGTTGAGCCAGCGCCGGTGGCCGAAAAAATTTACGAAAATCAGCCACTTTCGCGGCTGCGCTTACTGGCTTTGGTTTTGCAGACTTTAGAAGTGCAGGCCGCCGGGCAAATCAGCTTAGTAATAGTCACTCAAAAAATGTTGGAAGAGACAGGAGCTACCCCGGAGCAAACTGAAGATATAATAAATTTTCCTCGGTCTCTGAAAGGAACAGAAGTGGCGCTTCTCTTTCGGGAAATTAACTATGGCCAATACAGGGTAAGTTTGCGATCCCGAGGAAAGATAAATGTGGCCCAAATTGCTGCCGAATTCCAGGGTGGGGGCCATCCCAATGCTGCGGGATGTACGGTGGAGGGAGATCTATTAGCAGTCAAAGAAAAAGTTCTGCAGCGCGTGCGCACAGCCCTTGGCAGGGAGTGATCGTTATCGATAAACCTAAAGGATGGACTTCTTTCCAAGTAGTGGCTTATGTGCGCCAGACCCTTTCGGTTAAAAAAGCTGGTCATGGGGGAACGCTGGACCCTTTGGCCACTGGAGTTTTGCCTGTTTATTTAAATGAGGGAACAAAATTGGTGCCCTTTAACCTGGACGGAGAAAAGGAATATTTAGCCACGATAAGATTGGGGCAAGAGACCGATACTTTGGATGCCGAAGGAAAAGTAATAGCGGAAAGACCAAACTTGGTAATTAAACAGGAGGAAGTGGAAAGCGTGTTAGAGAAGTTTCGGGGGCGCATCCGCCAAATTCCCCCTTTTTACTCGGCCCTAAAACAAGGCGGGGTGCCTCTTTATCGGCGGGTTCGCGCCGGAGAGAAGCCTTTTTTACCAGAGCGGGAAGTTGAGATTTATAAATTGACTTTGCGGAATTTTATTTCCCCTACCATCACCTTAGAAGTGATTTGCAGTCGCGGGACTTATATAAGGGCTTTAGCTGCAGACATAGGGAGAGTTTTAGGATGCGGTGCCCATTTGGTAGAATTAAGGAGGATCAGGGCGGGAAAATTTACTATAGATCAAGCCCTTTCTATAGAGGAATTTAAACAATTAGCAAAGGATGGTACAATATCAAAAAGGATAATCCCTTTAGCTGCCGGATTGGATTACGCGGGGAAAATTATGGTAGCCGAGGAGACGGCGCGCAAGGTGCGCCAAGGACGATTATTATATTTGGCCGATTTACCGGAAGCGGATTTCGCGTGGTGGCCAAAAGGAGAAAGGATTTTGCTTTTTGAGGGGCCAGAAAAACCATTGGCTATTGCGCAGACTTTAATAGATAAAGAAGGAGAGAAATTGCCTATTGATCGCCCTCTTTTACGCATTCAAAGGGTTTTTAATGTCTAATTTTAATCTTAAGAGGTAAAGAAAGGAGAAAGAAAGTGCCCTTAATCGCGGAGAAGAAAAAAGCCATAATCGAGGATTTTAAGATTCACCCTACAGATACGGGATCACCGGAAGTGCAGATCGCCCTTTTAACGGAAAGGATAAATTATTTAACGGAGCATTTCAAGACCCACGTTAAGGATCACCATTCCCGCCGCGGTCTTTTGAAATTGGTTAGTCAGCGGCGCCATCTACTGGATTATTTAAAAAAGAAAGAATTTGAAAGGTACCGGAAGATTATTCAACGATTAGGAATTAGAAAATAAAAATTTGGCAGCAGAGCATTAACAGCTAAGGCCTCGAGCATTTAAAATTTGGAGGAGAGGAGTTCAAGAAAAATGTCGGTTAATGATGAACGTGTAGAAGTGCGGGCTAATATTTCTGGCCGGGAATTGGCATTGGAAACGGGAGTAGTTGCCCGGCAAGCCAACGGAGCAGTATTGGTCTCTTTTGGGGAGAGTATCGTATTGGTCACAGCTACGGCCTCTAAAAGCCCGCGGGAAGAAGTCGACTTCTTTCCTTTAGTGGTTGATTATCAAGAAATGGCTTACGCCGCAGGGAAAATTCCGGGAGGATTTTTCAAGCGGGAAGGGAAGCCGAGTGAAAAAGAAGTTTTGACTTCGCGCTTGATCGACCGTCCTTTACGGCCTCTTTTCCCCAAGGGTTTTTTAAATGAGGTGCAGATCATAGCCACCGTGCTTTCTGCCGATCAAGAGAATGATCCTGATGTTTTGGCCATCTGTGGAGCATCTGCGGCTTTAGAAATCTCAGATATTCCTTTTCAAGGGCCCATAGGAGCAGTACGCGTAGGGCGATTAAACGGCCAATGGATTTGTAACCCCACGATAAGCCAGATGTCCGAAAGTGATGTCAACTTAGTGGTGGCTGGAAATAAAGAAGCGGTCGTTATGGTTGAAGGAGGAGGTAAAGAAATTTCCGAAGATGATCTGCTGGAAGCCATCTTTTTCGGCCATGCCTCCCTGCAACCTATCCTCAGGCTCCAGGAAGAGCTTAAGCAAAAAAAATTGGCCTTAGAAAATGAGAAGCGCAAATTAAAGGGAGAACCTTTAATTTCCGCTCTGGAAAAAATGGCCGTGCCGCCGCTTTTTTATGATCCTTATTTAAACCAGAAGGTTCTTTTAGAGGATGAATCTATCCGGGAAAAAATCCGGCTCGCTGGGCAAGAGCGAATTCGGCAGGCCTTTAGTATCCCGCAAAAGAAACTTCGGAATGAACAATTGGAATTAATCCGGCAGGAGATCTTACCTCCTCTCCTGGAGGAGTTTCCCGATAAAGCTCTGGCCATTAAGGATTATTATGAAATGTTAGAAAAGTATTGGGCGCGGCGGCCGATTGTGGAAGAGCATAAAAGGATTGACGGCCGAGCTTTTGACGAAGTGCGGCCTATTCAAATCTTGGTTGGGTGGCTGCCCCGGACTCATGGCTCAGCAAGGTTTACCCGGGGAGAGACCCAGATCTCGGCGGTAGTCACCTTAGGGTCAGCAGAAGATGAACAAAAGATTGACGCTTTAACTGGCGAAACTTTTAAGTCTTTCATGCTCCATTATAATTTCCCCCCTTATAGTGTGGGCGAGGTCCGCATGCTCCGCGGACCCAGCCGACGCGATATCGGTCATGGGGCTCTGGCCGAAAGGGCCATTAGCTATGTGCTACCTGCTAACGATAAATTCCCTTATACCATTAGGATAGTTTCCGAGGTTTTGGAGTCTAATGGATCCTCATCTATGGCCACAGTGTGCGGGGCTTCGCTGGCCTTGATGGATGCTGGGGTACCTATTAAGAGTGCCGTGGCGGGCATAGCCATGGGTTTAATCAAGGAGGGAGAGAAAGTAATCATTCTTACCGATATTTTAGGCGATGAAGATCATCATGGAGATATGGATTTTAAAGTGGCGGGCACAAGGAAAGGGATCACCGGCTTCCAGATGGATATTAAAATACCAGGCGTAACTAAAGAAATCCTTAAGCGGGCCTTAGAACAGGCTCGGGAAGGAAGAAATTTTATCCTCAGTAAGATGGAGATGGCTATAGCCAAGCCGCGACCTGAACTTTCCATATATGCCCCACGGGTGCTCACCATCCAAATCAAACCGGATAAAATTCGCGAAGTAATTGGCCCGCAGGGGAAGATCATTCGCGGTATCCAAGATGAAACTGGCGTCAAGATTAATATTGAAGATGACGGACGGGTTCATATTTTTTCTCCAGACGCCCAGGCTGCCGCCAAGGCTGCCCGCAAAATAAGGGAAATTACCAGAGAAGTGGAAATTGGCGAAATTTATTTGGGGCGAGTTACTTCTATTGCTCGCCGACCAGATGGGAAAGAATTTGGAGCTTTTGTAGAACTTTTCCCGGGAACAGAAGGGTTGGTGCACATATCCGAAATATCTAAAGAAAGAATAAGAGCTGTGCAAGATGTGCTTAAAGAAGGAGATGAAGTTTTAGTGAAAGTAATCGGGGTGGATGAAAGAGGAAAGATCAAACTTAGTCGCAAAGAAGCCCTTGGTCAGCCTCGGCCAGAAAGCTCATCATAAATTAAGGCCGGCATATGCAAAAAGAAAATCCTTTTCTAAAAGGGGAGAATTTATCTCCTTTTCCAGTGCAAAAAACGATTCTGCCCAATGGTCTTAAGGTAATAACCGAGGAGATACCCAATGTCCACTCTGTTTCTGTGGGCATCTGGGTGGAAGCCGGTTCGCGGGATGAAGGAATAGAAGAAAACGGTATTTCTCATTTTGTGGAACATATGCTCTTTAAAGGAACTAAGCGGAGATCCGCCCGGCAAATTGCCAAGGAAATTGATGCCGTGGGTGGGATTCTTAACGCTTTTACCAGTAAAGAATTTTCCAGTTTTTATGCGAAAGTTTTAGCTGAACATTTATCCGTCGCCTTGGATATTCTCTTTGATTTATACCTTAATTCGGTTTTTTCTCCAGCCGAATTAGAAAAGGAACGACAGGTTATTATCCAAGAAATAAACATGGTGGAGGATTCCCCTGACGATTATATTCATGACCTTTTCAGTGAGTCTTTTTGGCCTCGCCATCCTCTTGGTTTACCCATTTTGGGCCGGGTGGAGACTATCTCCCAAATGAATAGGCAGAAACTTAGAAGTTTCTTTTTTAATAATTATTTATCTTTTCAACCCATTATTGCGGCGGCTGGTAAATTAAAGCATGAAGAATTAGTGCAAGCAGTCCAAAATTATTTAGGCCATAGAAAATTTCAACCTAAAAAGCGGCAAGTAAGCCCTCCCCGGCCGCATGCGCATGTTCAAGTGAAAGAGAAACCCTTAGAACAAGTCCACCTCATTTTAGGTACCAAGGGCTTAGCCGTTAGCCATCCTGACCGCTATGTTTTTTCAGTACTAAATACCATTTTGGGTGGCGGAATGAGTTCCCGCCTCTTTCAGGAGATACGGGAGAAAAGGGGGTTGGCTTATTCTGTTTATTCTTTTATTTCTTCTTTTTTTGATAGTGGTATTTTGGGTATTTATGTGGGCACTGGCGATAATGCCCTAAAGCGGGTCCTCCAAATTCTCCTGCGGGAAATTAGAAACTTAACCGAGGACTATCCCAAACCAAAGGAATTAGCCTCAGCTAAAGAACAGTTAAAAGGAAATCTTCTTTTGAGTTTAGAAAGTACCGATAGCCGGATGAACAGGTTAGCCAAGAGTGAAATTTATTTTAAAAGATTTATTAAAGTGGAAGAAATTATCGAAGGAATTGAGAAAGTTAAAGCAGAAGAAGTTAGTGCCTTAGCTAAAAAGATCTTTAACCCAGAGTTACTCTCTTTGACGGTCTTAGGTCCTGTATCCAAGGAACAAATTCCAGCGCACCTTTTAGCTTAGGGATGGCAGAAATGGTCAAAGTGAAAGTAAAGCGTCTGCGGCAGAATAAAGCGGAAGAAATTCCTTTGCCCCAGTATATGAGCGCCCACTCTTCTGGTTTGGACTTATTTGCCGATCTTGAGCAAGAAATTGTATTGGGACCGGGCGAATGGAAGCTTATTCCTACAGGGATTGCCATTTCTCTTCCCCCAGGATTTGAAGGACAGGTCAGACCGCGAAGCGGATTGGCCTTAAAAAATGGGGTAACATTATTGAATTCTCCAGGGACTATAGATGCCGACTACCGGGGAGAAATTGGGGTAATCCTCATAAATTTGAGTCGCCAACCATTTGCCATAAAAAGGGGTGATCGAATAGCCCAGTTAGTCATTGCTCCGGTTTGCCGAGTGGCTTTAGAATGGGTAACTGAACTTGACGAAACCGTAAGGGGGGCTGGAGGTTTCGGACATACTGGCTATTAAGAAATTTGGTTAGGTGGTGCCTATGGGCGAGTTCTTCAATAAGAGACAGCGCCTTTGGGTGGGCGAGGCCTTAGAAATAGCGGAATTTTTAGCGGAAGCCAATTTAAAAGTCGACTTAACAGATTCCGCGAAGTATTTTTATGATTTGCGAACCTTGATTAATCTGCAAGGACCAGAAAAGACTGATCGTGCTTTAGCGCAAGTATGTAAATATGAATATCTGGGCTCCAAACCATTTTGGGCAAAAAGGAGCAAAAATTTTTATCGGATTTGTTTGCAAGATGATAAAATTTTAAAGGCGGCGGCCTGGAAATCCCCTCCTTTTTTGCGCGCTTTAATTCTTTATGTAATAACTCATGAGCTCATTCATGTTATTCGTTTCAGTGAAGACCCGCGTATATTTCATTTGCAAATAGAAGAGAAAAGAGTGGAAGAGAAAGGGGTGCATCGGCTGACTTACAATTTATTGAAAGGTTTGCATGATCCCCAGGTTAATGATTTATTAGAACGTTATCGGCCAATGTGGGATGAAGAAGCCTTAGATCCCGCGCTGGGCTTAAATCCCTTGACAAATAGCTTTGGCGTGCCTAATTTTTTAATAAGTTAAAGATACGGTGGAGGTAAACAATGCCGATCTACGAATATAAATGTCAAGATTGTGGAGAAATTACAGAAATCTTGCAAAAATTTTCGGATAAACCTTTAAACCAATGCCCGTCTTGCGGGGGAAAAGTTTCCAAGATTATTTCTAATTGTACCTTTCAATTAAAAGGAAGCGGTTGGTACGTTACTGACTATAAAAATAAAGAGAAAGGCAGAGACAAAGAGTCTGCGTCGAAAAAAGACGAAGACAAAAAGGACAAATTTAAAAAGGACGAAGCTAAAAAAGATTAAGCCTTTACCTTAAATCTTCCATAAGCCCAGAATTGCTAAAAGAATTAACCCTATACCGGCGATCAAGGCGCCTACCCATCCTAAAAGGCACAGAGTTAAGACGATTACGCCAGCAATAAACACTCCCAAAGCAATAGGCAAGAAGGCTTTTTTAAAACTCATTCCTAAAAGGAAGGCGATCAAAGCCCCGGTCCAGGCTCCAGTACCCGGTAGGGGAACCGCTACGAAAAGCATAAGGCCAATTCTCTCGTATTTCTCCACTAAAGCACTTTGCCGGCGCGTCCTTAGCAAAACCCAATTTAAGATGCGCGCGAATAATTTTATGCGGCTTAATAATTTGCTTACGGGGTCTAAAAAAAGAAGAATAAACGGTACAGGAAAAACGTTTCCTAAAAGAGATATAATGAACACTTCTGGCCAGGGCAGGTGCATGGCGAACATGCCTGTGGGAATTGAGCCGCGTAGCTCCCAGATAGGAGTTGCAGCCATGAGGAAAACCCAAAGATATTTTAAATCCATTAACTCTTTCCTTAATTAAGAAATGATTTTTTCCCTTAACTTCGTCAAGACCATATTATGCCCCAAAGGGTAAGGGCGGCTAAGATAAGGCGATAGTAGGCAAAGAGGTGCAGAGAATGCTCTTTTAAAAAGCGCATTAAAAAAGCTATGGCTAAAAAGCCTACGCAGAAAGAAGAGGCGGCTCCTAACATTAAGATCGAAAGATCGATATTTCTTTCTCCGGAAAGAAGATGCCGGAGATGAAAAATAGCCGCTCCCGCAATTATGGGAGCCGAAAGAAGAAAGGAGAAGCGGGCCGAAGATTCCCGGCGGAAACCCAAAAGAAGCGCAGTAATAATAGTAATCCCTGAACGGGAAACTCCGGGAAGTAAAGCAAGACTTTGCGCCAAACCAATAATTATGGCCTGAGTTAATCGCATATCTTCCAAACAAATCTCTTGCCCTGCTTTCCTTTCAGCATACATCATTAGAAAACTCACGAGAATCAAGGGGAAAATAATGAGCAGAGGATCGCGGAAAATAACCTCCACAATATCTTCCAATAAAATTCCAGTCAGAGCAGCCGGGATAGAGGCTAAAATAATGTAAAGGATTAATTTATTTTGGAAATTTTGTAATCTTCCGTGGCGCATAATTTCCCATAATCCAGAAGACATCTTTAACCAATCTTGATAGAAATAAATGAGAATTGCCAAAAGGGTTCCAGCATGGACAGCTACGCCAAAAGTTAAGCTATCTATAAAGGGATTGTGCCAATTAAAAAACCACGGTATTAAAATTAAGTGGGCCGAACTACTTATGGGAAGGAATTCAGTCAGTCCTTGAAGAGCTCCTAAGAAAAATGCTTGCCCAGAAAGTGATATCCCATCCATATTTGATTTGTCTTTTCGCGAGATTTAATCTTATAATCTTTTGGAGAAGCTAAAATGTCAAGAGTTATATTGATTGACCGTCCATCGCTTTTTAAATCCCGGCTAAATTCAGGCGGGAAGAAGAGAGGCTCATTAAAATGAGGCACTTACTATTTCGCCTTTCCCTCTCCCATCAATTTCCTGTAGACGAGAAATATAAGGGCCTTTATACGGTCAGTTATGTTGAGGGAGCCTCTTAAAAATAAAGAGAAGAGGAGAGCAAATGGCCCCTTTTGCAGATGATGAAGTAAGATTTTACGAGCAATTAAAGAACTTTGCTGGGCAAAGAGGTGCTGCTCTCTTCGGAGTGGCTCCCCTAAAAAAGCTTTCTCCTGCCCATTGTACTCTATCACCCTCAACCCTCCATGGTTTAGAGAGAGCCATCTCTATGGCCTTTCATCTTTCCAACCGAATTTTGGAAGATATTATAGATGGCCCGACCAAACTTTATTTCTTCCATTACCAGAGGGTTAATATTTTTTTGGACCAGTTGGCTTTGCAGATAACAGATTTTATTCAAAGGCAAGGTTGGGAAGCCTTGCCCATTCCGGCTTCCCAAATCACCGATTGGGCCAATCAGAGAGCGCACATTTCTCATAAACATGTGGCCGTTTTAGCCGGGTTAGGTTGGATTGGCCGGAATAATCTGCTGATTACTCCGCAATTTGGCGCCCGCCAGCGGTTGGTAACGGTAATCACTAATATGCCACTCAAAATTGATGAACCCTTACCCTGGGGTTGTGGGGAATGCCGGGCATGCCTTGCTTCTTGTCCAGCTACGGCCATTAAAGAACAGCCGCAGGATTTTGATCACCTGGGCTGCTTCCAAATGATCAAAGAGTTAGTGAAGAAAGCCGGTATCAGCCAAAATATATGTGGCTTGTGCGTGAAAGCCTGCTCTGGGAAAGGGGCAGGCAATTTTAAATAATCTTTTCTTGTTTCAATTTTTCCACTTCTAATTTGGTATATCCCAAAATATTAGTGAGGATTTCTTCTGTATGCTCCCCCAAGGTGGGTGGGGGTATTTTTATTTCTCCTGGGGTCAAAGATAGCTTAACTGGTAGGCCGGTAATTTTAATCTTGCCGCAAGTGGGATGGTCAATTTCTCTAACCATTTCTAAAGCCTGAGCCTGGTCAGAAGTGAGAGCTTGGCCGACGGACCAGATTGGTCCATTGGGAACACCTGCCTTATCCAGAATTTGCTGCAGTTCTTTTACTTTAAAGGTTTTAGTTTTTGCCTCTAAGAGCATAATAAGGGCCTCGCGATTTTTAACCCTTAACCCATTTGTTTTAAATCGCCCATCTTGAGGAAGATCGGGAAGGCCTAAGGCTAAGCAAGTTTTCGCAAATAAGTTATCATTGCCTGCCGCAATATTAATATATCCATCCGCGCAGGGGAAGCTTTCGTAAGGGGCAATTAGCGGGTGCCGATTTCCTTCGGGCTGCGGAGATTGGCCCGTAGCAAAATAGCGTCCGGCTTGAAAAGTGAGTTCAGCAAGCATTGCTTCAAAAAGAGAAGTTTCTACCTTCTGGCCTTGGCCAGTGCGCTCCCGGTGATAAAGAGCCGCCAGAATACCATAGGCAGCAAACATACCGGAATTGATATCAGCAATAGCTACTCCTACTTTGATTGGTCCTCCGCCTACTTCTCCCGTAAAGGACATGAAGCCGCTCATCCCTTGGGCAATGAGGTCAAATCCAGGCTTTGGCGAGTCCGGGCCTTTGCTGCCAAAGCCGGTAATAGAACAGAAGATAAGGCGGGGATTAATAATCCTAACATTTTCATAAGAGAAACCCATTTGGGTTATTACTCCCGGCCGGAAATTTTCTACCAAGACATCAGAGACTTTAAGCAAATCCGTTAAAATTTTTTTGGCCTTTTCAGTGCGTAAGTTAAGGGTGATACTTTTTTTATTGCGGTTGCAGGAAAGAAAATAGGCGCTTTCTGAGCCAATGTAAGGAGGAGCCCAAGATCGGGAATCATCCCCTCCTTCCGGCGATTCAACTTTTATTACTTCCGCCCCCATATCTCCTAACATCATCGTACAAAAGGGGCCCGCCAGGGCCCGCGTGAGATCTAATACTCGAATTCCAGTCAAAGGTCCAGCCATTGCAATTCTCCTTGTCTGTTGAAGATGTTTCTTTCCCCCCTTTAACATTGATTTCGCACCTTTGTCAAGAAAACTTTGGGCTGACCGTTGATCACTTTTTAAATTTCAGCTTAATTCAGGCGGGAGGGGAAGAGGCTCATTAAAATGAGGCCCTTATTCCTTCATTGGTACGGGCGGGGAGATAGACATCTATTTTAAAAACAGGAAGCTATTATTTATATTTATCTGGTATAGACAAGTATGTCCCCGCCGTTCT
>JBNAWB010000069.1:0-16120 GCA_049699975.1 Thermodesulfobacteriota bacterium
TGCAGTTCTTCCTCTTTGAACACCGCTTCTCCCCGAATTGCTCTTAAAATTTGCACCTCCATTAAGAGGTCGTAAAAGCGCCGAATGGGAGAAGTGAGGGTCAGATAAGCTTCGGTACCCAACCCCGCATGCCGCTGAGGGCGGGTACTAACTTCGACGCGGTTCATGAGGCGGCGTAGGCGATAGGCCTGCAGAGGGTCAAACTTATCTAAGGCGGGCATCTTCTCCCGGGGCTCATTTTGGCCCCGGAATACGGCCGGAATTCCGCGCTCTTTTAAAAAGCAAGCGGCTAGGGTGTTAGCTAAAATCATGAACTCGGAAACTATCTTCTGCGCTGGACTTTCCCGCTCTCTTTTGGAAATAAAAATTTCTTTCTCGCGGCTGATGCGGATGATCCTCTCTGGGCGCGGGATAAAGAAAGCCCCCGCTGCTATGCGTTTCTGCCAAAGTTTCTGCGCCAAATGCTGTAAAATGGTTAAATTCTCTTCTTCCTCTTCTAAGAGGTGATCAGCAGATTCATAAGATAATCTTTGTTCGACTTGAATTATACTGGGCACAATTTGGTAATCCAGGACCCTTCCCTCTTCATCCAGTTTAATCAAAAAACTTAAAGCTCGCCTTTTCTCCCCCACAATCAAGCTACAGGTGCTCTCGGAAAGGATAGGCGGAATCATAGAAATTCTTTGATCGGGGAGATAAATAGAAGTCGCCCGGAACATGGCTTCTTGGAATATTTCCTGATGGCCATTGATGTAGGTAGCTACATCACTGATATGCACCCCCACTTGATAAGTCGTCCCTAACTTCTCTAAACTTAGCGCATCGTCTATATCGCGGGTATATTCGCTATCAATCGTGAAGGGATGCAGAAAAGTCAAATCGCGATCCTGCGGGCGGAGGATCTCCACCTTGGCCTCCGCCAATATTTTTTCCGCCTCGGCTAAAACCTGTTGGGGAAATTCCTGGGGAATTTGGTACCGATAAAGAAATAAATTCTCATCTTCTTTCCACTCTCCCAATTTGACTAAGATTTCCCAGGCGCCTTCAGGAAAAGCTATTTGGGCTTGTTGGCATATGGTTTTCCCTTTTTCATAATTATTAGCTTCAGCTCCCCAAATCGCTATTTCTTTCAAAACCTCGATGATCTCTTCTTTATGGACGGGGGGCGCAACCTCTTCCTGCCTCCATACTTTGGCTAACCAGGCACTGGCTTCTTGAATCTCCTGTTCTTTTTGGGCCTCTTTTTCTCGTTGTTGCCAAATCTGCTCTACTTGTTCTGGAGAACGAGGTTCAAAAAGATCACCTTTCTGTTTAAAATAGAGCCGATCTTCGGCTAAGGCCCGGAAGAGAGCCAGCTCTTGTTCTATAGAGTATGGCGGATTAAAAGTTAACTCTACCAACTCCCGCAGACTGAATTCTCTTCCTTCATTATTAACCAATTCCCAGAGCTCTTTTATACATAAGGAATTTTGCAGGCCGGTTACCCGTTGGCTAAGATCCTTTAGCTCTTGGACAATAAGGTCACGGTGGAGATTAACTTTTAATAGGCGAGGGGAAATATAGGCCAGGCGATGCTCACCTAAGGTAACTTCTTTGTTTTCTTCGGTGAGTAGATAGCACTTGTCTGTTTTTACTTCCAGGCATACTGCACAAATAACTTTTTTTTGCTCGAAGAAAGCTACCACTCGGCCAACTTCCATTAATATCCATTTCCTCTCTATTGGGCCCGGAAAAGTGGCCAGGAAAAAAAGCCCATTCTGTTCTCTCAGGCAAGGTTAGGATATTTTATACCCTATTTTACGCAATAAATCTTTGCGCCAGCGCATATCACTCTCTCCCTCGATTCCTTTGGGTGAGGAACCATCAATCACTCCTAATATTCCTCGACCCTGCTCCGATTCGGCGACGATAACTTCCACCGGATTAGCCGTAGCGCAAAAAATAGAGCATACTTCCGGACAATTCTTTATCGCGTTCAGGACATTGATCGGATAAGCTTCGCGGAGTAGAAGGTAAAAAGTATGTCCGGCGGCTACCGCTTGGGCATTTTGGATAGCTACTTTCTTTAACTCGTCATCGTTTCCTTCTCCGCGAATCAAGCAAGCCCCTGAAGCTTCACAAAAGGCTATTCCAAATCGGCATTTAGGCAGGGAACTAACCATAATTTCATAGAGGTCTTCCACGGTTTTTATGAAATGCGTCTGCCCCACAATAATATTTGCCCCTTCCGGGATGAGTAATTTTACACTTTTAATCTCCATATGCTTTCCTTTCCTTCGCCCCTATTATATTTAATGAAGCCCCTTAAAGAAACAAAAATTTTGGGGACTCCACTGCTTTATTGCCAATTTTTTAAACCTGCAAACTACCGATCAAGGCCTTCAAGTTTGGTATCTGCTGTTCCTGCAAATAGGTCTTTATACCTTCTAAAATCTTTAGGCTTATTCCTGGATCCACGAAGTGGGCCGATCCAACTTGGACGGCCGAAGCTCCGGCGATAATGTATTCTAAAGCGTCGGCCGCGGAAGCAATGCCGCCCACGCCCACCACCGGAAGGCGCACGCTCTTGGCTACTTGCCAAACCATACGCACCCCGATTGGTTTAATGGCCGGCCCGGAAAGACCTCCGGTAATATTTCCTAAGAGAGGGGTGCGCGTCTGAATATCAATGGCCATCCCGAACACCGTGTTTATCAAAGAAAGGGCATCAGCCCCGGCCTCTTCGGCAGCCAGGGCAATCTTTTGGATATCGGTAACATTAGGAGAAAGCTTGACCATCAAGAAGAGCGGGGTAGCGCGCCGAATCTTAGACACTACTCGATAAACCACTCTTGGTTCACTGGCCAAAATAACTCCCCCCGCTTCTACGTTCGGACAAGAAATGTTTATTTCAAAACCACTTAGGCCTCCGGCGTCCGTGAGGCGAGAAGCTAATTCCACATACTCCCGGACGTGGCTGCCAAAAATGTTCACTAAAACAGCGCAAGGTGCTTTCCTCAGAAAAGGGAGTTTTTGTTTAAGGAAATTTTGCAGACCTATATTTTCCAGGCCAATGGCGTTAAGGAGGCCGCAGGGAGTTTCCGCCAGGCGCGGTGGTTTATTTCCCACGCGCGGCTCGAGAGAAAGTCCTTTAGTAATAAACCCGCCCAGTCTCTTCAGCGGCACAAGGTCAGCATACTCTTCTCCATATCCAAAAGTACCCGAAGCGGCCAATATCGGATTCTTCAGTTTCAAGGGGCCTAATTCTATACCCAAAATAGAATCTTCTGCAGAAGTTCCCTTAGATGCGGGCATTTCTTTCACTCCCAAATTACCGTGGAAGCCAAGAAAACCGGTCCTTCTTGGCAGACGCGAGCGTAGCGGAAAGGAAGCGGAGCATTTACGGTCCAGCCTGCCTCTTGGCCAAACAAAGTTTCTTCCCTTTCCCTCTCTTCGTTAGGGACCGACCTTTTTAGAAATTCTTTTTCTTCATGCTCCATCCGCACCTTGACGGCGCACCCCAAACATGCCCCCAGGCCGCAGGCCATGCGCGATTCTAAGAGCACCTGACAGGGAATATCGAACTGGTCAGCAATCTGGGCCACCTTAGCTAACATACCCCAAGGGCCACAAGCGTAAATTACCGTACCCTCATTCCGACCTGTCATCAATTCGCTTTCTAATAAATCAGTCACTATACCAGTCTTCCCCCAACTACCATCCTCCGTAATAATCTGGGGCTCTAAGCTCATTTTTTTTAATTCCCGCCACCCTAAAATTTCGGCCCGGTTTTTTCCCCCCACCAAAACTAAAACCTCCAGGTTTTCCACGGACAATCTACGTTCTTTTTTCTCTCGCTGCATCTTCTCCGCCCAAGCAATTAGGGGAGCAAGGCCAATCCCTCCGCCAACCAAAATTGCTTTCTTTAAATTTTCGGCCAACCAAAATCCTCTCCCCAGAGGTCCTAAAATATCTACCTTCTCGCCCACGCTTAGACGACTCATTAAGTGCGTACCCCGACCCCTGACCTGATACCAGATTTCTATTAAACCTTGATCCTTTTTGTTTTTCTCCTGCTGACCAGGGGGCCAGATGCGGGCCAAACTAAAAGGTCTCCTTAAATAGGGGTCTCTTGCTTCTGCTACCCGCAGCATGACAAATTGTCCCGGTTGAGCTAAGCGGGCTATTTCTGGAGAGAGTAAACGCAAGTTAAAATATTTTTCCCCTAAGCGGGAATGGTGAATAATCTTGGCTTTTACTTCTTTAATCTTTCTCTTCATACTTTTCATAACCAAACTAAAGAAGGAGCTTCTTCTAAGTGCAAACCCATCACTAAAGCGTCCTCGCCCGTGTCTGTATAATAGCGGCGCCTTATCCCCCACGGCTGAAACTGAAATTTCTTGTAGAGTCCAATGGCGGGGTAATTTGAACGCCTTACTTCTAAGGTGAAATACCGCCCCCCTTTTTGCCAGCCATAGGCTAATCCATGTTGCAATAAACTCGAACCGATTCCCCGCTGCCTATTTTGCGGATGAACCGCAATGTTCAGGATATGTACTTCAGGTATGACTAGCCAGCAGCAGAAATAACCTATTACTTGGGGCGGGGAAATTTCTTGGGCCACAAAGGCTTTCCCCAAAGGCATTTGTAATTCTCTTTTAAAAAGTTCGCGTGACCAGGGGCTAGGGAAAGATACTCGTTCAATGGCCATTACTTCATCCAAATCCTTTTCGGCCATCTCCCGAATAAAAAAGGATATTTTTTCGGCAGCTTCTTTTCCCAAAATCAAACCTTTTTCTGGAGAATTTCGCTGGCCAAATTAATATTTCTTTGCCCTGCTTCTTTGGCTAAGAAAGCTAATTCTTTTAGGCTCTTACCCTCGCGGCAATTAAAAATTTTGATGAGCATAGGAAGATTCAAACCAGTAAGTACCTCCACGCGCCCTTCTTCTAAAAAAGCTAAACTCATATTTGAAGGCGTCCCGCCAAACATATCCGTTAAAATGAGCACCCCTTTTCCCGTATCCACACTCTTGATGGCGGCAGCAATTTCCCGGCGCAATTCCTCTACTTCTTTTTTAGTATCAATCGATACCACGGCTACATTACTGAATTTCCCGCAGATTAATTCTGCCGAGCGGAGAAATTCATCCCCTAAATTTGGATGCGTGACTAATATTACGCCCACCATACAATAACCATCTCCCTTCTCTCCCCCTGCTTCGTTTTTAATGGACTACTTCCAAATCCCGATGTCTTTTGCGCACTGGAAAGCGAGCAGCAAAAACCTCAACCATTTTCTCCGCTATCGCCACCGAACGGTGCCTTCCTCCTGTGCAGCCAATGGCTACCGTAAGATAAGGTTTCCCTTCTTTTTCATAAAAAGGAAATAGATATTCTAAAAACTGTTGAAAGTTATTAAAAAACTGTTTGGTCTCCTCAAACTGGAAGAGATAATCTTTAACCCGGGCATCAGTACCAGGTAAATCCTGCAACTCCTCTTCGAAGAAGGGGTTAGGCAAAAAACGGACGTCGATTACTAAGTCGGCTTCGGGAGGAATCCCTCGGCTATAGCCAAAAGAAAGGAAGGTAATATTCATTCTCCTTCCCCCTACCTTGCTCCCAAAAATTTCCCTGATGGCCCTCTGCAGTTGATGGACATTATAATTAGAAGTATCGATGACTATGGTAGCTCTGGCCCGCAGACCGTCAAGCATAGTTCTTTCTTTGCGGATGCCCTCCGTAATACTTCCCCCTTCGGCTAAAGGATGAGCTCGCCGCGTTTGACTGTATCGTTTGACCAGGACTTCGTCCGTGGCTTCCAAAAAAAGTATTTCTAAATCCAAATTCTGCGCCTGCAACCAATCGAAAATCTGGGGATAAGTTTTCACAAATTCCTTTTCCCGTAAATCCATTACTAAGGCAATCTTTCCATAATCTTTTAGAGAGGTAGATCTTAATTCAAATAGTTTGGGCAGAAGAGCGATGGGTAGGTTATCTATACAAAAAAAACCCATATCTTCCAGAACTCGGCTTACGGTGCTCTTTCCCGACCCGGATAGACCAGTAATGATAACTAATTTAAGACCTCCCCAATCTTTATTTTCCAAAGGCGCCCACCTTGTGGAGATTCCTCCTCTGCCCCCGATCTCAACACCCATAAATATAAGCAACATCGGGAAAAGAAGCAACCGGCTGGACCAGGATCAAAAAAGAAGGGAAGCTGCCCTTAGGCGGATTTGTCTTCCTCAGCAAAAAGGGTATAAATTTCCTCCGCTGAATTCACTTCCAGCAGCCGTTTCCGAAAAAGATGGTCCTTCATTAAGCGCGAAATTTTGGCCAGAGCTTGTAAGTGAATACCCGCGGAATTTTCGGGAGCCACCAACAGAAAAAATAAATGCGTCGGCTTCCCGTCCAAGGCATCGAAATTTGTTCCGGCCAGGCTGCGGCCAAAGGAGGCTATCAACCGGTCCACTTCATTAGTCTTCCCATGAGGAATAGCCACTCCATCACCGATGCCCGTACTTCCCAGACTTTCTCTCTCCAATAATATTTCCAACAGATGATCCTCATTGATTTGCTTTTCTACTTTAGTAATGGCTCTGACTAGCTCCCGCAACACTCCTTCCTTGGTTGTAGAACTCAAATCTGGAATAATCATCCGTTTATCCAAAATATCAACGATTCTCATGGCCTCAATCAACCTGGGGTTCTAATAAACCATAATTGCCATCTTTCAAACGATAAATAATGCTTAAGCTTTTAGAATCTGTATTGGTGAAGATTAAAAAATCTTTCTGGGAAAGATCTAATTGCAATGCGGCTTCTTCTACGGACATAGGTTTAGCGATCAGCTTTTTGGTCTTTATCAAGCGCGGCTCGCCGCCCTCGGCAAAACTCTCCGGAGCGTAGACATTCATCCGCCAGCTCATCTCTGGGAAATGAGCCGTGTTCGTTTTATGCCTTTTAATCTTATCTTTATATTTCAAAATTTGTCGTTCTAACTTCTCAGTCACTCTATCTATAGCGGCAAACATGTCCTCCGTTTCTTCTTGGGCATTAATGGTTAAGCGGTTGGCCACTAAAGTCACCTCGGCTATGTGGCGATGTTTTTCTACAGCCAAGACCGCGTTTGCTTCTATAGGAAAATCTAAATATTTTTTTAGCTTAGAAAGTTTTTCTTGTAAATATTCCCGCAGCGCCTCTCGGGATTCGATATTGCGAAAAGTAACTGCCAGCTGCATGAGTTCTCCCTCCGTTGGTTAAAAATATACTCCCCTTCGCGGCATCTATATTATTTATCCTCGATCCCCCACCTCCTTTCCCACATCTTTTCATTTATTTAAAACGCGCTTCCTTCTGGTAGAAGGAAGGAAGCCCAGCATCTCTCGATATTTGGTAACCGTGCGCCGAGCTATAATAATGCCTTCCTTCTTGAGCAGTTCCACTATCTCTTGATCACTGTACGGTCTTTGGGGATCTTCTTTAGCGAGTATCTCCCGAATTCTTTCTTTAACGCTTTCGGAAGCAATATTCTCTCCCCGAGAAGTATTAATACTAGTATTGAAAAAGTATTTGAGCTCGAAGATCCCCTGGGGCGTATGCACGTATTTATTGGAAGTCACCCGGCTGATCGTCGACTCATGCATATTCACATCCATGGCCACATCTTTCAAGACCATTGGTTTTAAGTAAGCTACTCCCCGATCCAAAAAATCACGTTGAAATCGGACAATTGATTTAGTTACGCGGTAAATAGTTCTTTGCCTCTGGTGAATTGATTTAATCAACCATAGGGCCGAACGGATCTTTTCATTAATATAATCTTTAGCTTCGCCATTATACTGAGCTTGGTCGCGCAGCAGGTCCCGATAATAAGGGTTTATGCGCAGCTTGGGCAAACCATCTTCATTCAAAAGGACCACATAATCATCGCCTATTTTATAAACGTATACATCAGGAATTACATATTGAATGTTCTCCTCGCTGTAGGCCCTTCCTGGTCTGGGATCAAGCACGCTGATTAGCCTACTGGCTTGGACTACTTCCTCCCAAGATATTCCTAATCCTTTGGCAATAGCTTGGTAATTTTTTCGCCCCAATTGGTCCAAATAATTTTCAATTATTTTGCTCACTAGGGGATTGCCGCCGTAAATTTGCTGCGCTTGAATAAGTAAACATTCCCGCAAATCCCTGGCCGCGACCCCTGGAGGGTCAAAGGCCTGAATTTTCTTTAGGACCGCTTCCATCTTGGCCAAAGGAAAGCCACTCTGCGCGGCAATCTCTTCTAAAGGATACTGGAGAAACCCATCTTCATTAAGATTACCTATGATCAAGGTTCCTATGATACATTCTTCTTCGTCGAAATTGCTCAAGCGCAGTTGCCAAAGGAGGTGCTCAGCTAAAGTTGGCTTTTTGGTCAGGAAATTTTCAAAAGAAGGTCGTTCTTCATCCTCTCTTAAAGAAGAAGGGAAAAACCTTTCTCCATCCCAAGTAATGGGCGGAAGCTCTTCTTCCTCCTCCGCCGGCCCAGCTTCTGCAGGAGACAAAGATTCAAAACTTGTTTCCATAGGTTCGCTTTCAGCTGCCGGTGCCGTAACCTCTTCTAAGAAGGGATTTTCTTCCTGTTCTTGGCGAACTAAATCGATTAATTCCATCCGGGAGAGTTGCAGCAGCTTAATAGCTTGCTGCAGCTGCGGAGTCATAATTGGTTGCTGGACTAATTTTAGACTTTGCCGAATCTCTAACGCCATATCTGCTCTTTATTGGGTAAAAGTTGCTCCCTCTTTAGTTCAGCTAAAATTTAAACTTTTCACCCAAATAAATTTCCCGCGCTTTCTTGCTCTGGGCAATTTCTTCGGGCGTGCCCTTTTCTAAGATCCTTCCCTCATTAAGAATATAGGCTTGATCACATACCCCCAATGTCTCGCGCACGTTGTGGTCGGAGATAACCACCCCTATTCCTTTAGACTTCAAATGTCTTATTATATTTTGGATGTCTCCCAAAGCTAAAGGATCAATTCCTGCAAAAGGTTCATCTAAGAGAATAAAAAGAGGAGATATAACTAATGAACGGGCAATCTCTACCCGTCTCCGTTCCCCGCCCGAAAGGGAATAAGCCTTGCGTTTAGCCAAAGCGCCTATCCGTAACTCCTGCAGGAGGGAGTGGAGCCGCTCTTCTTTTTCCGCGCGGGATAAATCTAATGATTCCAAAACTATCCACAGATTCTCCTCTACCGTGAGCTTGCGAAAAACAGATGGCTCCTGCGGCAGATAGGTAACTCCTTTACGCGCGCGCCAGTACATGGGAGCGGTGGTTATCTCCTCCTGGCCCAGGAAAACTTGTCCACCATCGGGTTTAATCAGGCCTACAATGAGATAAAAAGTAGTTGTTTTGCCTGCTCCGTTAGGCCCCAAAAGGCCGACTATTTCTCCGGCCCTAAATTCCAGGTCAAGATCGGCTACGGCCCATTTACCATTATATTGTTTTTTCAAACCCTTGGTTATCAACGTAGGGTTGGAATTCAAGGTTTTTCTTTGCCCTCCAGTTGAGCTCCCTTGGGATAAAAGATTACTTCTACCCGCCGCTCCGGACCACTTTCCACAAAACTCTTATCTTCCTGCAAATAAACAGTAATCTTTTCTCCGCTAAGCATATCTTTACCTTGCCAGACTTTGGGCTGCCCGGTGAGGATAATTTTTTGCTCTTGGTGATAAAATACTGCTTTCTGACTAGTGGCCAAACGATTGCCTTGGTAAATCCGCACGTTGCCTGTGGCCACAATTTCTTTTATTTCATGTCCTTCGTCTCTTTTGGTATAGTACACGCGCGCCGTATCAGCCTGCATAGTCATTTCTCCTTGGCGGGCGATCACATTTCCTTTAAAAGTAATTATTTGATTTTTATTATCTACTTCCAAAGTCTGAGCATTTACCCGCAAGGGCTGTTCCCCAGTTCCTATTTCTTTTTTCGTCCCTTTTTCGGGAGGTAAAGTTTTTTTCTCTTCGCTCCCGCTAACATTGGCCAAGAAAAGTAGCATCACCAAAATGGATAAATAAATTTCCCAGCGGCGCAAATGCTACCTCGCTTATAAATTAATCTTGTTCCCTTTAATATCTATATCGGCAAACACGGTGCTAACTTGATTTAATATTTTTACCCGTTGGCGATCTATATCTACAATCATCCCTTGGCCTTCCACCCGCAGTCTTGGTCCTTCCATCTGCACCAAATCCGCCGTAACCAGTTCTCTCTTCTCTGCCAAGTATTTTATGCTAGGCGAGCGGAGGTGATAACCATCGGTGGAGTCAATCTTAACCCCACCGGATACTTCGATAATTTTCGTTTTCATATGGAACTTTCCTTTTAGGCCCGTCAAAGTATAAGAAACTTCATTTTGGCCAAAAAAAGTGGCTTTAACTTTTTCACAAACGACTATCCCTTCCTCTTGAAAATAGCCCACGGAAAAAGCTTCCAGCTCCCACTCCTTCACCCCTTCGCGAGTCTCTGTATATTTAACCTTTTTCAACTCCAGGTCTGCCTTTGGCGAAGAAAGGTTAGGTTTTCCCTGCTCTTCGGTCAGAGGCTTTAGCATATTCCAAATTTTCGCCCCTAAAAATGTCAAGCTGACAATGGCCGTGATGACTACCAAAAAAGTAATTTTTTTACGCATTATTCCTTTGGCCCTTTTATTAACGGAAACATTCTACCACTCCTGGGGAGGGCTGTAAAGGCTAATTTTGCTTGGGGATAGTGAAGAGCTGGGAGAAAAATGAACGATCATTTAGAAAGCTATGGGGCTTTGACTAAACGATCAATTTCTATTAACTCCTTTAACAAAGATGGTAACTCCTGCAAAGGCAAAGAATTGGGGCCATCGCACAAGGCTTTTTCGGGCTGGGGATGAACCTCCATGAACAAACCATCTATGCCCAAAGCCACCGCAGCTCGGGCTAAAAAAGGAATAAATTCGCGTTGCCCCCCAGAAGAACCCGCTAAGGCTCCAGGAAGTTGCAAACTATGGGTTACGTCAAAGACCACTGGGTAGCCCAATTGGCGCATGATTACTAAGGAGCGCATATCTACAACAAGGTTATTATAACCGAAAGAAGTTCCCCTCTCGGTCAGGAGCAAGGATTTATTCCCGCAAGTTTCTATCTTTTCAATAATATAGCGCATATCCCAAGGAGCTAAGAATTGCCCCTTTTTTACATTAACGGCCTTACCACTTCTGGCTACTGCCTGAACCAAATCGGTCTGGCGGCAGAGAAAAGCAGGAATCTGTAACACATCCAAAACTTGGGCCGCCGGTTTTACTTCTTCTACGCTATGGACATCGGAAAGTACAGGAATACCCAAATCTTCCTTTATGCAGCCCAGGATTTCTAAACCTTTAACCAAACCTGGCCCGCGAAATGATTGCCCGCTCGTGCGGTTGGCTTTATCGTAGGATGATTTAAATATAAAAGGCACATGCAAAGAGTTCGTCAACTCTTTAAGATATTCTGCTGTATCTCTACATAGCTCGGTAGATTCAATTACACACGGCCCGGCAATTAAAGCTAAAGGTCTTCGACCACCAATGATCACAGGTCCAATAATTATCTCTTTAACGGTGGGCCAATGACTGGTCTTCATGTTCTTTTTTTCCTTTTTCTTCTCTTTTCTTTCAAAGCGGCATGAATGAATTCTCGAAATAGAGGATGGGGGGCATGGGGCCTTGATTTAAGCTCCGGATGAAATTGGCAGCCTAAAAACCAAGGGTGTTCTTTAAGCTCCAAAATTTCCACTAGTTTTTCATCTGGAGAAAGGCCGCTAAAAACTACTCCGTTTTGCGCTAAAATTTCGCGATATTCATTATTGACTTCGTAACGATGCCGATGCCGCTCCGAAATTTGTTTTTCCTGGTAGGCCAGAAAAGCTAAAGTTCCTTCTTTCAAAACGGCTGGGTAGGCACCCAGACGCATCGTTCCTCCTTTATTGACTATCTGTTCTTGTTCGGGCATTAGGGCAATTACTGGATGGGGAGTATGACTATTGAATTCACTGCTATTCGCCCCCTCCAAACCGCATACATGGCGGGCAATTTCAATTACCGCTACTTGCATACCTAAGCATATACCAAAGAAAGGAATTTGCTTCTCCCGGGCATATCTTACGGCCATGATCTTACCTTCAATTCCGCGTTCTCCAAATCCCCCGGGTACTAAAATTCCATCTACCCCTTGTAAAAATTTTTCCGGCCCTTCTTTGGCTAAAGCTTCAGAATCAACATAGCGCGTATTCACCCGACACCGATTGGCTATGCCACCATGGGTTAAAGCTTCATTGAGGCTTTTGTATGAATCTTTTAAGTTCACATATTTACCTACAATAGCGATTTCTACGCTTCCTCGGGGGTTTTTAATTATCTGCACTATTTCCTGCCATTTTTCCAAACGGGGAGAACGCGTCCAGATATTTAAAAGTTCAACAATCTTATCGTCCAACCCCTCCTGGTGGAAAAGAAGCGGAACTTCATAAATGGATTCCACATCTTTGGCTGTTATCACGGCATCTTTCTCTACGTTACAAAAAAGAGCTATCTTGGCTTTGATTTCGGGAGGCAAAAATTGGTCTGTGCGGCAAATAAGAATGTCCGGCTGGATACCAATTTCCCGCAGTTTCATCACGCTATGCTGAGTTGGTTTTGTTTTTAACTCTTCCGAAGTCTTGATGTAAGGTACTAACGTGAGATGAATGTAAAGCGTATTTTCTCTACCCAGGTCAGATTTGAGTTGCCGAATTGCCTCTAAGAAAGGAAGACTCTCAATGTCGCCCACGGTGCCCCCAATCTCGATAATAGCTACATCGGCATCGTTGGAGATAGCCAGGATATTCTGCTTTATTTCGTCAGTAATGTGGGGAATGACTTGGACGGTGGCTCCTAAGTAATCTCCTCTTCTTTCTTTGGTAATCACGGAGTAATATATCCGCCCCGTAGTAAAATTATGGCGGCGGGTAAGAACTGCCGAAGTGTACCGTTCATAATGACCTAAGTCGAGGTCGGTCTCGGCCCCATCATCCAGCACAAAAACTTCTCCATGCTGAAAAGGATTCATCGTCCCGGGGTCCACATTAATGTAGGGGTCCAACTTCTGCAGAGTTACCTTCAAACCTCTCGATTCCAAGAGGGCGCCGATCGAGGCGGCCGTAAGTCCCTTACCTAAAGAAGAAAGCACGCCTCCCGTAATAAAAATAAATTTTGTTCTCCCTAAGGGGTGCCTTTGCCCCGCCTTTTGGCCCCAATTTCTCTCGGCAAACATTTTGCCCCCAATCTATTAAAATAATCTCTCCTGCCGAGAGGCAGGAAGAGATTTTTTTAAATGTTCGCAAGCTAAAGCGGTAATGCGCCGACCGCGGGGGGTGCGGTCTAAAAAGCCTTCTTGGATTAAATAAGGCTCGTAAACATCTTCGATAGTCTCTTTATCTTCATTCACCGCTACGGCTAAAGTGTCTAATCCTACTGGGCCGCCGTTAAATTTTTCTAAAATAGTCAACAGAATTTTTCTGTCCATTTTATCCAAACCACGGTCATCAACCTCCAACATCTTTAAGGCCTCATCGGCTACTTGCTGATCAATCCGGCCCTGCGCGCGGACCTGCGCATAGTCCCGGACGCGCCGAAGCAATCGGTTAGCCACCCGCGGCGTTCCCCGAGACCTCTTGGCTATCTCCTCCGCCCCAGAAATATCCAGAGTTATGTTCAGCAACCGAGCGGAACGTAAGAGTATTTGCGTAAGCTCTGGGGGGGAGTAAAAATCTAAACGAAAATTTATTCCAAAACGATCCCGCAAAGGAAAGGTTAATAAACCGGCGCGAGTAGTTGCTCCTATTAAAGTAAACGGAGGGATGGGGAATTTTATGGAACGGGCACTGGGACCTTGCCCGATCAAAATATCAATTTGAAAATCTTCCATCGCTGGATAAAGGATCTCTTCTACGATATGATTTAATCTATGGATCTCATCGATGAACAATATATCGTGCTCTTTTAAATTGCTCAAAATTGCAGCTAAATCACCAGGACGCTCAATTACTGGCCCAGAGGTGGCCTTTAAATTAACCCGCAGTTCAGCCGCAATAATGTGGGCCAAGGTAGTTTTGCCCAATCCTGGCGGACCACAGAAGAGGACGTGATCCAAAGCCTCACCCCGGTTGCGCGCTGCCTCGATATAAACACGCAGGCTCTTTTTCAAATCTTCTTGGCCAATGTATTCCTCCAAACTCTTGGGGCGCAGATTGATTTCGTAACGTAAGTCTTCTTCAGTCACCTCCGGATGCAATTCATGCTTATCTGCCGGATCCCGGAGGGCATGAGGGGTATTCTCCTGGGGAGGAATCCGGCGAAATTTGCTACTCATAATTGCCTACCTTTGGATAAGATTTGCAGACTGTCTTTTAAGACTTCTTCCAATTTTTTTTCTTCTTTACCCGCGAGCACCTTTTTGACCGCTTGTTCCGCCTCGTTTTTCTTATAACCTAAATTGATTAAGGCGGAGACTACATCTTCCATTATCTGATCGGGCATTTTATTACGGCTAGGCACAAGAGTGGGGTGTAATTCCAGTTTAGCTACTTTTTCTCGCAAGTCCAAAACCATCCTTTCAGCCATTTTCCGCCCCACTCCTGGGATTGAAATTAGCCGATTTAAATCGCCCATACTCAAAGACTTGAGGAGGACTGACGCGGATATTCCCGAAAGAATATTTAAGGCTAATTTAGGGCCAATGCCGGATACGCTGAGCAGAATTTGGAATAATTCTCTTTCCAACAAGGTGGAAAAACCATAAAGCTGGAGTGCATCTTCGCGCACATGAGTGTAAGTGTAAATGCGCACGGGCTGATCAATTTCCGGCAGGTCATAAAAAGTGTGCAGCGATATAAAAACTTGAAAACCTAACCCATTAGTCTCGATGATGGCTGACCCTGGAGTCTTCTCGATTAGTTGCCCACTTATCTGCGCAATCATGCTCCACCTCGAAATTTTTTCAGGACCTTTGATTTTGATGGCCTGTGGACCATATTTATTTTTTCCGATGGGATTTTAACAAATTTTTATAAGGTAAGGTGTGGGCCAAACATAAAGCTGCAGCTAAGGCGTCGGCAGCATCGGCTTTCAAGGCGGAGGAAATATTTAAAAGCCCACAGACCATTTTCTGCACCTGCTCCTTGCCCGCTCTTCCATAACCTACAACCGCTTGCTTTATTTCTAATGGGCTCAGTTCAAAGACCTCAATGAAGGCTTCCGCCGCGGCTAAGATAGCCACCCCCCGGGCTTCCCCTAAAAGCATGGCGCTCTTCACATTTTTGGCGAAGAAAGGTCTTTCCACAGCCATATAATCTGGTTTATAAAGGCTAATTTGAGAGACAAGGCCAGAGTAAATGTGGTGCAGACGTTGGGCAAATGGGGCGCTACTCGGAGGGCAGATAACTCCACTGCCGCAATGATGTAATCCTCCTCCCCCATTTATTTCGATTACTCCAAAACCAGTAGTGATCAAGCCCGGGTCTATGCCCATAATGCAAATTTTAGATTTAGCCTTTTTCGTTGCCCTGGGGGGCGAATAACTGACCGAATTATCAAGCACTCAGGCGCTCCAACTCTTCATCGGGAATGTCAAAATTGGCATACACATGTTGGACATCGTCCGAATCTTCCAAACTCTCCATTAATTTTAACATCTGCTGGGCTTCTTTCCCGGTAAGCCGGACCGTAGTTTGGGGAATCATGCTTATCTCCGCATAAGCGGGTACTAATTGGGCTTCTTCCAATTTCTTTTTTACCTTTTCGAAATCACTGGGCGCGGTAAGCACTTCGTACTCCTTTTCTGTTTCGCGCACATCTAAAGCTCCTGCTTCTAAAGCTACATCCATCAACTTTTCTTCATCTACTTTATTCTTTTCAAAAGCAATCAAGCCCTTCTTTTCAAACATCCAAGAAACACAACCAGCCTCGCCTAAATTTCCAGCGTGCTTAGCAAAAATGTGGCGAATATCTGCTACGGTCCGCTTGCGATTATCGGAGAGAATTTCTACTAAAACGGCCACCCCCCCTGGACCATAGCCCTCAAAGGTAGCTTCCTCATAGGCCACACCCGGA
>JBNAWB010000070.1:0-15972 GCA_049699975.1 Thermodesulfobacteriota bacterium
AAATTTTTCAATCCTTTCTGTAATTTCATAAAAAGCTTTTGCCGCCGGAGAATTAGGGTTGGCCGCCACAAACGGCTTACCTTGATCACAATTTTGGACGATTTCTGGATCTAAAGGAATGCGCCCCAAAAAAGGCACTTTAAGTTCAAGAGCAGCCTTTTCGCCTCCGCCGACTTTAAAGAGATTAATTTCTTTCCCGCAATGAGGGCAGAGAAAACCGCTCATATTTTCCACAATTCCTACTACCGGTACGTGCACCATTTGGCTGAAAACTACTGCTTTTCGAGAATCCAAAAGAGCAACTTCCTGGGGAGTGGTCACAATAATTGACCCATCAACTTGGCCAATTAGATGCGCTATGGAAAGAGGTTCATCGCCGGTTCCCGGCGGCAAATCCACAATTAGATAATCCAATTCTCCCCATTCCACTTCTCCTAAAAATTGTTGAAAAACACCATGTTTTAATGGCCCTCGCCAAACTACGGGAGAATCAGCGTGTGGTAAAAGAAACGCCATAGAAAGAACTTTTAAATTCGGATATAGCGGAACAGGAAGCATCCCTTGGGCAGTGCCGATCAATTTAGCTTGATCGAGTCCTAACATTTTGGGAATATTAGGCCCATGAACATCCGCATCCAAAATGCCCACTTCATATCCTTTGCGGGCAAAACTCACCGCCAAATTAGCAGCTACCGTACTTTTCCCAACTCCTCCTTTGCCGCTCATAACCATGAGTTTATGCTCGATGTGACTCAGCTTCTCCCGCATCATTTTTTCTCGATGGGCTTGTTTTTCCTCTTCCGAACACTTGTTAGCTTGATGACATGATTGACATTCTTGCTTTAAATCACATTTCTCTTTCGCACTCATTGTTTCTCCTAATATTCAGTCTAATTCTCTCTCACCCCTGCCCTGGGGAGTATCAAAGTTTACTCCCCAGAGCAAGCCCTCTCCTCTTCCTTCCTTTTTAATGTTAACCTTCCTTAAACCATCGCCGATATACGTTCTGCCTGGTAATTCCACACTTGCCCGATGTACTTCCATATCTTTTCAATTTCCAAACTGACCGAATTCGCCGCATATTCTATTACTGTCTGCCCTTTAATCATGGCTTTGGTCACCACAGGATCAAAAGGAATCTCGCTGATTACTGATGTTCCCTGCTCTTGGCAGAATTTTTTTATTTTCCTGGTATTGGCAAGATTAATATCAGCTTTATTGATACATACCCAAGCTGGGATATTAAAATGGCCACAGAGATTTAAGATTCTTTGCATATCGTGGATTCCGGAAAGAGATGGTTCGGTGACTACTAAAGCCGCATCCACTCCCCCCAAAGAAGCAATTACGGGGCAGCCGATTCCCGGAGGTCCATCAATAAGCACCAGGGCATAATTTTTTTCTTGGGCAATCTTAATCGCCTCTTTCCTTACCAAAGTCACTAATTTCCCCGAATTTTCTTGAGCTACCCCAAGTTGAGCATGGATCATTGGCCCAAAGCGCGTTTGGGAAATAAACCATTCCCCACTTTGCACCTCTGGAAGAGTTATGGCCGCCCGAGGACAAATGAAATAGCAAACACCACAACCTTCACAAGCTATAGGATCAACCTGCAGATTGGAAATGGCTCCAAAGCGACATGCCTGGACGCACTTTTGGCAACCATCGCATTTCTGGATATCGATAACTGCCTTTTTACCCGCCATAAAGTTTTCTCGCCGCTGTATTTGCGGTTGCAGGAGAAGATGTAAATCAGCAGCATCCACATCGGCATCAACGAGCACGGCCTGCTTAGCTAAAGCGGCCAAAGCAGCCATAATAGTCGTCTTTCCTGTTCCTCCTTTGCCACTTATAACTGTAAGCTGCTTCATGATTGACCTTCTTCACAGCTACCGTCACAAGTGTGGGGTTGAAAAATAAAATTGAGCTGCCCTTTCATCTCTTCATATTCCTCTTCGTCCTTCACTATTCCTTGGCGGATAAGGTACCTCTTAAAGAGGTAATCAGCTATGGCTTGTTGCAAAGCTTGGAGACCAAGGAGCGAACAATGTTGCTTTCGGCGGGGTAACCCCCCTAAAGCCTCAATGATGTCACCATCAGTAAGGGAGAGGGCTTCCTGGATAGTCTTCCCCGTGGCCAATTCCGTCATGACGCTGGAAGTGGCTATTGCTCCCGCACAGCCATGGATCAAAAATTTTACTTCCACCAACCGGTCTTCTTTTTCATCTACGCGAATGGTAACTTCGATATAATCTCCACAGCTTGGATCGCCAAAAGTTCCCTTACCGCTCGGTTTTTCTATTTGCCCCACATTACGCGGGTGCTGGAAATGCTCTAAAGCCTTAGCCGTATAAACAATTGGTTCATAAAAACTTATTTCTTCATCTTCTTTTTTCTTATATAGTTCTTTCCAATCCATGGCCTCTCCGTTTATTAATCGCTCTTTCTATTTGGGCAAATAGATTCAAAAACAAATCTCTATATTGAGGCAATTCCTTAACCACTATCTTCCCTTGCGCATAAACTTCGGCAATCTGCCGATCATAGGGAAGAGTACCCAAAATAGGAATTCCTTTCTGCTGGCAATACTCCTTAATGCTTCCATTTCCCAAATCTTCGCGATTTATAAAAACACCACAGGGCAAATTTAAAACTCTCACCATTTCTACTGCTAATCTCAGATCATTAAGCCCAAAGGGCGTATCTTCCGTAACCAATAGGCAAAAATCACTTCCGCGTACTCCTTCAATTACTGGACAAGAAGTACCCGGGGAGCAATCGATAATCACTGTCTTTTCTTTGTCCATTAGCTCTTTTTCCTTCCTGATAATTGGGGTAGCCATAGGTTCACCAACATTTAAAACTCCCTGAATAAAAGAAAGACCATTAAATTCCCCTTCTTGAATATGGCCAATTTCCCGGGGATTTTCCGAAATAGCTTGCGTGGGACAAAAAAGAGTACATCCCCCACACCCATGACAAATTTCTGGGAAAATCAGTACCTGTTCTTTGATGACTGCTATAGCATTGAACTGGCAAACTTCGGCGCATTTACCACAGTGAAGGCATTTTGTCTCATCTACCTGCGGCACAGGTAAACAAACAGAAATTCTTCTCCTCTCCTGGAAGGGAAGAAATAAATGTATATTGGGCTCTTCCACATCACAATCCAGCAGTTGGACATTTTTTAAGGATAGCGCCAGATTTAAAGCTATAGTGGTCTTCCCAGTACCACCTTTTCCGCTCGCTATTGAAATAATCATGGAGATCCCTTTAAGATTTCTGAAAGCAGATTAAGGAACGTCGTCCGCTCCTTGCTTTTAACTGCTTGCTCCGCGCCTTCATTTATGCCCGCAGCTTTCCGGATGATCATGATGGCAAGCTCCCGCACCCCGCAATTCTCCACGCAAGTAGGCGGCCAAAACATCTTTAATTTTACCAAAGGCATCCGTCACCGCCTCAATTCCATACCCGTCAAAAAATTCGATCGCTCGTGGTCCCATGCCGCCAGCAATCATTACATCCGCCTTTTGAGAATGGATGAACTCCGGAACTTTTCCCGGCACATGATTCCCGAAATACGGGTTATCGATAACCTGCCAATTCTTAACAACTCCATTCTCTACCTCCAAAAATGTGTAGTAAGGACAGCGTCCAAAGTGCATACTCACTTCGCCTTCTAAACCCAATTTGTCCTCACTGGCAAAAGCAATGCGCATAAAATCCTCCTTTATTATGAAATATAAACTTAGATTTTTCTTCGCCAATATGGATGAGCCCAGCGATGCCGTCTTCGGCCACAGCCGGGATAAACGACCATGCCCGGCTGTAACTTCCCTTTCAAAAAAGTCTGCAATGCTTTTTCTGCTTCCCCAGCCACCCAGGGAATAACTTCAATTTTTTGGCTCCTCAACATTCTTTCAGAATTGCCGTCGATTCCCCCGCAGATTAGAGTGCGCACTTGCCACTCCTTCATCTTTTCTAAACGCTCCCATAAATTCCAGGAGCTCAACGGAATTTCTGCTCGTTCTATAACCCTCCCGTTTTGCAAAGTAAATATTAAAAGCGCCGGCGCAAAATCAAAACGCGGTGAAACGCGCGGGCCAAATATGGGAATCGCTACTTTCATAAGCATTCACCTAAATAAAAAGCAAATCATATGCCATAGACCTCATAATATGAAATATTTAATTATTTTAAGGCGTTATATTAAAAAGAGGAGCAGTAATTTTATTTATTTCTTGAGCTTGTTTTTCATTTATGAAATTAAAGATTGAAATATATTGCGAATATGAAATAATAGCTATTAGAAGCAGGTGAAGCCATAAATTTCTGCCAAAAATTTAAAGCAAAGCGCTTTATAAAAAGGAACAATGCCCAAGAAAAATAAAGAAATATTCCAACTACCCATCATTCTGGAAAGTATTGCCGATGGCGTCTTTACTATTGATCGCGAATGGCGGATAACATCATTCAATCGGGCGGCCGAGCGGATCACGGGCATTCCCCGGCAAAAAGCAATTGGCCAAAAATGTTTTGATGTATTTCATGCTAACATTTGCCAAAATTCTTGTGCCCTCAAACAAACTTTGGAGACCGGCCAAGAAATTATCGACCTGCCCGTCGATATTCTCAATAGTGGGGGAGAAACAATACCAATTAGCATTAGTACGGCGGTCTTGCGCGATAGCAAAGGAAGGGTGATCGGCGGAGTAGAAACTTTCCGTGATCTTTCGGCTATAGAAACTTTACGGCGGGAGCTTCTAAAACAATATACCATAGGCGATATCGTGAGCAAGAATCCGCAGATGTTAAAGATCCTCTCTTTACTACCCAGTATTGCGGAGAGTAACAGCACGGTCCTCATCCAAGGCCCAAGCGGTTCCGGAAAAGAGCTGCTGGCGCGAGCCATTCATTCTCTAAGCTCCCGTAAAAATGGACCTTATGTAGCTGTAAGCTGTGCTGCCCTTCCGGATACCCTTTTAGAATCAGAGCTTTTTGGGTACGTAAAGGGAGCTTTTACTGATGCGCGGCGGGACAAGCCAGGACGAGTGGCTATGGCGGAAAAAGGGACTTTATTCTTGGATGAAATAGGAGATATCTCGCCTGCGCTGCAGGTAAAATTATTGCGTTTTCTCCAAGAAAAAGAATATGAACCTTTAGGCGCCACTAAGTCGCTGAAAGCTGATGTGCGCATCATCGCGGCTACTAATAAAAATTTATCCCGCTTAGTAGAACAAGGATTATTTCGAGAAGATTTATATTATCGGCTAAATGTAATTAAAATCGAGCTGCCCCCGTTGAAAGAGCGGCGAGAAGATATTCCTTTATTGGTGGAACACTTTCTTAAACGCTTCAATTTGAAGATGAATAAACGCCTAATCTCAGTCTCTCCGGAAGTTATGGATTTATTCATGCGCTATGAGTTTCCGGGAAATATTCGCGAGCTGGAAAATGCTATCGAACATGCCTTTGTCGTATGTAATAGTTCACAGATAAGATTGGAGGATTTACCGGCGGAGTTAGTGTCCTCGGTGCGCAACCAGCCTGCCTCCTTGGCCGAAGATAAACATCCCCTCCAGCTCGCCGAATGGGAAGCCATCCAGAGGGTCTTGCAAAAACATGGCGGCAGTCGTAAAAAGGCGGCCGCCGAATTAGGGATTTCCGTAGTCACTTTGTGGCGAAAAATTAAAACCCACTCAGGTAATTTGGCTTCGCCAAAATAAGTTAGCCCACCTTCACCCCTTCGCATAAATAGCATCTGGGACGATCAATTAAGCGGGTTAAGCGTAAGCCCGACTGCTCGAAAAGAGTGCTCATTTCCGCTGCCTCCGGTAGAAAATCTTTAGATACGGGGGCGATTCCTTGATGACGCTCTTTAAGTTCGGTACTGCTCAGGGCATGAGCAATGATCAAGGTGCCCTTATTTTTTAATACCCGCACCATCTCTTTTAAGGCTTTGAGTTTATCCGCAAAGTGCGGAAAAGCACCGAAACAAACTATATGGTCAAAAAAATCTTGAGGATAAGGCAAAGATTCTACCTCAGCCAATTCAAAAGTTACTCGCGATTCTTCGGAGAATTTCTGCTTACCAACTTTTATCATTTCCTCAGCAAAATCAATGGCCCAAATTTTACCCTTTTCCCCGATAGCTTGCAGGAGAAAGGGAATTATTCCGCCTGTGCCCGCTCCCACATCGAGGATTTTAGAAGAAGGGGTAAGCTGGAAAAGAGCAACTAGGTGGGGTAAATATTGTAATAACTCGGGGGTATAAAATCTTTGATCCCACGTCGCCGCCATTTCATTAAAAAATTGTTTTTTATCCATTCCCATCTCCATTAAAAATAAAAGTTAACGCCGCCCATGATTGTAATTCCTGGAGCTGGATAACCCTTGAGATACTCGTAGGAGACATTAGTCAGGTTTTCCCCAGCGAGGTAAAGATCGGTTTGGATGGGATACTGCTTCCATTTTAACCGATAAGTGAGTTTGGCATTGAGCAAATAATAATCACCCACCTTATCCGGAGTTGCTGTCGGATACCGGGGATTAGAAACATAGCGCTCGGCCACATATTGGCTATCCACATTAAGGAGAAAACGCTTCAGGAAACGGTAAGCTAATCCACCGGTAAAAGTCCATTGGGGAGCATAAGGCAGGTCATCCGGAGATTTTTCGAGATAAGTTCCGCCCACAAAAATTTCCAGGTCGGGGAAAGGAGTTAAAGTTATGGTCATTTCTACTCCTTGCGTGTGGTATTCCACCAAGTTTTCAAAACGCGGTGGCGGAGATTTAAAGATTAATCTATCTTTTCCATAATCCCAGAAAACAGTTAAATCACCTTTCAGCCAAGAAGTGAATTTTTGCGCCACCCCTACTTCGTAATGATCAATCTTTTCGGCTTTTAAATTTTTCCAGGAGTCACCTAAATTCCAAACTTGATATTGGTAAACCACATATACTCCCGGAAGATTAAAACCGCGGGCATATTGGGCATGGAATTCTGTATCTTTATAGCGCAAAACTGCCCCCGCTTGCCAACCGACTTCGTCGCCAAAATAACGGCTCATATTATAGCGGATGCCAGCCGAAGGAATGAACTGAATTTTTTCTCCAAAGACCTGGCTTATAGCTAAATAAGGGGCCGAATTATAAAAGAAAGTATCTTCCAATCTTCTGGTCTGAGCCGGGCGAACTTCTTCAAATTTTCCGCCGTAATAAAGATAGTCGTAACCTAAGACGATTTCATTTCCGGGCCAAAAGTGTAATTTTTCTTCAATTTTCAATCCCTGATTATCCCAATCAGTATTACTATCATACTGCTCTCGCCGGGTCGCATCATATTGCCGCCAGCGCACTACCCCATCGTCATAGAAAAGTTTAAGCAGCCCTTTTCCCCATGAATGAGAGTGAGATATGGTGAAGTCATAAACTGCATCGCGCGTGGTAAAACGGGGAGTCGCCGGAGGCTTTGCTGCTCCATCAACCCCTGGATCCTGGGCCCAGTTGGCGGTGTACCCGGTTGTAAAAGAAATGCGCCATTCCTTGGTCAAGTCATAACCTAAACGGCCAAAATAATTTTGCAACTCTCCGTCGGCATTCTCGCGGTGCCCGGAGGATGTCTTGTAACTTCCGATCAAGTAATAATCGAATTCTTTAATTTTACCGCCATGGGCTATACCAGTGTTCCAAGTAGAGTAAGAACCATAACCCGTTCCAATTTTAGTCTCCATGCCCGGGGTAGTCTTCTGCTTGGTGATCAAGTTTATAGCTCCGTGAGACATATTGCCCAAAAATACTGGTTGCGCCCCTTTATAGATTTCTATCCGCTCCACATTATCCACGCTTAAAAGATCCATGAGGGGATGGGTAAAAACTCCTTGGAAAATAGGTTTCCCGTCTATAAGCGTTTGCACTTCGGCGCCCGGCCGCTCGGCTCCCATTCCGCGAATATAAATCGCTCCCCCTTGAGCCCCTCCATAGCTACCCACCAGGTTATATCTGGAGATATTAACTCCTGGCGCTCTTCTCACCGCTGAAGGGAGGTCCAGGGCATTCAAAGAATTTATCTGTTTTTCGGTAACGGTAGTGATTTGATTACCATATTCAGTCACTTGATTGCCTTCAATGACTGGTGAAGCGACAACTTCTACAGGCTCCAGGCGATAAGTTTGGCCATCGCTTTCCCCTGGCGAAAGAATGGGGATCAAGCCCAAAATAAAGAGGATTAATAAAGTTGCCTTCCTGCTCTTTATCATTTTCCTGCTCCTTTCTTTATGCTTAGTATTGGCCAGAGCCATTTTCCTGCTCCCCCTGAGGGAGGGGCTCAGGATAATGGGTCCAAAGGTTGTTCAACAGTATTATTTATATTTAATTCGTGCCAATTTAATGGCACAAATATATTAAAAGTAGCATTTTATGTCAAGTACTTTGTTTAGGTCCGTTAGAAAATTAGACTCCCAGTGATTTATAACAAGTCTGGCAAGCTGGGGGAGGCGGGGGGAGAGGCGCCAGAGTTTGCTCCCTATATCGGTCTGGGTCAAAGAGCAAAGAAGCTGTACGTGCTGTTAGTTTTTTTCGGGCCAGCCAGCTATTTCTAAAGTCCCTATAGGGAGGTGCTTCCCAGATTTGGGCGATATTTTCTTGAAAAATGTTGCCAAAATGCACGCGCCCTATTTGAAATTCTTGCCCTTTAAATATGCGTTTAAAGGGGGAAGGCAGAGGAGGGTTTAAATAAACACAGGGAGAAACTTCGCCGCTCACCGAAATATAAAGGTTGCGCAAAGGATCTTCAGAACATAAGCCCACTTCTTGAAAAGAAAGGCTGGGGCAGTGGATTTTAATTTTCTTCTGGCGCGCCCTTTGCATTGCCTCGGTAAGAGGTTTCTGGTACTCCGGAAAAACGATGGGCCCGAAGACCTTTTGTTCATCCTGCCAAAAATTAGTTACATGGATTAAATTAATGATAATAATCTCCGAAATTCCTAACTCTTGGCCGAGAGGTATCAAATCTGGAACTTCGCTAATATTATCTTTTAGGATTAGATAGACAATATGCAATCGCGGATGGAGAACATTCCGGTTTTTTTTTATTTCCTGCAACAGGCGAATGTTAGCCAACAAATCTTGGAGGGAAGAGTTTTTTCTAATGGCGTTGTGGGTTTGCGGCGTCGTGCCGGCCAAAGAGAATCCCATAAAATCTACACCAGCCGCCAGGAGCTCATTAATATACGTCTCATTTAAGCCTTGCCCACTGGTTACAAACCCCACTTGACTGCCCTCCCTTTTGACTAAGCGAATGCATTCCGGAAGATTTTTATAAAGAAGTGATTCTCCCCAACCCTCCAAAATAACTGTCTCCACTTCTTTTAAATAAGGTAATATCTTTTTAAAATCTGCGAAGGCCATGTCTTGCCGGGGATAATCTCGATATTCTTGGCGATTGCACATCCGACATTGCAAGGGGCAACGCGAAGTCAATTCAATCTGCCAGGCTCCAAATTTTTTCGGTGGTTTTCTTGACCAAAATCTTTTCCAAAAATATATGCTCATTTTAATTACATCTTTTGCCAAAGGCCCTCTAAGGATTGGGGATAATCAGGATGATAAACTGTATACTTATATTGGAGAAAGGGAACACCTCCCCATTTCTTCTTGAAAAAAGTAACTCCGGCATTTATACCTAATCCCAGATTGATGAAGATTTTTCTGCGCGCTTGAGCTTCTTTAATTAGGAAATAGAGCAGGAGATCAGAAGTACCGGGGACATGATGACGGGCCGACCGAAAATTGAACATGTAAAAGGCATAGGCCTGGGCTCCAAATTCGGCCACATCAAAGGCGACCAAGTTCCCTTGAGCATTGCGCGCATTAAAAAGACAGGCCGAGGAGGTTGCCGCTAAGTACTGCGGAATTCTTTGATAAATATACTTGGTGGCTTCGTCAAGGGGATGGGTATGCAAAAATTCGTTGATCAGCTGTTGATGCTCATCTTTAAACTCTCGGCTCATTTCTACCTGAATTTCTTTTTGGGCCCTTTTTAGCATATTGTTAACTTTACCAGGAATAATCAGCGTGGCTAAATCTAATTTAAAATAAGCGTCCTCTTGCACGAGATTTACTCGGGGCAGAGGAATCTCGGGGCCTAAAATCGCTACTTGGGCTGGTTGAAAACGTTTAATCACTTTATGTAAAATTTTTTGAGCCTCTTTTTTGATAAATTTTTTGCTTAAAGGATAAGCCACAAATATAAGGAATCCCTTTCCGGCATAAAAAAGAAAATCGTCTTCAAGCAGAGGCTCAGTCTGCGAGATTACGGCTCCATATCCGGGCAGATGCTCAGGGATGTAAGCCTGATTTTTAAGATATTCTTCTTCCTTAGGCGTAAGCATTAGGTAATGTTTAAAATCTGCTTTAGCTCGTATTCTTCTTGCTGCAACCTTTTATTTATTCCGGGAAGATGGACTGTCCCTAAAAAGGCCGTCCCTCGTCCTTCCGCAAAAATGCTGCGCAAGCGACTAAACATGACCGGATCCCTATTTTCCACAATCGATGGACAGCGCGTAGGAAAATCTTTCGTAGCCGCCAACAAAGCCTCTATCTCCCCCTCGGCATATAGTTGCGCATAATTTTTAGTTAATTCTTCCCAAAAGTCTATCTTTTTTAGAAAGCTAACGATCCTTTCTAAGGGAATGCCTTCTAAACCGGCAATTTGCTCGGGAATGGTTTCTAAAAAAATAATTTCTTTGCCCCATTTACGGGCCATTTGCCAGGCTTCCAGATCAAGGGAGTATCGCCAGCCATGCTTCCTTAGAAAATGCGCCCAAATTTGAAAAAAAGCCAACCAAGGTCGGCGATTTTGGAAAAACTCAGATAAGAATTGGTCCTTGCTTAACGGCCAGGAGGAGATAAGAGATAAAGCATTTTGAGAAACGAAAAGATCTTCCATGAGATTTCTTAATTTTAAAACAGTGGGTTCATCCAAACCCTTTAAAATATCTGCCCCATTCTTCTGCATGCCCATAGCCACAATTTGTTTTCTGCTCTCATCATCAAGGGGGCCCTCAAAGACAACTTTGGCTGATATTTCTATATAATGACGAAGTGATTTACGATAATGATAAGGAGAAAAATGGGCCGTGCCTATAAGAAAATTAATTCGGTCCTGCTTCTTAACTTCCCAAACCATCTTTAAATTTTTCTCTCCCCTGCTTACAAAGAGGGAAAAAATTTCTGGCAATTTCATAACTTATCTTTTAAAGTATTAAATAAAGAAAAATATATTTTGCTTTTACTTAAGATGGCTCCAGCTTCATATGGCAGATACGGAATGCCTCCCCATTTTATTTTAAATCTGCGGATTCCCTCATTTACCCCTAAACCCAAATGGATGTACTCTTTTTGCATTTCTTTGGCCAGTTTATACATCTCGTAAAACAAAAGATCAGAAGCGTGCGAGACATAATTTTCCTTAGAATAGCCTCCCAAGACATAAGTAATAAATCTTCTGCCCCCCAATTCTAAAACATAATAAGCGCTTAGCTTTCCGCCTTCATCCCAAGCACTCAAAATTAGGGAAGTAGAAGAATATTTAATATACTCAGGAAGGCGGTTAAAAAGCTCTTTAATTTTTGGGGGTATATGTTCTTGCATCAAGTATTCTTTAGTGAGCAAAATATGTTCGCGCGAAAATTCGCGAGACTTGGCTACGGTTAGCTTTTGGGCAGCTTTCTGGGTGGCGCGCAGTAATCTGGAAGAGAAATTTACTGCGGCCAATGGCAATATATAATAAAAATCGCCTTCTATTTCCTGCACTTTATTTCTCAATGAAGATGGGATTTCTGGGGCAATAAACCATGTGACTTCTGGATGAAATTTCTGCATGCTCCCCTGCAGGAAAGGTACAAAATCTTCTCGGGAAGAAATTTCAGGCAGGGGATAGCCTATGAAAATAAGCACATCTTTCTTGACAAAAAAAACATAACCATTTTCATAGAACGGCTCTCCCTGGGAGAGTCCGACCATTAAATTTATTATATGCTCGGGTATATAAGCATGCTGCAGAATAAAATTTTCTTGGTCAGAGGAAAGCATAAAGTTATGTTCTTTGCCAACTTAAAAAGATGCTCTTAATTTAACCTGATCTACTTAAATTTGCAACTTTTTCAAAAAATTATCTCTTTTTCCCCTTTAAAAAAGAAAAAGGTAAATTGGAATTTATCAAAAATGGAAATGCTCAACAAAGATTTAACTAAGGCAGGACTAATTTATAGTATCTATTCACCGAGTAATCATTTTGTTTGGCAACCAGAGGGCTAATTGGGGGAAAAAACAGAGCAAAATTATGCCTAATAAAAGAATAACTACAAAGGGAGCAGAACCAATTAGGACTTTAGAAAGGGGAACGTCAGGAGCGATTCCTTGAACGATATAAAGATTCAATCCCACCGGCGGGGTGATTAGGCCTATTTCCATATTAATCGTCACGATTACTCCAAACCATACAGGATCGAAACCGTAATTGATAATTACAGGATGGAGGATGGGATTAATGATTAAGATAATGGCTACCGGCGGTAGAAAGCATCCCAAGATTAAAAGGAAAATGTTAATAAGCAGCATTAGCCACCATTTAGAATAACCCAAGCTGATAATATACTGAGTTATCGCTTGGGTAATATAAAGTTTAGTAAGCACAGCCCCGAATAAAAAAGAGACGGCGATGATCAGCATAATCATGGTATTTTCTTTAACCGTCCACCTTAGAATTTTGGCGTAGTCATGCCAAGAGCTCAACCGGTATATAATCATCACTAAGATTAGAGTGCTAACAGAACCGACTGCTGCTGCTTCACTTGGCGTGGCCCAACCTCCATAAAGGGTGCCCATGATCAAAAAGATAATCATCAAAAAGGGAACCACCCGAAAAATAGAAGAAAACCTTTCGCGCCAGGTATAGGAAACAGGGCTATAAAATTCTAATCCCTCTTTAAGTAAAGGTCGGGAGGATTTATTGCTGAAAAATCTTCCTCTGGCCCAATAGGCATAAATAATTACCCAAAGACACATGATCATGGTTATTACGATTCCAGGAATAACTCCCGCGATAAAAAGTTTACCTACCGAAGTTTTCGTAGCAATTCCATAAACGATCATAGTCACGCTGGGAGGAATAAGGATGCCCAAAGTACCGCCAGCAACGATGCATCCCGTAGCCAATGTCTCTGGATAACCGCGTTTCCGCATCTCGGGAATGCCCATGGTCCCTATGGCTGCTGCCGTAGCCGGGCTCGAGCCGCAGAGGGCAGCAAAGATAGCACAAGAAACAAGGTTGCTGATGGCTAACCCTCCGGGTAACCTGTGCAGCCAGCGATGCAGACCTTCATAAAGGTCTGCCCCAGCCCGCGTGGCCCCAATGATCGTGCCCATGAGGATAAAAAGGGGAATAGCTAAGAGACCAAAATCATTTATGCCATCAAAAACAATATGGGCTATAAGATCGAATTGATTTTGATCCATGAAGAGTAAGATAAAGCCTAAGGCTGGGACGCCCAAACCAAATGCAATGGGCATACCGCTGAAGAGAAACAATAGCGTAATTGCGCCAATAATTCCAGCTAACAAAAGAGGGTCCATCTCCGCTTACTTTTAATTTTTATTCAGTTTAGATTTTCAACTACTATTCCCTTTTTTCGCCAAGGAGGCAAGGGAATGGAATAATATTTTCCAATTACTTTTCCAATTTTTGTAACTTAGTTATCTCTCTTACATATTGAATAGAAAGTAAACTCATGCCCAAAGGGAGGCAGAAATAAGGAATGGCTAAAGGTACACTCCATAAAGACTCAGATCTCCATCCCTTAGAAAAAGCTTCCCACCACATCGCCCAGCCTCGCCAAGCCAATAAAAGGCAGAAACCAAAGGAAAAATAGGAGGTAATGAGGGAAAGCCAAGAATTAACTGAGGGTGGGAGCAGCCGGGTGATTAAATCTATCTTTATATGCGCCCCATCTTTTAGGCCATAAGCTGCCCCCAAAAAAGTGGCCATAATCATTAAATATACTGACGCCTCTATTTCCCAGATGGTGGGAGTTCGGAAAAGGTATCTCATCACTACTTCGTAGGTTAGAATCAGTGCTGAAACCAAAATGGCCACAGCACTTAGCAAATATAAGATCCGATTCAACCCTTCGACCTTCTCGGTAAATTTCCATATATAATTTTTCATTCCCGCAGACTCACCTTCTTTTTTGAGATCTTAAATTATCCCGCAATTTTATTTAACCGCCAAAGCCATATCCAGCAATTCTTTCCCGCCTTTAACTTTTTCGGCAAATTCTTTCCAGGCCGTGCGGGCAGCTACTTCGGCCCATAGCTTCCATTCCTCCAGTGTCATGTCATGGACCGAAACTCCCTTCGATTTAAATAGCTCGGTCACTTCTGTATCATCTCTAATTGCTTCCTTTAAGGCAAACTTTTCTAATTCTTGTCCAACCTCCATCATCACCTTTTGATGCTCTGGAGAAAGCTTTTTCCAGGTGACCATGCTAACTACAAAAGGTTCCAGCATATACCAAGTCGTTGTCATCCGGGGAGAATTATAAAATTTCACTTGTTCATAGAGGCGGAATGATTCGAAGGAAGACGAAGAAGTCATGCAGGCATCCAGGACTCCGGTTTGGAGGGCAAAATAGATCTCAGTAGAAGGCATGCTGGTAATGGCCGCTCCGCACCCATCATGGAGCATTTTTTCAAACATTTTGCCAGCTGCCCGAATTTTCATTCCTTTCAAATCTTCTGGCTTGATTACTGGTTTACCCTTTGTGGCTAAGCCGCCACCACACCAGGCCCAGGTAATTATTTTCATCCCGTTGAGTTCACATAGTCGTTCAATTTCCCTGCCAATAGGTGCCTCTTTCCAACGCATGGCTTGATGATGATCTTTAACTACACAAGGCATCAAAGTAATGGAAAATTGTGGAATTTTGCCGGAGGCATAATCCAAAGGGTAAACAGAAAAATCAAGTGCTCCTTTGAGCAAGGCATCATATTGGGGAACAGGTTTAAAAAGAGCTGAGGCAGGGTAAATTTCAAATTTCAATCCTCCTCCTGTCTTTTCTTCAACTTTTTTAGCAAAAACTCGGCACAACCTATCTCTAAAGTCCCCTTTTTCAATAGTTCCTGCGGGCCATTGATGGGAAATTTTCAAAACTAAAGGCTTTTCTTTAGTCTGACTAAAAGTATCATTACTGGTTCCCATCATAATTAAAATGGCAAATAACATGAATATAAAAACTCTCCCCTTTTTCATTGGCTCCTCCTCTCTAATAAATTTCAGAGGGATTACTCTATGAACCCCAAAACTTAAAAGAATTTTTGAACAATGAAATTAAAGATGGACTGGCTATGAAGGATAATTTAGTCGACTGCAAAATTTTGTCAAGCAAAAAATTAGAGATTTCGTCATGCCTCCTTTATCAACAGAATTTTCCCCATTTCTTTCCTCTTGCCCTCCTGTCTGCTTTGCCAGGCATTTCAAAAGTGTCGACGGTAAGCGTAATTCATCACTGAAGGGTGAGATTATTAGAGGAATTTTTATTTTTGTAAGTGCCCGAGGCAGGCCAGAGGCGGGCATGAATGAAGAAGCATCGGCGGGAGAAGAAGATGCTCAAAGCCCATAACCAATTTTCCGCAAAGGGCAGGCGGCTTAAAAATTTTGTAGGGCAAGCCTATATGGCTTGCCGAATGCGGCAAGGGTCAAGCCCTTGCCCTACTACCTGCCGCCTCATTCCATGGAAGAAATCACTGCCTCATGATTCTGAATGAATGCCGGAGGCAGGCCTGCCTCTGGCCTGCCTCTGATCTGCCTCTAACAATAGTTCTTCCACTTTTCAGTGACGGATTACCGGTGAGCTGTTAATTCTGACCGTCGATCACTTTTGAAATTCGTACCTACTTCAGGCGGGAGGGGGA